>JAGWRZ010000205.1 GCA_028876365.1 Acidobacteriota bacterium | reverse complement strand
TCGCGAGCGTGCGATTCGCAGGTGCACCGTCCTCGGTCTCGTCCTGCCAGTGGCGCGCGCGCGTCTCGACGACGCGGTCGGCGATCATGTCCATCGCCGTCTCGAGGTCGAGCTCCTCCCACACGGTTCCGTACGGGCGCCTGTACTTCACCTTCAGCTCGCGGACCGGCGACTGGACGTAGCTCTTCGAGGCTTGCCCCTTCGGGCAGAGCCGGCCGCGTGAGATCGGGCTTGCCGGATCGCCCTCGATGTGCGTGACCTCGCCGCCCTTCACGTACACGAGCTGGCCGCAGCCGACGGCGCAGTACGGGCAGACCGACTGGACCACGCGGTCGGCCTCGTCGATGCGCGGCCGGAGCGCCTTCGACCGCGGCGACTGCACCGCGCGGCCACGCCCTAGC
This sequence comes from Acidobacteriota bacterium, assembly GCA_028876365.1. Lineage (GTDB taxonomy): Bacteria > Actinomycetota > Thermoleophilia > Gaiellales > Gaiellaceae > Palsa-739. The sequence goes on along the minus strand of JAGWRZ010000205.1, from coordinate 9,702 downwards.
GGATCGCCTTCGCGCAGCTGGCGGAGGACCGGCCACGAGGCGATCGCGTCGACGAGTGCCACGTCTCCGTTGTCCCGTGGCCGGCCGAGATGAAACAAAATCGCAGTACGATATGTTTTCGGGCGCGGGCCCCGGGAATCAACCCCTCGACTGAAAGGGGTTGAAGGCATGAGCAGCATCGACGAACGGCGGGAGCGCGCCTCCGCAGGCGTCGCCCTCGCTGCCGACCCGGACGGGTGGTACGGGGACTTCGCCCGTCCGCGCGTCTTTCTCCAGCCCATCGCGGCGCCGTCCGTCCTCGGCCTTCTCGGCTTCGCGGGCGCGACGTTCATCGTCGCGACGAACCTGGCCGGGTGGTGGGGCAACGCCGCGTCGCCCGGCTACCTCTTCCCGTTCGCGCTCACGTTCGGGGGCATCGCCCAGTTCATGGCCGGCATGTGGGCCTATCGCGCCCGCGACGCCGTCGCGACGGCGATGCACGGCATGTGGGGGTCCTTCTGGATCGGGTACGGGATCCTGAACCTCCTCGTGGCGACGAAGACGCTCGCGGCGGGGACGCCGATGGACCAGGCTCTCGGCTTCTGGTTCATCGCCCTCTGCGGGATCACGTTCTCCGGGATGCTCGGCGCGCTCGTCGAGACGAACCTCGGCGTCGTGGCCGTGCTCGGGACGCTCGCCGCCGGCTCCGGCCTGGCGGCGATCGGCCTCCTGCAGGGCGACGCGCACATCCAGCACTGGGCCGGCTGGGTCTTCGTCATCTCCGCCCTGCTCGCGTGGTACGTCGCGACGGCGATGATGTTGAAGGCGGCCGCCGGGCGCACGATCCTCCCCCTCTTCACAGGGGAGCGGGCGGCGAACGTCCCGGGCGAGCGGCCGACGCGGGCGATCCAGCTCGAGTGGGGCGAGCCCGGGGTGAAGATGGGCCAGTAGACGCGTTGCAGCGCCCGCGGGCCGGGGCAAGGAGGACGGCATGAGGCACGTGCTCCCCTGGCTCGCGGGCTGGCTCGCCTTCTTCTGGCTCTGGCTTCTCCTCGCAGGCGACTGGAACCGCATCGAATGGATCGGCGCCGCGTCGTGCGCGACCGTCGCCGCGTCGCTCGGCGAGCTGGCACGCACGCGTGCGGCCGTCGAGCTTCGCGTCCCGTGGCGCGCGCTCGCGGCGTCCCGGGGCGCGCTCCCGCGCGTTCTTCCCGACTTCGCGATCGTCATGTGGGCGCTCGTCCGGCCGCCCCGCGGGCGCACGCACACGCGCAAGACCGACGTGCGCGGCAGTCGCGCATGGACGAACTACGCGGCCAACCTCAGCCCGAACGCGTTCGTGATCGACATCGACGACGAGCACGTCACCCTGCACGACCTCGTCATGAACCGGAAATCGGAGTCACCGGCCTGAACGCGTTCGAGACCGCGGCCGCCGCGCTCCTCTGCGGCTACCTGCCCCTCGGCTTCGTCGTCGTTCGACGCCGTGCGGTCGACGCGCTCGTCGCCGTCGAGGTCGGCGGCACGCTCGCGGTGCTCATCCTCCTGTGCCTCGCCGAGGGCTTCCACCGCTCGTTCGAGTACGGGCTCGCCGTCGCGGCGGCCGTCCTCACCTGGGTCGGCGGGCTCGTGTTCACCCGTTTTCTCGGACGATGGTTGTAGACGTCCTGCTCGCGCTCGGGGTGACGCTCGAGCTGCTCTGCGTCGTCGGCGTGGTCGTCATGCCGACGACGCTCGACCGGCTGCACTACTCCGCGGCTGCGACGACGGTGCCGGCCTTCTTCGTGCTCGCGGCGGTGCTCGACCGCGAGCGTCTCTCCGCCGGCGGGCTCGAGGCGATCGCCGCCGTCGGCCTGATGTTCTTCCTCAACCCGATCCTCCTGACGGCGACCGCGCGCGCGGCCCGGAGAGTCGACGGCGGCCCGTGATCGCCACCCTCGCGCCCCTGCAGTCGCTCGTGCTCGTGCTGGCCGCGCTCGGCGCGCCCGCGGTGGTCCTCACGCGCGACCCGCTCCGCATGATCTTCGTCAACGGCCTGTACGGGCTCGTGCTCGTCGTGCTCTTCGTCGTCTTCGGCGCTCCCGACGTCGCCCTCTCGATGCTCGTCGTCACGACGGTCGCCTACCCGCTCGTGATCCTCATCGCCGTCGCCCGCGTCAGGGACAGGGAATGACGAGGCGCGCGCGCATCGGCGTGTTCCTCGCCGCCGGCGCCGCTCTCGGCGCGCTTCTCCTCTGGGCGTATGCGGGGCTGCCGGGCTTCGGGCACTACCGGGGGCCGTACGGCTTCGTCCTGAACCGGATCGCGACACCCGAACGGCACGTGACGAACGTCGTCAACGCGACGACGTACGACATCCGCGGCTTCGACACGCTCGGCGAGGAGTACATCCTGTTCGCTGCGGTCGTCGGGGTCGTTCTCCTTCTCCGCGGCCGATCCGGGCACCGCGACGCGGGCGACCGCGTGCACAGCGATCTCGTCCGCGCCGGCGGCACGATCATGGTCGGGGGTGTCGCGCTCGTCGGGCTCTGGCTCGTCGCCTTCGGCTTCGTGACGCCGGGCGGCGGCTTCCAGGGCGGCGTCGTGGTCGCGGCGGGGCTCCTGCTCCTCTATCTCGCCGTCGGCTACCGCGCCTGGTCCGCCGCCGGAGACGAGCGCCACCTCGACCCGCTCGAGGCGATCGGCGCCGGGGGCTACGTCGTCGTCGGGCTCGTCGCGCTCGCGATCGGCCTGCCGTTCCTGAAGAACATGCTCGGGGGCGGAGACTCCGGGACGATCTGGTCCGGCGGGAGCGCGTCCTTCGTCAACTGGGCGGCGGCGATCGAAGTCGCGGCCGCCAACCTCGTGCTCTACAGCGAGTTCCTGAAGCAGTACATCGTCCCGATCGCGCGGCGGCGCGGATGAGCTTTCTCCCATATGCGATCGCCGCGTGGATCTGCCTCGTCGGCCTGTACGGAATCGTCACGAGCCGGAACCTGATCCACCTCGCGGTCTGCCTGACCGTGACGCAGTCGTCGACGTATCTGCTGCTTCTCTCGATCGGCTACGTGCGGGGCGGGGGGCCGCCGATCTTCGCGGGCGTCGCGCTCGGGACGACCGCGGTCGATCCGGTCGTGCAGGCGCTGACGCTCACGGACATCGTCGTCAGCGTCACCGTGATCGCGCTCATCCTCGCACTCGCGCTCGACGTCCATCACACCTCGGGGACGATCGACCCGGACGAGATGGGGGAGCTGAGCGGATGAGCTGGATGCTCCCGCTTCCCGTCGTCGTCCCGCTCCTCGCCGCCGCGGTCGTCGTCGCCGGCGACCGGCTTCTCCCCGGGCGCCTCCTCGACGCCGTCGGCATCGGGGCCGCGGCCTCCGTCTGTGCGCTCGGGATCGCGCTGATGCTCGTCTCGGAGCGCGGCGGCGCCGTGCAGTGGTTCGGCGGCTGGCGACCGCATGCGGGCCTTGCGATCGGCATCGCGTTCGTCGACGATCCGTTCGGCGCCGGGATGATCGCGCTCGCGGGCGCAATCGTCTGCGTCGCCCTCCTCTACTCGCTCACCTATCTCACGGAGGCGGCGCGCCTCTTCGACACGCTCATGCTCGTCTGCCTCGGCGCGCTGTGCGGCTTCGCCGTCAGCGGCGACCTCTTCAACCTGTTCGTCTGGCTCGAGCTCGCCGGCGTCGCCGCGTATGCACTGACGGGCTTCGAGATGCGCGACATCGGGCCGCTGCAGGGCTCGGTCAACTTCGCCATCACGAACACGCTCGGCGGCTACCTCGTGCTCACCGGCCTCGCGCTGACATATGCGCGAACCGGCGCGCTCAACCTCGCGCAGATCGGGCGGGCCCTCGCAGGCCATCGCCCGGATGGGCTCGTCGTCGTCGCGTTCACCCTCATCGCCGCCGGGTTTCTCTGCAAGGCCGCGGTCGTCCCGTTCCACTTCTGGCTCGCCGACGCGTACGCGGTCGCACCGGCGCCGGTGTGCGCGGTGTTCGCGGGCGTGATGACGGACATCGGGCTTCTCGGCGTCGCCCGCGTGTACTGGACCGCGTTCTCGGCCGCCGGGCTCCACATCGGCGGGCTGCTCGTCGTCCTCGGTGTCGTGAGCGCGCTGCTCGGCGGGACGATGGCGTACCTGCAGCGGCACCTGAAACGCATGCTCGCCTACTCGGTCGTCTGCCACATCGGGATCATGCTCGCGGGCATCGGCCTCCTCTCCCCTCGGGGAGTCGCCGGAGCGGCGGACATGCTCCTCGCGCACGGGCTCGCGACCGCCGGGCTCTTCCTCGCCGTCGGAGTCGTCGTCGCGCGCCTCCGCTCGGTCGACGAGCTGCACCTGCACGGACGTGCGGCGGGCATGCATGCACTCGCGGTCGTGTGGACGCTCGGCGCGCTCGCACTCGTCGGCGTCCCGTACCTCGGCGACTACCTCGGGCACGCCGAGATCGACGCCGCCGCGAACGCGGCGGGCCGCGCATGGGCGCCGCCGTTCCTCTGGATCGCGGGCGCGCTCGCGAGCGCGGCTCTCCTCCGCGCCGGCGCGCGCATCTTTCTCGGTGCGGGAAGGCGGCACGATCCGCTGCTCTCGCCCGAGATGAAGGAGACGCCGCCGAGGCGGGGGACGCGCACACGGCCGCTCCTCGCCGGGAGCGGGCTTCTCGTCGGGCTCGCCGCGCTCGTCAGCGTCGTTCCCGGCCTCGCCTCCCGCAGCGAGTACGGCGGCGAGCGCCTCGTCGGGCGCGCGGCGTACGCCGCTCACGTGCTCGACGGCGTGCCGGTCGCACGCGTTCCCCGGCTGCCGTTCTCGCTCGAGGCCGGATCAGGAGAGAGCGTGCTCTACGGCCTCGGCGCGACGTTCCTCGCAGCGCTCCTCGCCTGGATCGGTCTCTACCGGCCGTTGCGGATCCCGGTCGGCGGGCTGAAGGCGCTGCACAGCGGCGTCGTCGGCGACTACGTCATGTGGGTCGTCGTCGGGACTGCGCTCCTCGGCGGGGTCTGGGCGGTCACGATGCGCTGACCGGAGGCGGGTCGCGCCGGAAGAGTCGGGGTACCCTGTGGGCGTGATCGTGGCAGCCATCGCAATGGCCGCGGCCGTCAAGCCCGACCTCTCGAGGCTCGTCCTCAGGCCGGGCGCGGTCGGCGTGGGCTTCGCGCTCCATCAGCGCGCCGACGGCAGGGGGACGGCGCAGCGAACCCTCGATCTGTGTGGGACGAGCCAGTACCCGAGCGAGCGGCTGCGCGTCGACCGGCTCCAGGTCGACTACACGAACCGGGCCGTCCCGTTGGCTCTCTCGAACGAGGTCGTCACCTACAAGCCCGGCGGTGCGGCGGAGGCGATGCGCGAAGTCGCGCAGCACGCGCGGACATGTCCGCACAAGCCGATCGCATTCGAGGGCCAGCCGCCGCTCGTGTACACGATCACGCGCATCTCGGATGCGAAGCTCCTCGCCGGCGCGATCGCGTTGCGCATCGACGTCTCCGGAAAGATCAACGGCAAGAAGGTGAACGCGATCCGGTACGCCGTGTACCAACGACGCGGCAACGTGCTGTCGGGTGTCTACAGCTATGCGGCGAACGGCGTCTCGGGCGCGGTTCAGCAGGCGTTCGTGCTCCACGCCGCGGAGGCGAGCGCGAAGACGCTGCGCGGAAGCGCGTCGAGCGGCGGCGGCCCGCCCGCCTGACGTTAACGGGCGCTTAATCCGTGCGTTGGTAGACAGGAGGGGTCACGGCTCCGCACCCCTGGGGGCCGGCTCTCTCCGACTGCAGGCCAGCGCAGTCGACGGGAGCGTGAGACGGGGGCCCCGACCGCCTGCCCGGGGCCCCCGACTCTTTTTCACGCGCGCGAGCGACTCGATGCCGTCGCTACCCTTGCCGCCGTGGAGCGGGAGGAGATGCGGCGTGGCCGCATTCAGCTGGCCGAGGAGGTCGAGCTCGAAGAGGAAGAGCTCTGGACGGGCGAGGAGGACGGCGACCATGCGGGCTGGTTCTGCGTCAGCACCGATCCGTTCCCGTGTCCCGCTCCCGGCTGTGCGTTCGTCGCGACGTTCATGACGGCCGCGCATCTCGTGCTCGTCTGGCAGGAGCGCGACGACCCGAATCTCCTCCGCCACGCGGGCCGCGCGAAGGAAGTGGGGCGCAACCCGCACGTCGTCACGTATGAGCCTGCGTTCGGGCCGAGCGCGTCGTACTACGCGTGGGAAGCGGCGGGCCGCCCGGTGCACGGCATTCGCGGCAAGTAGCGCGTGCTCGAGTCGCGCTTCGGCGAGTCGGCGCCGCTGAGCGTCGGCATCGAGGAAGAGCTGATGATCCTCGACGGCGCGACTCTGCTCCCGGTCGACGCGGTCGGCCTCTTCGTCGGCGACGCGCCGGGTGGACGATTGAAGACGGAGCTGCACGCATCCGTCGTCGAGCTGAACACCGACATCTGCGCCGACGTCGCGGGCGCGATCGACGCGTTGGGCACGCTGCGTCGCGCCGCGGCCGAGATCGCCGCCGAGAACGGGCTCGCGATCGCCGCCGCAGGCGCGCATCCGACCGCGGCGTACGAGTCGTTGCCGGTCGTTCAGGAGGAGCGCTATCTCGCGATGATGCGGGATGTCGGCTACGCGGCCCGCCGCCAGGGCGTGAACGGCCTCCACGTCCACGTCGGCGTCGACAGCGCCGCAGCGTGCTACGAGCGGCTCGAGGCCGTGCTGCCATGGCTGCCGGTGATCCTCGCTCTGTCGGCGAACTCGCCGTTCGTCGCGGGCGCCGACACGGGGATGCTGTCGAACCGTGCGTCCGTCCTCGCAGAGCTCCCGCGCGGCGGTGCGCCGCCTGCGTTCGGGTCGTACCGGGCCTGGGAGGAGTGGGTGGAGCGGCTCGTCCGGCTCGGCGTCATCGAGGAGCACACGCGGATCTGGTGGGACGTGCGCCCGCATCCGACCTTCGGCACCCTCGAGATCCGGATCGCCGACCAGCCGACCTCGCTCGAGCGAACCGCGCTTGTCGCCCGGGCGATCGTGTCGCTCGTCGCCTCCGCGCCGGCGCGCGAGACGCCGCGCGGCGATTACCTCCAGAACCGGTGGGCGGCCGCTCACCGCGGGCTCGAGGCGGAGCTCATCCATCCGGACGGCGACCGAGTCGTCCGCGCGAGCGCGCTCGCGAGGGAGCTGCTTGGAGCCGATCCTCCGGAGCCGGAAGCCCTGCGCCAGCTCGAGGTCGGAGCCGAGCGGGCGGCCGCGGACATCGTCGAGAGGACGCTAGGCTGACCATGTGGCCACCCGGACCGAGACCCTGCAGGTGAGCGGCATCCGCTGCGAGCGCTGTGTCGCCCGGCTCGGCGCCGCTCTGACCGGCCACCCCGGGCTCGAGGCCGCGAACGCGAACCTCGTCGGCCAGGTCACGCTCTCCTGGAACGACGAGGAGACGAGCCGCGAGGCGATCCTCGCAGCGCTCGGCAAGGCCGGCTTCCGGGAATCCTGAGCGTCCACCGGGCGTTCGGGTTAGTGTGGCCCTCATGGCTGAAGCACCCTCGGACGCCACGCGCATCGCCGCGAACGCGCGGGATCGCGTCCGCTTCGAGGAGGAGGCGCTCGGCCTCTCCGACCAGGTGTATCGCGTCGCGCGCCATCTCGCGGGGTCGCGCGAGGACGCCGACGAGCTCGTGCAGGAGACCTACGCGCGCGCGTTCCGGAGCTGGCGGTCGTACACGCCCGGGACGAACCTGCGCGCGTGGCTTCTGCGCATCCTCACGAACCTGAACATCGACCGCGGGCGACGCCAGCAACGGACGCCGCCGACGCAGGGGCTCGAGGCGAACGACTACTTCCTGTACGACCGGCTCTCGGAGTCCGACGGCGGCCAGAGCGACGAGGAAAAGGTGGTCGAGCGCCTCTCGCAGGACGACATCGTCTCCGCTCTCTCCGCCGTTCCCCATGACTTTCGTGACGTGATCGTGCTCGTCGACATCGGCGATTTCAGCTATCAGGACGCGGCGCAGATCCTCGACATCCCGATCGGGACCGTGATGTCGCGGCTCCATCGGGGACGTCGCATCCTGACGCGCGAGCTCGCGGAATCCGTTCTCGAGGAGGGTGCCTGATGGGTCATGCGGACGACCCCTGCGCGCACTGCGAGGAGATGATGCAGCCGTACCTCGACCACATCCTCAGCGAGGAGGAGATGCGCGAGGCGGAGACGCACCTCGACGAGTGCGAGTGGTGCCGCAAGCGCTATCGGTTCGAGGAGAGTCTGCGCGTCTACGTGCGCATGGCCGTCACCGAGCCGATGCCGGCGGAGCTGAAGGAGAAGCTCGCCGCGCTGCGCATCCCGCTGAACTGACTAGTACAGGAGCTGCTTCGCGCCGCGTGGCATCGGCTGCTCGCCGCGGGCGAGCTGGCCTTCCACCTGCGCGAGCACCTGGCCCTTTCGCTCTCGCGGGATCGACCAGCGGAGCCGCTGCTCGTACGGCGCCCAGCTCACGGCCTCGATCAGCCACGCGCCGGATCGCCGTGGGAAGAGCCCTCGCAGCCGGCGGAAGCGCGCCTCGGCGGCGGGCGTGATCCGTTCGCGATACGCGTAGATCTCCCAGTGCCGCCCGTCGGGGCTCGTCGTTCGCCTCGCCGGCCTAAGGCTGCTCATCGACGTCGCCCGGCGGTGTCAGGTCGTCGCATTCGACGAGGCGCGCCTCGAGCGCGCGCGCGCCTTCGTCGGGCACGCGTGGCCACGCCGCGCGCGCGAGAAGCACCGGATGGAGGCGGAGCCCGCCGTACGCGCAGGCATAGACCTCGCCGCGGTCGTACCGCCAGGCTGCGACCACGCGGTCGACGGCGCGCGGGTCGAGGCCCGGCCCGTCGGCGAGGACGACAACTGCGGCGTCCGTCCCCGCCGGAAGGCTCGCGAGGCCGCAGCGAAGCGACGCGCCCGGTCCGCGCTCCCATTCGGGGCAGCGCACCGTGCGTGCCCCCGTCACGATCGCGTGCGCGCCGGTGACGACGACGACGTCGTCGACGATGCTCCGCGCGAGCGCCGCCAGGACGCGCGGGAGCAGCTCCTGCTGCTTCGGCGGCGCCGTGCCGTAGCGCGACGACGCCCCGGCGGCGAGCACGACCCCGGAGATCACGCGTCCATCACGGACACGTCAGGGGTCTGGCCCCACGTGTCATGAATCTGTCGCATCGCAACCTGACATCGTCGGATTCATCCCACCTGCGAGCAATCGGTATCGCGTACGTATACACGGGGCCAGACCCCTGACATGTCTCGGGTGGAGGTGTCAGGAACAGCCGGCGAGGGCCGCCCAGCGGGCCTCGACGTTGGCGACGTAGCGCATGCTGATCGGCCCGAGGACGTCGTGCTCGAGATCGATCCTCGTCGGGCCGGCGTTGTAGGCGGCAAGGGCGAGATCCGTCCGGTTGTAGCGATCGAGGAGAATGCGGAGATAGCGGGCGCCGGCGAGGACATTCGCCGCCGGGTTGTTCACGTTCAGCTTCAAGGACGCACCCGTCGCGGGCTGCACCTGCAGGAGGCCGCGCGCATCCTGCGTGGACACCGCGTTCGGCACGAAGCGGGACTCGACCTGGGCGACCGCGACGAGCATCGACAGCTGGAAGCCGGTGTCGTTCGCGGCCCTCGTGAACGCGGGCCGGAACCTCGGCGGGATCGGGCAGCGATTCGACTGGAGCCGGCCGGCCGTCGGCAGCGCGGGAAGGTGCGGGAGCGCGCCGCGCGGCGCGCTGCGGCCGCTCCGCG
>JAGWRZ010000204.1 GCA_028876365.1 Acidobacteriota bacterium | reverse complement strand
GTCGGCGCCCGCCGCGCGGAGCTCCTTCATCAGCTTGCGCACCGCTCCGAGCGCGACCGGCGCCTTCGGTAGCGCCAACGGGCCCTATCTCCGGCGGCGCGCCGCGCGCCCGCGCGCATAGATCGCGAGCAGCACGCCCATCGCGGCGAGATTGGCGATCATCGACGACCCGCCGACGCTCACGAACGGGAGCGGGATCCCCGTGATCGGAGCGATCCCCATCGTCATCCCGACGTTGACGAAGATCTGGAAGAGCAGCGCGACGACGATCCCCCCGGCCACGATCGCGGAGTAGAAGTCGCGCGCGATCGACACGATCCGCAGCGCCCGCCACAGGACGAGCAGATAGAGCGCGAGGAGGAGCGATGCGCCGACGAAGCCGTGCTGCTCGCTGAAGGACGCGAACACGAAGTCGGTGCCGTGCTCCGGCAGGAAGTTCAGGTTCGTCTGCGTCGAGTTGTGCACCCCGCGGCCGTAGATCTGCCCGGCGCCCACGGCCACCATCGACTGCTCGAGGTTGTACCGGGTGTCGCCGTCGGAGCAATGGGACGGATGGACGAAGCAGGTGAGCCGCGCCTGCTGGTAGCCCTTGAGGAAGGTCACGCCGACCGCCGGCCCCGCCCACAGGACGGCGACGACGAGCAGCGCCGCGACCGACCCGAGCGCGGCCAGCTGCCGCCACGAGGTGCCGCCGACGAAGAGCATCGCGGCGAGGGCGGCGAGATAGACGAGCGCGGTCCCGAGGTCCGGCTGCGCGAACACGAGCAGGGCCGGGAGCGCGCCGAGGCCGAGCACGCGAATCGTCGTCCCGACAGAGCTCCCCCCGCGCGCGCGGTCGGCGATGAAGCCGGCGAGCGCGAGGACGAACGCGAGCTTGCCGAACTCGGACGGCTGGAACGTGAAGAAGCCGACGTTGATCCAGCGCGTCGATCCTCGCGCCGCGTGGCCGACGAGGAAGACGAACGCGATGAGCAGCGTCATGCCGCCGTAGATGAGCTTCCAGTAGCGGCGGTAGACGTCGGCGTCGAGGAAGGCGGCGACGACAAGCAGCGCCGCGCCGACGCCGGCATAGATCATCTGGCGGTCGAGGTAGTAGCTCGGGCTGCCCGTGACCGCGAAGCGCGTGGCGCCCGCGACCGCCCACAGCCCGACGGCGACGAGCCCGGCGACGCCGGCGAGGAGCACCCAGTCGAGCGACCGGAGCACCGCGACGAGCGCGAGCCCCTCGTCCCGGGGCGCCCGGCGGCCCGCGTGCTGGGATCCCGCGTACTCGAGCATCAGCGGAGTGTGCCCACGGACGGTGGGAGTTGCGACGGCCGCATGCTCATCAGTCGCTGTGCACCGGTCCCGCGAACGTGAACTTGACGTGGAAGAACGACGCGAGCACCTGCGCGGCGGCGGGAGCCGCCACGTCGCCCCCGTACCCGCCGTTCTCGATCACCGCGCAGACGACGATCTTCGGCGAGCCGTACGGGCCGAAGCCGCACCACCACGACTGGTTCTGCAGGCCGACGTAGCCGGGGAACGAGACGACCTTCTCCGCGGTGCCGGTCTTGCCCGCGATCGAGACGGGGAACTTGCCGAAGACGCCGTACGAGGTGCCGACCGAGAGGTGCGTCCCCGCCCACAGTCCCTGGTCGACCGCCCGGAGCGCGGCGGGATCGACGCCGATCGTGCGCGGCGCCGGCGTCGGCGGGACCGGGACCGGCGAGCCGCTCGGGCTCTCGACGTCCATCAGGACGTGCGGTGTGACGAGCTTGCCCCCGTTCGCGAGCGCCGCGTACAGGCGCGCCATCTGCAGCGGCGTCGTGAGCAGGTCTCCCTGGCCGACCGCGAGCTCGATCGAGTCGCCCGGCTTCCAGAGCTTGTCCACCTCGGACGAGAAGTGCTGCCTGCGCCAGTTGATCGTCGGTACGAGGCCGCTCGCCTCGGGGCCGACGTCGATCCCGGTCGGCGAGCCGAAGCCGAACTTCTCGGCCCACGTCTGCAGCGGCTGTCCACGGTCGGCGGGCAGGTTGTAGAACTCGTTGCCGACGCGATAGAAGTACGTGTCGCACGATTCCGCGAGCGCCGTCGTCAGGTCCATGCCCTGGTTGACGTTCGGGTCCCAGTTGTGGAACGTGCGGTGCGACCGATCCTGCGGCGAGGAGTACGTGCCCGTGCAGGGCAGATACGCGCTCGGAGAGAGCATGTGCTCCTCCATCGCGGCGATAGCCGTCACCGGCTTGAACGTCGACCCCGGCGGATACGTGCCGTCCGTCGCGCGGTCGAGCGACGGGTAGTTCCTCGCCGGCGCGGTCTGCGTCGTCAGGCCGGCGCGCGAGAGCTCCGGGATCGTCACGCGGCCCGCGTACACGGACGGGTCGTAGGTCGGCGACGACGCCATCGCGAGAATCGAGCCGTCGGTCGGGTCGAGAGCGACGATCGCGCCGCCGCGTGCGTACCACTGCTTGTTCGCCTGCGCGAGACGGATGCCGTACTGGAGCGCCTTCTCCGCGGACTGCTGGAGCTTGAGGTCGATCGTCAGCCGCACGTCGTTGCCGGGCTTCGGGATCGTCGTCGTCTCGAGGCTCGAGCGCGGGCGCCCGAACGCGTCGATGTGCATGCGCGCGCTGCCGGCGACTCCGCGCAGGTAGCCGTCGTACGACGCCTCCACCCCGCTCTGTCCGACCTCGTCGCCGGGCTGGTAGCCCTGCTTCGCGCCCGCCTTCAGCTCGCTCGGCGAGATCTCTCCGACGTACCCGAGGATCTGCGCCGCGAGGGAGTGGTACGGGTAATGGCGGATGAACGTCCGCCACGTCGTGACGCCGGGGTACTGCGTCCCGTGCTCGTACAGGTAGTCGATCATGGGCTCGTTCGCCGCGTCGCGCACGGTCACCGGCGTGACGAAGTCGTTGGCGGCGCGGCGCGCCCTGATCCCGGCCGAGATCTCGTACAGCGGCACGCCCGCAACGTGCGCGAGGGAGCGCAGCTCCGCGTAGCGCTTCGTGTAGACCGCGGGCAGGTCGGCGGGCCAGAGGAGGATCGCAGTGGCGGGCGCGTTCGTCACGAGCGGGATGCCGTTCCGGTCGAGGATCTGCCCGCGCGGCGCCTCGACCCGCACGGTGCGGAACGAGTTCGCCGCCGCCTGGTCGACGTACTTCGTCCCGGCGAGCACCTGCAGCGCCCAGAGCCGGAGGAGGAGCACCGCGAAGATGACGAGCATCGCGACGCCGAGGGCGCTGAGCCTGCGCAGCAGGCTGTTGCTCGGCCGGTACGGCTCGACGACGCTCCTGCTCGGCGGCATGAACCGCTTCGAGCGTGGCCGCCTCTCTGCGGTCGTGCTAGCCAAGCAGTTGCACCTCTGTCGCGTAGTCGGCGCGCTCGCGCGGGCGCAGGAGCAGCCGGACGAGCGCGTAGGCCGGCGCCGTCAAAACGAGGTTCATCACGATCGTGGGGAGAAGGCTGCGCATCTCCGCTCCCGCCGGCGCCCGCTCGCCGAGCATGAACGTGACGAGCAGGATGCCGAAGGCGTACAGGAACGTCACGACGGCGACGGAGAGAAACGGCGCGTGCCCGCGGTCGCGTCCCGTGGTCTCGCCGTAGCGCCCGATCCAGTACCCGGAGACCGTGAGCACGAGCGAGGTCAGCCCGAGCTGCCCGAGTGTCGCCGTGTCGACGACGAGGCCGGCGAAGAATCCCGCGATCGCCCCGACGATCGCACCGCGCAGCAGCGCGACGCCCACGAGCGTGACGAGCACGAGCTGCGGCACGCCGCCGTACACGTGCAGCTGCGAGAAGATCGAGACCTGGGCGATCGCCGCGACGAAGAGCAGCGCCGCGGCCTTGAGGCCGTCGGCGAAGGTCACGGCTTGGCGCGCGCGTGCTTGGGGACGAGCGCCGCGACGGCGTCGAGCGACGACATGTCGGCGAGCGGCTGCACCTGCACGGTGAGGAAGCTCGCGATGTCGCTCGTCCCGACGGCGACGACGCGGCCGATCGGGATGCCGTACGGATACTCGTCCGGATACCTGCGGTCGACGGTGCCGCGCGTGACGATCCAGTCGCCCTTGTTCACGACCTGGTCCTTCGACACGCGGTCGAGGATGAGCGTGCCGCCCTGGCCGTGGCGGATGAGCCCGCTCACGTGCGTCTTCAGGTCGCGGGCGGGCACGGCGCTCGTGGGATCGGTGAGGAGCGTCACCACCGAGGTCGAATGGCCGACCGTCGTCACCTTGCCGACGAGGCCGTCCGCGCTGACGACGGGCGTGTTCAGGTGGATGCCCGAGTCGGAGCCCGCGTCGATGACGATCTGCTGCGAGAACGCGCCGGAGGGGAATGCGACGACGGCCGTGTTGACCGCGCGGAAGTCCTTCGGATACTGCGGCCCGGCCTCGAAGTGCAGCAGGCTCTTGAGGTCGTTGTTCTGCTGGACCGCGGACGCGTTCAGCAGCGCCTGCGAGCGGTAGTCCTCCACCATCTTCCGAAGCTTCGCGTTCTGCGACTTCGCGCTCGCGAGCGAGTCGACGTAGTCGTAGGCGTCGCGGAACGGGCGCGCGACGCGAACCGCGGCGATCTGGAACGGACGGAGCGCGTCGGAGCCGTAGCTCTGCGCGTCGTGGAGGAACCCGGAGTTCGGCGAGCGGAACGAGATCGTCAGCAGCCCGAGCGCGACGAGGACGAGCACGGCGAGGACGAGCCTGCGGACCATCGCGGTCCGGGCCCTCGAGGGATGCGGCTGAGGCTTGGAGCGCTGGAGCGAGTTCCCCAGCACCGCCACGCGTGCGGAGCGGTTTTGCGGCGCCACTTCCGCCTAGGTTACCCGGGTGCCCGGCGCGGCGAGGCCTACGCGGGGATTCTCGAGGACCTAGTTGCGGCGGCCGTTGCGCGACCGCGCGCGGGCGCGGTTCGAGCGGTGGATCGCCTCGAATTCCTCGAGGCTGCGCCCGGAGCCGACCGCGACGCAGGTGAGCGGGCTCTCCGCCAGGTGCACGGGCATCTGGGTCTCGTGCCGGAGCCGCTCGTCCAGGCCGGTCAGGAGCGAGCCGCCGCCGGCGAGCACGATCCCGCGGTCCATGATGTCGGCGGCGAGCTCGGGCGGCGTCTTGTCGAGCGTGGACTTGATCGCCTCGATGATCTGCGTCACCGGCTCGTCCAGCGCGCGACGGATCTCCTCGGAGGTGAGGATCACCGTCTTCGGGAGGCCCGTGAGCATGTCGCGCCCGCGTACTTCCGCCTGCAGCTCTTCCTT
>JAGWRZ010000203.1 GCA_028876365.1 Acidobacteriota bacterium | reverse complement strand
GTCGACTGCCAAGGCTGACGACACACGACGCAACTGGCGGGGTTCGCGCAATGCCCGGAGCGCCCGTCATGGAGAGGAATCCCCGCATAGGCGGCGATTCGAAGGTGGGCGCGGCTGGGATCGAACCAGCGACCCCTCGCGTGTGAAGCGAGTGCTCTCCCGCTGAGCTACGCGCCCGAGAGGGGCAACTCTAACCGCTCCCTCGTCACCCCTCGACGCTCAGGGTGCGTGTAAGAGAGTCGTAAACATCGTATGCCGATACGACTGAGGAGGTGCCGCAACGGACAACGAGGAGGTATGAGAAACCTCCAAGATCGCTTCCGCAGGCGCGCGGTGCGCGCCGCCGCCCTCGGCGTGCTCCTCGGCGTCGGGTTCACCGTGTCGACCGCCGTCGGGGCCGCCTCGAGTGCGACGGGTACGACGGCTGCCACGACGACGACGACCGCGACGACGACGACGACAGCGGCGACGACGACGGCGGCGGCCACGACGACGGCACAGCCGGCACCGGCGAACACGGGCGCCCCGACGATCTCCGGGACGGCGCAGGACGGCCAGCTCCTGACCGCGTCCACGGGCTCGTGGTCGAACTCGCCGACGTCGTACAGCTACTCCTGGCTGCGCTGCGACGCGAACGCCGGCGCGTGCTCCGCCATCGGCGGCGCGACGAGCAGCCGGTACACCGTCACGTCCTCCGACGTCGGGCACCGTCTGCGCGTCGTCGTGACCGCCTCCAACTCGGGTGGCAGCGGGCAGGCCGACTCCAACGCGACCGACACCGTCCAGGCGAGCGGGAACGCTCCCGCGAACACGAAGCAGCCGTCGCTCACGGGATCCGCACAGCAGGGCTCGACGCTCACGGTCGACGTCGGCACCTGGTCGGGATCCTCGCCGATCACGTACGACTACACCTGGCAGCGCTGCGATACGTCCGGAGCGAACTGCTCCACCTTCATCACCCACGACGTGCAGGCGACGCAATACACGCTCGGCACCGCCGACGTCGGCAAGCGTATGCGCGTCGAAGTGCAGGCGAAGAACGCATACGGGTCGAGCTACGTGTACACACCGGTGAGCGCAGTCGTCGCGCCGCCGAAGACGACCCAGAGCGCAACGACGATCGCGGTCGCGAACGTGTCGCTCCCCGATCGGCTCGTCATCGACCGGGTCAGCTTCTCGCCGAATCCGGTGCGATCGCGCAACACTCCGATCGTCGCGCGGTTCCACGTCTCCGACTCGCACGGGCTCTCGGTTCAGGGAGCGCTCGTCTTCGCGCTCGGGCTGCCCTACGGGTGGACGTACAACGCCCCCGAGCAGGCGACGGGACCGGACGGCTGGGTGTCGCTCGTCATCCGGCCGACGCGGAACATGCCGCTTCGGCGCGCCGACCTCGTGATGTTCGTGCGGGCGAGGAAGCCCGGCGACAGCCTCCTCGCGGGCGTGTCGACCCGGCGCCTCGTGCAGGAGGGGATCGGCTACTAGGCGACGCGCCGCGGAAGAGCGGGCACGGCCCGCGCGCTCCGGCGCGCAAGCGCGACGAACGCGCAGGCGCACAGGGCCGCAGCGAGGACGAACGGGATCCAGTCGCCGGTGGCGCTCGCGATGGCGCCGCCGGCGGCCGGCCCGCTCACCGCCCCTGCGGCCCACGCGACGTTCATCAGCCCGAACGCCATGCCCTGCGGCAGCCCCGACTCCTCGGCGCCGTTCGCGAGCAGCGCGAATGCCGTCGTGAAGAGGACGCCGTAGAAGAGCGCGGCGACGACGAGCACCGGCACGTAGACGAGCGGCCGCGCGCCCGTCGCGAGCGCGAGCGAGAGGACGGCGGCTGCGGCGAGCGCGATCCGCGACGGGAGGATCGGCCCGCGGCGGTCGCTGATGCGCCCCGCGAACGGCGCCTGCACCGTCTCGAGTGCCGCACCGGCGAGCCACACGGCGCCGATCGCGGCGGCGCCCCATCCGGCGGCGGCGAGGTGGAGCGGAGCGAGCACGGCGAGGATCCCGAAGAGGATCGCGCCGAGCGTCATCAGCAGCATCCCGGTGACGAAGGTCTCGTTCCGGAGCGCACGCAGCATCGCCGGAAACGACGTCGGCTCGGCCGGCGCCGGCTCGAGGCGGAGCGTCCATGCGACGAGCACGAGTGAAAGACCGGCGAGCGCGGCGAAGACGACGCCGCGTCCCGCGAGCGCCGCGGCCGCGCCGACGACCGGGCCGAGCATCGCGCCGAACGTGGCAGAGCCCATCGCCGCTCCGAGCATCTCGCCGCGGCGCTCGCGCGGCGTCGCCGCGAGCAGCCATGCGAAGGAGCCCGCCCACGTGAAGCCGCTGCCGGCGCCCTGGAACAGCCGGGCGGCGAAGAGCGTCCAGAACCCGCCCGCGAACGCGAACCCGACCCCGGCGACCCCCATCGACGCGAGCCCGATGAGGACGGCGCGCCGCGGCCCGAAGCGCGTCGCGGCGATCCCGCCCGCGAACCCCGCGATGAGCGCCCCCGCCGCGTAGGCGGCTACGAGCACGCCCGCCCGCGCCTTCGACAGCGCCAGCTGGTGCGCGAGATGCGGCAGCAGCGGCGTCAACGCGGCGTAGAGCATCGTGTCGACGGCGACGACGACGGCCACGAGGAGGACGAGGCGGCGCATTCCACGGACGCTATCTACCCTGGTCCTGTGACGATCGGCCGCCGTCGCGCCGTACAAGGGGGCGTGAACGCGGCAACGCCCTCGCTCGACGCACCGCGGCTCGGCGCGCGCGCGAGCTTCCCAGACGTCGTCGCCGAGCAGCTCGACGCCGTCTACGGCTACCTCGTCTATCTCACGGGCGACCGGACCGCAGCGGAGGACCTCGCGGCCGAGACCTTCGAGAAGGCCTTCCGCACCTGGCGGCGCTTCGACCCGCGGCGCAGCTCGCCGCGCACCTGGCTCTGTTCGATCGCGCACAACGTCGCGATCGACTGGTTTCGCTCCGAGGCGCGACGGCGGCGCCGCGAGGAGACGTACTCCCGCGACGTCGAGGTCGCCGGCGAGCTCGGCGACGGGCTGCCTGGGCCGATGGAGGAGGCGCTGCGCGAGCTCTCGCCCGCCGAGCG
>JAGWRZ010000202.1 GCA_028876365.1 Acidobacteriota bacterium | reverse complement strand
CTCTTCACGCACCTGTCGCGCATCGGCGAGGAGATCGTCCTCTGGTGCACGAGCGAGTTCGGCTTCGTGACGCTGCCTTCGTCCGCGTCGACCGGCTCGTCGATGATGCCGCAGAAGCTGAACCCCGACGTCGCCGAGCTCGCGCGCGGCAAGGCGGGGACGGCGATCGGGCGCCTGACCGGCCTGCTCGCGGTCGTCAAGGGGCTGCCGCTCGCATACGACCGTGACCTGCAGGAGGACAAGACGCCGCTCTTCCAGACGCGGAAGGAGGTGCGCGGCGTGCTCGCCGCGCTCGGCGCCCTCGTCGGCGGCCTCGACCTGAACCACGAGCGGCTCGCCGCCGCCGTCTCCGACCCGCTGCTGCGCGCGACCGACGCGGCCGAGATCCTCGTGCAGAACGGGGTCGCGTTCCGCGACGCGCACGAGCAGGTCGCGGAATCCGTGCGAAACGGGACCTTCGTCGCTCCCGACCGCGCCGCCCCCCGCGCCGCACCCGGGCCCGCCGGCGTCAAGACCGCGCTGCACGACGCGCGCCTGCGGATCGCGGCGCGCTCGCTCGCCGACACGACGCGCGCGCTCGTCGGCCGCGACCTGACGACGTTGACCACCTGGACGGCCTACGAGCTCCGCCTCGTGCTCGACCTCGCCGAGCAGATGAAGGCCGCGCAGCGCAACGGGATCGAGCACCGCCTCCTCCCCGGCCGCACGCTCGGGCTGCTCTTCGCGCGTCCGTCGACGCGCACTCGCGTCTCCTTCGCCGTCGCGATGGAGCAGCTCGGCGGGTCCGCCGTGACGCTGAACACCTCAGAGCTGCAGCTGTCGCGCGGCGAGCCGCTGGAGGACACGGCGCGAATCCTCGCCGGCTATCTCGACGCGATCGCCGTGCGCTGGGGCTCCCAGACGGACCTCGAGACGGTCGCGCGGCACGCCTCCGTGCCGGTGATCAACGCGCTCACCGACGAGGAGCATCCGTGCCAGGCGCTCGCCGACGCGCTCACCATCCGCGAGCGCTTCGGCGACCTCGCCGGTGTGAAGGTCGCGTACGTCGGCGACGGCAACAACGTCTGCGCGTCGCTGCTCGTCGCCTGCTCGGCGCTCGGCGCCGAGGTCGTGTGCGCGACGCCGCGCGGATACGAGCCCGGGCCCGGCGCGATCGCGGCCGCGGTCGCATTCGGCGGCGACGTGACCCTCTCGAACGACCCGTACGCGGCCGCCGCGGGCGCGCGCGTGCTCTACACCGACGTGTGGACGAGCATGGGCGAGGAGGGAGAGCGCGAGCAGCGGCTCGCCGACTTCGCCGGCTTCGGCGTCGACGCGCGCCTGCTCGCGGCCGCCGCCGACGACGCGGTCGTGCTCCACTGCCTGCCGGCGCACATCGGCGAGGAGATCACCGGTGACGTGCTGTACGGCGGGCAGTCCGCGGTATGGCAGCAGGCGGAGAACCGCCTGCACGTGCAGAAGGCGCTCCTGGCCCTGCTCGTTGACTGATACTGCACGCGTGGCATCGGACGAGCTCGCCGGGCTCCGCGACCAGATCGGGGCCATCGACCGCGAGGTCCTCGACGCGCTGAACCGGCGCCTCGAGCTCGTACGGCGCGTGCGCGCCCACAAGCAGGAGGCGGGGGCCCCGATCATCGACGCCGCCCGGGAGGCGGAGCTCCTCGACGAGCTCGTGGGCGCGAACGCGGGCCCGCTCGGCGAGCGCGCCGTCCGGTCGCTCTTCGCCGCCGTCCTCGACGTGATGAAGCAGGAGTCGCAGGGCTCGAGCGCCGCCGCGCCGGCAGCTTCCCGCGCGCCGGCACCGGTCGCGCGGCTCGCGATCGTCGGGACGGGGCTGCTCGGCACCTCGATCGCGCTCGCCGCGAGACGGGCGGGCGTGGCGAGCGTGCGCGGCTTCGATACCGACGCAGCGATGCTGCGCGAGGCGGCCGTCGAGCGGGCGCCCTCCCTCGCCGACGCCGTCGCGGGGGCCGAGCTCGTCGTCGTCTCGGTGCCGGTCGGCGCCGTCGTCACCACTGTGCGCGACGCGCTCGCCGCCGCGCCGGAGGCGACCGTCACCGACGTCGGCTCGACGAAGCGCGTGCTCGCCGCCGTGGAGGACCCGCGCTTCGTCGCCGGGCATCCACTGGCGGGGGGCGCGACCGGCGGCCCCGGCCGTGCGAGCGCCGACCTGTTCGACGGAGCGGTCTGGTTCCTCACGCCCTCTCCCTCCGCCGACGCGTCTCGGGTCGAGATCGTGCGGGGCTTCGTCGCCGCCCTCGGCGCGCGCACCGTCGAGCTCGACCCGGCGGAGCACGACCGCCTCCTCGCCGTCACGAGCCATCTCCCGCACGCGCTCGCGAACCTGCTCATGCGCGCAGCCGCGCGCGCAGGCGAGGATGCACTCGGCTACGCGGGCGCCTCGCTGCGCGAGATGACGCGCGTCGCCGGCGCGAACCCGTCGGTCTGGGCGGACATCTTCATCGAGAACGGCGACCTCATCGCCGCCGCGCTCTCCGAGCTCGGCGACGAGCTGGCCGACATCGAGCGCGCGCTCCGCAACGCCGAGCGCGACACGATCGAGACGTGGATCGGCGCATCGGCGACGGCGCGCACGCGCATGCTCGAGTACGCGTACAGAACCGACGCGAAGATGCTCAACCGCATCCGCGTGCGCATTCCCGACAAGCCGGGCGTCCTCGCGCGGATCACGCAGACGCTCGGGGCGGCCGGCATCAACATCGAGGACTTCGAGCTGCGCCACGTCTCGCCCGAGTACGGCGGCGTGCTCGTCATCCTCGTCGCCGGGGGCGACCAGGCGGCGCTCGCCCGCACGCTGCTCCGGCGCGAGGGCTACTCGGCCGCCTGAACCCGGCCGCGCACCTCGCCGAGGCGATCCGCGCGCAGCACGACCTCGTCGCCGTCGGCGAGAAAGCGGGTGTTGCCGTACAGCTCGATGAGCGACCCCTCGGAGCCCTCCGCGGGGCCGGAGATCGTCCCGGTCGCCATCAGGTCGCCCGTGCGGATCGCCGCCCCGTTCGAGGTCGCGTGCGCGAGCATCTGCGGCATCGTCCAGTACAGCGTGCGCGCGTTGCCGCGCGAGACCACCTCGCCGTTCAACTCGATCGAGAGATCGAGGTCGAGCGCCCAGTCGCGCCCGCCTGCAAGATGCGGGAGCGGGGGAGGATCCTGCTCCGGCGCCTCGACGCGGCGGTCCTCGAGGAGTGCGAGCGGCGTCACCCACGCGGAGACGGAAGTGAGGAACGACTTCCCGAGGAAGGGCCCGAGCGGGACGTACTCGAACGCCTGGATGTCGCGTGCGCTCCAGTCGTTCACGAGCACGACCCCGAACACGTGATCCGCGAAGTCGGCCGTCGACACCGGCTCGGAGGCGGGGACGCCGACGACGAAGCCGAGCTCGAGCTCGACGTCGAGGCGCTGCGACGGCCCGAACTCGCCGGCGCGCACCTGGCCGCGCGGGCGCACGACGCGGGTTCCGCTGACGGCGACCGTCCCCGCGCGGCCGTGATAGCCGACGGGAAGATGCCGCCAGTTGGGCAGGAGCGGCTCCTGATCGGGACGGAACATGCGGCCGAGGTTCGACGCGTGCTCGAGCGATGCGTAGAAGTCGACGTAGTCGGCGACCGCGAACGGAAGCCGCAGGTCCGGATCCGTCGTGCGCGGGCCGTCGTGCGAGCGTGCCGCGGCGATCGCCTCGCGCCATGCGGCCGGGCCGGATGCCATGAGCGCGTTCAGCGTCTGCTGCGCGAAGACGTCGCCGAGCCCGCGCAGGTCGACGGCCCCGCCGTCCTCGCGCCACGCGAGCCCGCCGTCGGCGAAGACCCCGAAACCGCTCACAGGACCCCGAGCGCGTGCAGCTCGCCGACGGGGTCGAAGAACGAGCAGCTGCCGATCGAATGGATGAGCCGCGCACGGACGTCCGCGAGCTCGCCCGCGCCGGCGCTGCGCCCGCTCCAACGGAAGGACGCCGCATCGAGCGCGAATGCGCCGCGCGCAGCGCGCAGCGCGTCCTCCTCGTCGCCGAAGACGGCCGCCGCGAGCAGGTTGAGGAAGCCGTGCTCGCCTCCGGTCGGATAGGCGTGGTGAAGGCCGGCCGTCGCCTTGAAGAGAATGCCGCGCGCGCGGGCCTCGCGGACGAATCCGGCGAGCTCCTCGACGGACGGGACGCGCGCGCCGCCGCAGCGGATCTTGGACACGCCCTCGACGAAGACGCGTCCGCCCTGCGTCTCGGTGCCGCCGTCGACGATCGCGAGCTCGCGCCCCTCGACCTCGGTTCCGAGCGGGACGACGAAACGACCGAGGATCCACGCGTCGGCGCTCGCCCGCGCCCGCTCGTCCTCCGCCAACGCGTCCCGAAGAGACATCGCCGCCGGGGGGAACAGCGGCGCGTGGTCGAAGAGGCGGGTAAGGAGCGCGCGGCGGGCGTCCACGAGCGGCAAAGCTACACTCCGCCCGGGTCGGGCTCCGCGCAGTGGGAGCATGTGAACCGCGTCAGATCCGGAAGGAAGCAGCGCTAAGCATTTCCTCCCAGGTGCGCGGGCAGCCCGGCCCGTATGATCGGCTCGTGGCCGCCCTGTACCGCAAGTACCGCCCGCAGAGCTTCGAGGAGGTGGTCGGGCAAGAGGCGGTCGTGCGGACGTTGACGAACGCGATCACCTCCGGCCAGGTGCGCCAGGCCTATCTGTTCGCGGGCCCGCGCGGCACCGGCAAGACCTCGCTCGCGCGCATCCTCGCGAAGTGCCTGAACTGCGCGCAGGGCCCGACGGTCGGCCCGGACGGGACCTGCCACGCCTGCCGCGCGATCGCCGGCGGCACGTCGCTCGACGTCATCGAGATGGACGCGGCGTCGCAGCGCGGCATCGACGACATCCGCGAGATCCGCGACCGCGTGGTCCTGCAGCCCGTCGAGGGGCGGTACAAGGTCTACATCCTCGACGAGGCGCACCAGTTGACCGACGCGGCGTGGAACGCGCTGCTGAAGCTGATCGAGGAGCCGCCTCCGCATCTCGTGTTCGTCTTCTGCACGACCGACCTGTCGAAGGTGCTCGCGACGGTGCGCTCGCGCTGCCAGACGTTCGTGTTCCAGCGACCACGGCTGCAGGACCTGCTGAAGCGGCTGCGCATGATCGCGGACAAGGAGGGGATCGAGGCCCCCGACCAGGCGCTCGCGCTCGTCGCGCGCGCCGCGCGCGGTTCGTATCGCGACGCGGAGTCGACGCTCGACCAGCTCGCCGCCGCCACGGAGAACGACGTCTCGGTGCAGGCCGTGCTCCAGCTTCTCGGCACGGTCGAGGAAGAGGCGCTCTTCCGCCTCTGCGACCTCGTCGTCGATCGCGACACCGCCGGCGCTCTCACGTTCGTCGAGGAGCTGTCCGAGCAGGGACACGACATCGGCCGACTCGTCACCGACCTCATCGAGCACCTGCGCCAGGTGCTCCTCGTCCAGCACATGGGCGAGGTGCCCGACTCGCTGCCGGTGACCGAGGAGACGCGCGAGCGCCTGCGCGCGCAGGCGAACCAGCTCGGCGAGCCGACCGTCGTCCGGCTCCTCGACCTGCTCGCGGTCGCGGTCGACGACATGCGCCAGGGCGGCGACCCCCGCCTGCCGCTCGAGCTCGCTCTCGTCAAGGTGACCCGGCCGGGCGCCGATCTCTCGCGCGAGTCGATCGCCTACCGCCTCGAGCAGCTCGAGCAGGCACCCTCCGCACGGGTCGCGGCCGAGACGCGCGGGGCGCCGGAGCCGAAGGCTGCAGCCCAGCCGCCGAAGCCGGCGCCGCGGGCGCCCGATGTCGAGCTGGAGCAGCTGCAGGAGGCGTGGTCGAGGACGATCGTCCCCGCGGTCGCGGAGCGGTCGATCCCGATCTCCACCGTTCTCGGGGAGGCGAGGCCCGCCGAGCTGTCCGACGACACGCTCACCGTCGAGTTTCCGCCGAGCGCGTCCTTCCACCGCCAGCTTGCCGAGGAGCCGAAGAACGCGACGATGCTCGCCGACGCGCTGTACGAGGTGACCGGGCGCCGGCTCGCGCTCGCGTTCGCGGTGGGTGAAGGCGGTGTCGAGGGCGCGGTCGAGCTCGACGAGCCGGCCGGCGAGGAGCGGATCATCGAGCTCCTGAAGTCGGACCTCGACGCGCAGGAGCGGGGTCCCGAGTGAGCTTCGACATGAACAAGCTCATGCAGCAGGCGGCGCAGATGCAGGAGCAGATGCGGCGCATGCAGGAGGACGCGAGAAAGCAGACGGCGGAGGCGTCGGTCGGCGGCGGCCTGGTGAAGGTGACGGCCAACGGCGCCGGCGAGGTCGTCTCGATCGAGATCGCGCGCGACGCGATCGATCCCGACGATGCGGAGGGCCTCGCCGATCTCGTGCTCGCCGGCGTGAACGAGGCGCTGCGCTCGGCGCACGCCGCGGTCGAGGAGAAGGCGCAGCAGATGATCGGCGAGCTCGGGCTCGGCGACCTCGGTCTTCCCGGCCTCGGTGGGTAGCGCTTGCGCCTGTTCGAGGCCTCCAACTGGATCTGGCTCGTCCTCATCCTCGTCCTCATCGGGATCGTCGTCTGGGGTTGGGCATGGGACTTCGCCCACTAGCCTGAGGGCATGCTCAGCCCCTCGGTCGAGAATCTCGTCGCGCAGCTGACCCGCCTGCCGGGGATCGGCAGCCGCACGGCGCAGCGGCTCGCGTTCCACATCCTCCAGGTCTCGAAGAGCGAGGCGAGCGCGCTCGCCGACGCGATCCACGAGGTGAAGGAGCGTGTCCGCTTCTGCACCGAATGCGGAAACCTCACCGAGGACGAGCTGTGCGCGATCTGCATCGATGCGCGCCGCGACCGGACGATGATCTGCGTCGTCGAGCAGCCCGTCGATCTGATCTCGCTCGAACGGACGGCGGAGTATCGCGGTCTCTACCACGTGCTCGGCGGCGCGCTCTCGCCCATCGACGGCATCGAGCCCGAGCATCTGCGGGTCGACGAGCTCGTTCGCCGTGTCGACCGGAACGGCGTGCAAGAGGTCGTCCTCGCGACGAACCCGAACATGACGGGCGAGGCGACGGCGGCATATCTCGCCGACCGGCTGCGCGGCCGCGTTCGCGTCACGCGCCTCGCGAGCGGCCTCCCGGTCGGCGGCGACCTCGAGTACGCCGACGAGGTCACGCTCGGCCGGGCGCTGACCGGCCGGCGCGAGATGTAGCCCTACACTCTTCGGTGTGACCGTCACGCACCACGAGGAGATCCCGCAGCTCGCGGCGGACGCCGCCCAACGAGGCCGGAATCTCGTCGTCATGAAGTTCGGCGGCACCTCGGTCGGCGACACCGGCAAGATCAAGGACGTCGCCCGGAGGCTCGTCGAAGCGCGGGAAACCGGACATCGGGTCGTCGCCGTCCTCTCGGCGATGGGTCACACGACCGACGACCTCATCCGGCTGGCGCACGAGGTCTCGCCCCACCCTCACCCGCGCGAGTACGACATGCTCGTCTCGGTCGGCGAGCGCATCTCGAACGCCCTGTGCGCGATGGCGATCCACGACCTCGGCCAGGAGGCGATCTCGCTCACGGGCTCGCAGGCGGGGATCCTCACCGACACGTCGCACGGCAAGGCGAAGATCGTCGAGGTCCGCGCGCAGCGCATCCACGACGCGCTCGACGACGGGAAGATCGTCCTCGTCGCCGGCTTCCAAGGCGTCTCCTCGGAGCACGAGGTGACGACGCTCGGGCGCGGCGGCTCCGACGCGACCGCGGTCGCGCTCGCGGCGGCGCTCGGCGGCGCATGCGAGATCTTCACCGACGTCGAAGGCGTGTACACCGCCGACCCGCGGCTCGTCGCGGACGCGCTGAAGCTGCCGAAGGTCAGCTACGAGGAGATGCTCGAGATGGCGGCGACGGGCGCGCGCGTGATGATGGCGCGCTCGATCGAGATCGCGCGCAGGTACGGTGTCCCACTCCACGTCCGCGCGGCGTTCGCGGACGTCGAGGGGACGTGGATCGGCGAGGAGGATCAGCTCATGCTCGAGAAAGCGATCGTGTCCGGCGTCACGCACGACACGTCCGAGGCGAAAGCGACCGTCCTCGGGGTTCCGGACCGACCGGGCATCGCCGCGCGCGTCTTCCGCGGGCTCGCGGACGCCGGCGTGAACGTCGACATGATCGTTCAGAACTCGTCCGCCGACGGCGCGACGGACATCTCGTTCACGTTGCCGAAGACCGATCTCCCGACGGCCGAGGCGATCCTCGAGCGGTTGCGCGAGGAGATCGGCGCGCGCGGGATCGCCTACGACCCGGAGGTCGCGAAGGTGTCGCTCGTCGGCGCGGGAATGAAGAGCCACCCGGGCGTCGCGGCCGACATGTTCGAAGCGCTCGCCGATGCCGGCATCAACATCGAGATCATCTCGACCTCCTCGATCCGCGTGTCGTGCGTGGTGCGTGCGGCCGACGTGGAGAAGGCTGTCGGCGCCGTGCATGAGAAGTTCCGCCTCTTCGCCGAGGAGCGCGTCGGTGCCTGACGCGCGCATCGCGGTGATCGGCGCCACCGGCGCGGTCGGCGCAGTCACGATGCGGCTGCTGCGCGAGCGGGGCCACGAGAAGGTGCGCGCGTTCGCGTCGAGCCGCTCGGCGGGAACGAGGCTCGAGGGCGGCATCGTCGTCGAGGAGGCGACGCCGGAGACGCTCGCCTCCGCGGGGGTCGATCTCGCGCTCTTCTCGGTCGGGACGTCGGCCTCGCGCGAGCTCGTCCCGCACGCGGTACGCGGCGGCGCGGTCGCCGTCGACAAGTCGTCGGCGTACCGCCTCGCGCCCGGCGTGCCGCTCGTCGTCCCCGAGGTGAACGGCGCGCGGGCCCGTGACCACGACGGCATCGTCGCGAACCCGAACTGCTGCACGATCCCGCTCACCTGCGTCCTCGGGCCGCTGCACGAGGCGGCCGGGCTCCGGCGCGTGCGCGTGTCGACGTATCAGTCCGTCTCGGGTGCCGGCGCGCAGCGGATGGAGCGACTGCTTGCCGAGCCGCCCGCCGAGCACGATCTGGCGATGGACTGGAGCTGGGACGGCGACGAGACCGACGAGGAGTCGAAGCTCCGGGCCGAGACACGCAAGATCCTCGAGCTGCCGGAGCTGCCGATCAGCGCGACGACGGTGCGCGTCCCCGTCCTCGTCGGACATGCGGAGGCGGTGTGGATCGAGCTGGAGGAGCCGCTCTCGCCGGATCAGGCCTCGGCAGTCCTCGGCGCCGCGCCTTCGGTGCGACTCGTGGACGTGCCGACGCCGGGTGCGGCGGCGAAGACCGACGACGTCCTCGTCGGCCGGATCCGGACCGATCGCGCGGGCGAGAACGGCCTCGTGCTCTTCCTCGCGTGCGACAACCTGAACAAGGGCGCCGCGCTGAACGCGATCCAGATCGCGGAGCTCTTGCTCGGCGATCGCGTCGCGGCGTGATGTTGAAGCTCTTCTCGAAGATCCACGTCTTCCTGTATCGGGCGAGCGGAGGCCGGATCGGGGGGCGCTTCAAGGCCGCGCCGGTGCTCCTGCTGACGACGACGGGCAGAAAGACCGGCACCCGGCGCACGACTCCTCTGCTCTATGCGGAGGACGGCGGCCGGTACGTGATCATCGCGTCCGTCGGCGGAGCTCCGAGGCATCCGGCGTGGTACCTGAACCTGAGCGGAAACGCCGATGCGACGATCCGGATCGGAAGCCGAGAGCTCGAGGTGCATGCGGAGACGGCCCCGCCCGACGAGCGCGCACGCCTCTGGACGCTGATGACGCGGATCTACCCGGGCTACGACGCGTATCAGGCGAAGACCAGCCGGGAGATCCCGGTTGTGACGCTCACGCCTGCCGCGAGCTGACGCTCCATCCATCGCATGGGCATCGAACGAGATCGGGTATCGCGTCATCCGGGACTCCAGGCGCGGCACCGCCGCCGTCCACGCGGACATCCGTCAGCCGTGGACGACGAGCGCCCGCCGATCTGCCCCGTATGCGGCGTGACGATGGTCCCGGCCGCTCTGAGCGCCGCAGATGTGCGGGTCGGCGACTGGGTGTGCCTCGAATGCGAGGAGACGGGAGAGGGCGCCTGAGAAGCTCCCTCACGATGAGCGATCGTGTGACCCGCGACCGTCATCGTGTGAGAGCCTCTACGGCCGCTGCGGCGCGGGAGCCGGCAGGAACGCCTCCCGCACGACGCGGAGCACGCGCTCGCGCGTCCCTTCCGCGACCGGCACGAGCCCGCCGAGCTCGAGCCGCGCCAGCTCGACCCTTCCCTGCTCGCGCACGGTGATGAAGCCGAAGTCGGCCAGGAAGTCGCTCGGGAAGATCGTCTTGTGCACCTGAAAGCGCTCGAAGGCGCTGTCGCCCTCCGGATAGCGGTAGGCGAACGCCTCGAGAGCGCGCCCGCCGCGGTCGCGCGCCTCGCCGATCGCGGTGAGGAAGAGCGACTGGAGCACCCACGGCTTCGACGCGTCGGTGAGGTAAGCGCACGTCACGAGGACGGCGTCGTCGCTGGGCGGCCCGGCCGGGAGCTCGCCCGCGCGGGGGAAGAGCCCGGACGGGCCGCACTGCATCGAGCCGAGCAGCCGTCCGTCGTCGTCGTAGTAGACGGTCCCCCACGAGCCCCACTCCTCCTCCGTCCCGCGGATCCACTTGCGCTTGTCGACGTCTCGGCCGGCGCGCGACTGCCACCACGTACATGCGTGACAGACGGCAGGCGCGGTCTCCAGCGTGGCGCCGGTGAGACCGGCGATTCGCGTCGTCATCGAACGCCAACCTCGTCGACGACGACGTCGACCGACGCCGGCTCGAGGTCGGCCATGCGCAGCAGGTACTCGCGCACGCGCGCCTGGACGTTCTTCCCGACTCCCGGAATGGAGACGCCCCAGTCGACTGCCACATGCACCTCCACGCGCAGGTCATCGTCGACCTTCACCGCGTGGCGGCCGTGCAGTCCGCGCACGCCGAGGATCTCGCGTGCGGCGTCGCCCGCGTAGCGCGCGAGGATCTCCGTCGAGATCGACGCCTGGCCGTCCATCACGGGCAGCGTAGTCGGAGCTCCGTCGCCTCGGGCCGCGCGGCGAAGCGGAAGGGGACGAACGTCGTCCCGAGCCCCGGCGAGACGTGCATGACGCCCGCCGGTCCGCGGAAGACGCCGCGCGGGTAGCGGGCGGTCAGATGCGCGAAGCGGATCTTCCCGCCCGGATACGGCAGCGCGATCTGCCCGTCGTGCATGTGGCCAGCGAGCACGAGCTCGAACCTGCCCGGCTCGAGCGAGTCGAACACGCGCGGGTAGTGACAGAGGAGGATGCGGAAGTCGGCGCCGCGCGTGGACAACGCGTTCGGGTCGGTCTTCGCACGGCTTCGCACGATGAGACGCGGGTGGACCCCCGCCACCCACACGTTGCGTCCGCGGAGCTCGAGCATCGCCCCTTCGTCCCGGAGCAGCGTTGCCGGCGCGAGGTCGGCGAGATCGGAGCGCACGGCCTGCGGGTCGCGCGAGATGGCGACGTCGTGGTTGCCGAGGATCGCGAGCGTCGGCTGCGGCAGGCGCCGCACGAGCCCGCGGAGGAAGGGCTCGCCGCGTGGGTGGGTGAGCAGGTCGCCGGTGATGACGACGAGGTCGGGCCCGCGGCCCGCAGCCCAGTCGACCGCCCGCTCGACCGCGAGCGCGCCCGGAGAGGGGACGCCGAGGTGGAAGTCGGAGAGATGCGCGATGCGCAGGCCGTCCAGGTCCGGCGGCAGTCCGGGAACCGTGATCTCGAGCTCTCGCAGCCTCGGCCAGCCTGCCTCGACGAGGCCCCAGCCGAGAGCCGCCCCGATCACGGCTCCGGCGCGGCGCCCGAAGGCGACCACGCCGGAATCCGCCCCTCCCCTACCCATCAGATGCCGCCGTGCGGCGAACCGTGCGCCGCGCTCAGACCTGGAGGCGATCCAGCGCCGGCCGCGGATCGACGATGTGCCGCTTGAACTTGAGCTCCGACTCCTCGAGCCCGGCGGCGACTCCGACGAGCTGCGCGAGATGCAGCACGGGAAGCTTGAACGAGCGACCGGTCGCCGCCTCGAGCTTCTGCTGCCATGCATCGAGCGAGAGGTGGCAGAGCGGGCACGGCGTCACCATCACGTCGGCGCCCGCCTCGAGCGCCTGCTCGACGGGCTGGATGAGCTCGCCCATCGCCGTCTCCTCGCGGGCCTGGATGATCGGGAAGCCGCAGCACTTGATCTTCGCCGGATAATCGATCGCCTCGCCGCCGCACGCCTCGATGATGCGCTCGAGCGACCACGGACGGTCCGGGTCCTCGAAGCCCATGATCTTCGACGGGCGCAGGATCTGGCAGCCGTAGAACGGCGCGACCTTCAAGCCCTTGAGCCCCTTGTGCGCAGCGGTCTTCAGCTGCTCGTACCCATCACCCTCGGCGATCTCCCACAGCAGGTGGCGAACCTCGACCGAGCCCGTGTAGACGGGAACGCCGACCGACTTCAGGTTCTCGTTCACGCGGTCGAGCAGGCTCTCGTCGCCCTGGAGCATGAAATTCGCCTGCCGGAGGTTCAGCGTGCAGACGTTGCAGACCGTCATCAGCGTGTCGCAGCCGGTCGCCTCCGCGTACGCGAGGATGCGCGCGTTCAGGTGGAGGTAGTAGTCGGGCTCGGCCTCGTGGATGTCGCCGGCGCCGCAGCACGTCACCGACTCGAGCTCGACGAGCTCGAGCCCCACGCGTGGTGCGAGCGCCTGCGTCGAGGTGTCCAGCTCCTTCGCCGACAGCGATGCCAGGCAGCCCTTGTAGTACGCCACTCTCTTCACTCGGTGTCCTCCGGGAGGTACGGCTTGGGGAACGAGCCGGGGCCGTACGGGTCGCCGCCGTCGTGGTGCCCGTGCTCGAGCTTCGCGAGAGCACGCTCGCCCTGGATGTGGCCCGCGGAGCCGAGCCGCCCCTGCGCGAGGACGAGCCTGCGCAGCCGGCGCGCCTCGTCCACGTTCGCGGCCACATGGGGCGGGAAGGCGAGGCCGGCCTTGTTGTGCTTGATGAGATTCAGCGCGAACTTCATCTGCTTGATCGACGAGACCACACCCTGCGTCTTCGGGACGAGCTCCGTCTCGCGCAGCCAGCCCGTCGTCTCCGTCGAGCGGACGAACCATTTCGCGTGCTTCGCGCCCATGTCGCGGTCGATACCCGTGCGAATCGCCTCGGCGCCGAGCTTCGCGATCGCGTCGCGAGGGTCGACGCCCTTCGGACAGCGCTCGTTGCAGAAGAAGCAGCGGGTGCACTCCCAGATTCCGTGCTCGCCGCTGTACTGCTCGAGCCGCTCCACGGTCGCCGCGTCGCGCGGGTCGCCGACGAAGCGGAAACCCTTCGCCAGCGCCTGCGGGCCGAGGAACTCCGGGTCGGACTCCATCGCGTTGCACTCGGAGACACAGCAACCGCAGTTGATGCAGAGCGCCTCTTTCTTGACCGCGTTCATCCGCTCCTGCGTGATCCGGTACTCGCGCCCGTCCTCGGGCCGGTCGTAGCCGGGCTGGAGATACGGCTTCATGGCCTTGAACTTCTCCCAGAAGGGATCCATGTCGACGACGAGATCGCGGACGATCGGCAGGTTCCCCATCGCCGAGATGACGGGCACGCGTCCTTCCTTCGCGACGTCGAACATGCGCGTCTTGCACGCGAGCACCGCCGCCCCGTCCATGCGCATGCCGCACGAGCCGCAGATCATCATCCGGCAGCTCTTGCGATAGGCGAGCGTTCCGTCGACCTTGTCCTTGACGATGTCGAGGCAGTCGAGAAGCGTCGCCTCCTCGGGCGCGTCGATCTCGTACTCGCGCAGAGCGCGCTCGCCGGTCGCGGCGTCGTACCGCCAGATCTTCATCGCGACCTGCATCAGGCGCCTAGTCCTCCGAGGCCGGGGATCGAGCCGTTCCTCGACTCATATACCTGTGCGGCCGGCGGGGCTGCGGCAGTGACCTTCTCGCCGAACTTCGAGAGATCGATGGTGACGGACACCTTCGGGCTCGCCTGCGCGACGACGACACGGTGGATGTAGCCGTCGCCGCCGACCCACACGTCGTACCCGGAGATCGGCCCGGTCGTCGCCGTGACCCGGTAGTGCGTGCCGGTCTGATCGGTCCCGACCTTCGTCGCGCTCTTGAGCGCCTGGAGCCGCTCGAGCTCGGCGCCCGGGTTCTGCGCGAGCAGGGACCGGAGGTCGATGCCGGCGAAATGCAGCTTCCCGAGGTCGAGCTTCAGCCACGTCTTCCCGCCCGGCAGGCCCGCGGCGAGAAGCGGCGACTTCAGGTAGACGCCGGTCCCGACGAGCACCTCGTCCACTGTGGTCGAGATCGGGGAGGCGTTCACATCGAGACGGATGGAGCCAAGCGCCGACTTCGTGTCGAAGGCGCCGTTCCCGGTGAGCACGATCGTTTGGCCGGATGCGTCGACGCTCGCCCGGAGCGACATCGACTCGCTCCCCGCTGCGTAGGTCTTGTGCGCCGCGGCGGTGACGGCGTCGACGAGAGACGCGGGCGAGCTCTTCGCCTTCGAGCCGCCGCCGCAGGCCGCGAGCGGCAGGACGACGACGAGGAGAAGGAGGCGGCGCATCAGTACTTGCGCTCCTCGG
Organism: Acidobacteriota bacterium; assembly: GCA_028876365.1. GTDB lineage: Bacteria > Actinomycetota > Thermoleophilia > Gaiellales > Gaiellaceae > Palsa-739. The sequence goes on along the minus strand of JAGWRZ010000202.1, from coordinate 15,000 downwards.
GCTCCCACTTCGTCATGCGCACCTCCGAGTAGGACAGCTCGGGTGCTTCGCCGTCCCAGCGCGTGATCGAGTGCTTGAGGAAGTTGACGTCGTCGCGGCCCGGATAGTCGTGAGGCCGCGCGTGCGCACCGCGGCTCTCCTTTCGTGCGAGCCCGGCCTGCACCATGCACCAGGCGGTGTCGAGCATGTTCCCGAGCTCGATCGCCTGGGTCAGGTCGCTGTTGAAGACGTCGCCCTTGTCCTCGACGTAGACGTTGCGGTAACGCTCGCGCAGCTCGCGGATGATCTCGAGCTGCCGCTCCATCTGCTCCTCGCGCCGGAAGACGGCGAAGTTCTCGAGCATCGAGTTGCCGAGCTCCTCGCGGATCTTCCAGGGACGCTCGCCGCTCGTGCGGTCGAGCAGGGCTCGCAGCCGTCGTTCCGCGTCGCGCTCGACCGCCTCGGGCACGTCGATCGTCGTGTGGGAGAGCGCCCACTCGGCGGCGGCCCGTCCGGCGCGCCGCCCGAACGTGATCGTCTCCATCAGCGAGTTGCCGCCGAGGCGGTTCGCGCCGTGCACGGAGACGCACGCGGTCTCTCCGGCCGCGTACAGGCCGGTCAGCTCGGTCGCGCCGTCGCTGTCCGTCGCGACGCCGCCCATGTGGTAGTGCGCGCCGGGCCGTACGGGGACGGGCTCGTAGATCGGGTCGACCCCGGCGAACGTCATCGCCAGCTCGCGCGAGCCCGGAAGCCGCTCGATGATCCGCTCTGCGCCGAGGTGACGCATGTCGAGCATGACCGAGCCGTTGATGCCGCGGCCCTGGTCGATCTCGGTCTGCTCGGACCGGGAGACGACGTCGCGCGATGCGAGCTCGAGCGCGTTCGGCGCGTAGCGCTTCATGAAGCGCTCGCCGTCCTTGTTCAGGAGGTATGCGCCCTCTCCGCGGCAGCCCTCGGTGAGGAGGATGCCCGTCGGGTAGAGGGTCGTCGGGTGGAACTGCATGAACTCCATGTCCTTCAGCGGGACCCCGACGTGCAGCGCCATCGCCATCCCGTCGCCCGTGCAGGCGTACGCGTTCGTCGTCACGCGGTACTGGCGGCCCGCGCCGCCCGTCGCGAGCACGGTCGTCTTGCCGCCGACCGTCTTCAGCCCTCCGTCGAGGAGGTCCCAGCAGATGACGCCCTGGCAGCGTCCGTCGTCGACGACGAGCTGCCAGGCGAAGAACTCCTCGTACACCTTGATGTCGCGCTTGCACACCTGCTCCCACAACACCTGGATGAGCACGTGACCGGTGATGTCAGCGGCGTAGATCGTGCGCGGCGAGCCGGCCGCGCCGAACGGCCGCTGCGCGAGCCTGCCGTCGGGCTGGCGCGAGAAGAACGCGCCCCAGTTCTCGAGCTGGATGATGTCGGCCGGCGCCTCGCGGGTGAAGATCTCGATCGAGTCCTGGTCGCCGAGGTAGTCCGACCCCTTGACGGTGTCGAACGCGTGCGTCTCGGGGCTGTCCTCCTTGGCATTCCCGAGCGCTGCGTTGATGCCGCCCTCGGCCGCGCCGGAGTGCGAGCGGGTCGGATGGAGCTTCGAGATCATCGCGACGTCCGCGCCGGCGTCGAATGCCTCGATCGCCGCGCGCATGCCCGCGCACCCGGCACCGACCACGAGGACGTCGTGCTCTGCGATCACCGGGATTTCAGACTACCGGCCCGGCGGCGGCGAGCTGCGGGGGAAACTTCTCGAAGTTGTCGCGAAACATCTGCGCGAGCTCGCGCGCCTTGCGGTCGTACCGCTCAGGGTCGCTCCAGGTGCCCCGCGGGTCGAGCAGCTCGGCGTCCACGCCGGGCACCTCGAGCGGGACGCGGAACCCGAACACCGGGTCGAGGCGATACTCGACGTCCTCCAACGCTCCCGAGAGGGCCGCGTGCAAAAGGCCGCGCGTGGCGGCGATCGGCATGCGGGAGCCCTCGCCGAACGGGCCGCCCGTCCAGCCGGTGTTGACGAGCCAGACGGCGGAGCGATGCTCGTCGAGCTTCCGGCCGAGCATGTCGGCGTAGACCGCGGGCGGCTGCGGGAGAAACGGCGCGCCGAAGCACGTCGAGAACGTCGGCTGCGGCTCCGTGATCCCGATCTCCGTGCCGGCGAGCTTCGAGGTGAAGCCGGAAAGGAAGTAGTAGAGCGCCTGGTCGCGGTCGAGCCGGGCGATGGGCGGCAGGATGCCGAAGGCGTCCGCGGTGAGCATGACGACCGCCGAGGGATGACCGGCTCGCTTGTCGGGATGCGCGTTCGCGACCTGCTCGAGCTTGTAGGCGGCGCGCGTGTTCTCCGTCTTCGAGTCGTCGTCGAGGTCGAGGGTCCCGCGGGCGTCGATCGCGACGTTCTCGAGGATCGTCCCGAACGTGCGCGTCGTCTTGTAGATCTCCGGCTCGGCCGTCTCCGAGAGCCGTATGACCTTGGCGTAGCAGCCGCCTTCGACGTTGAAGACGCCGTTCGTCCCCCACCCGTGCTCGTCGTCGCCGATCAGCGCGCGCTCGGGGTCGGCGGACAGCGTCGTCTTGCCCGTGCCCGAGAGGCCGAAGAAGACGGCGGAGCGGCCGTCCTCGCCGACGTTCGCCGAGCAGTGCATCGGTAGGACGCCTTCGAGCGGCAGGCGGTCGTTCATCACGGTGAAGATCGACTTCTTGATCTCGCCCGCATAGAACGTGCCGCCGACCAGGATCTCCGTGCGCGACGGATGGAGGGCGATGAACGTGCCCGTGCGCGTTCCGTCCTCCTCGGGCACGGACTCGAGCGCCGGAGCGTGGAGGACGAGCGCCTGCGGCTGGAAGCCACGCAGCTCGTCCGGCGTCGGGTCGATGAACATCGTTCGCGCGAACAGCGCGTGGTACGGATGCGTCGTGACGACGCGCACCGCGATCCGGTGCTCGGGATCGGCGCCTGCGAACGCATCGACGACATAGAGCGTCGCCTCGTGCGCGAGATGGTCGACGACCCTCTCGCGCAGATGCTCGAACGAGCTCTCGGCCATCTCCTGGTTGCCGTCCCACCAGATGCGGCCTTCGGAGCCCGGCTCGCGGACGATGAACTTGTCCTTCGGCGAGCGGCCGGTGTGGCTGCCGGTATCGACGACCATCGGGCCGCCGTCGGCGATTCGCGCCTCACCGCGGATGATGGCGTCCGCGTACAGCATCGGAGCGCTGGGGTTGGCCGACACCGTGCCGGACGGCGTGATCCCGTGGATGCGGAGGTCCACGCCACCGCGAACGTCCATCGTCGTCACGCCCCTATCGTACGGCCAATGGGAGAGTGGCTGCGGAGCGACGGTGTGATCGCGCTCCGCCGGTGGCGCCGGCGAGACGCGCAGGCTCTCGTCGCGTGCATCGACGGCGATCCCGAGATCGGCCGCTGGCTCGACCGGATCCCGCAGCCGTATACCCCGGCGGACGCGCTCGCCTTCATCTCGGGCATCGGCGAGACGGCGTTCGCCGTCGTCGACGAGCGGTCCGGACGGCTCGTCGGCGGCGTCGGCCTGCGCTGGGCGGAGGATGTCGCGGAGATCGGCTACTGGGCGCGCGCCGACGCCCGCGGGCGCGGTCTGACGACGCGCGCGCTCGTCCTCGCCGCCGGTATCGCGTTCGCAGACGGAGCCGCGCGCGTGCAGCTGCGCGCCGACGTCGAGAACGCCGCGTCGCGGCGCGTCGCCGAGAAGGCCGGCTTCACGGCCGAGGGCGTCCTGCGCGAGGCGCACTGGAATCCGCGGCTCGGGCGGCGGCAGAGCTGGGTGATGTACTCGCTCCTCCCGGGCGAGCGCTGAAGGCTCCCGCCTTCCTCCAGCCTCTCGTCACCATCGCGGCGGCCCCCCGGGGTAGGCTCGAGCCGACGGGGCGGGAGGTGGGTCTCCCGGGTGTGGACGCGTGTACATCTGAGTGGCCGACACGGCCCCGGCTCGTCAGACGCGGATCTCGACCTCGGCGGTTCCCGCGCCGATCGCCTCCGCCTCGGGCGGGATCGCCTCTCGCCGCACGACGACCGCGACGCACGCGAGGACGAGCAGCGCGCCGACGCCGATCGCCCATGTCAGCCTCTCGTGCAGGACGATCGCGCCGAGGGCGATCGCGACCACCGGGTTCACGTACGCATACGTCGCCACCGTCCCGATCGGCGCGTTGTCGAGCAGCCAGACGTACGCGGTGTAGCCGACGAGCGAGCCGAACGTGACGAGGTAGAACCATCCTCCAATCGAGCGGGCCGAGAAGGCGGAGACGTGCGGGCTCGTCGTCGCCAGCCCGAGCGGGAGCAGAACGGCGCCGCCGGCGAGCATCTCGTAGGTGGTCGCGGCGAACGAGTCGCGCGGGAGCGGCAGCCGGCTCGAGAGGAACGACCCGGTCCCCCACAGCACGGACGAGCCGACGACGAGGAGGAGCGCCCAGAGCGGCGCGCCGCCGCTCGGCCTGACGAGGAGCGCGAGGCCGCCGAAACCGACGACCACGCTCGCGAGCGCGACCGCCGGCGGGCGGTCGCCCGTCGCGGTCCGCATGAGGACGATCCAGAGCGGGACGGCCCCGATGATGAGGGACGCGAGGCCGGTCGCCACGTGCCGCTCCGCGACGAACAGGATCGCGTTCGCACCGGGCAGGAGGAGGCCGACGAGCGCCGCGGAGGCGAGCTCGACCGGACGAACGCGAAGGACGCGGAAGCCGCGGCGGCGAGCCGTGAACGCCGCCATGAGCAGGCCGGCGGCCACGAAGCGCGCGCCCGCCGCGAAGAGCGGCGGGATGGTCTCTCCCGCGAGCTTGATGCCGAGGTAGGTGGAGCCCCAGATGACGTAGACCGTCCCGAGGGCGACCCAGACCTTGGACGTGTGGCTCACGCCGCCAACACTGCCCGGTCCGCGAGAGGCTGCGCGGCCCAGGCGTCGAAACATCCCGCTATGGACGCCCGCCTCGCCGCCGCGCGCTTTCTCGAGTCGCCGATGCTCTCGGACGGGACGCGGCACGTCTATCGCTACGACGTCGAGGAGTTCTGCCGCTGGCTCGACGCGAGGAGGACGAAGCTCGACGACGTCGACGTCCGTGTGCTCGTCGACTACGCCGCCCATCTGGGCGCCGCCCGTCCCGGCAGGCGGCCGGCCAAGCTCGCGGGCTCGACGATCGCGCGCAAGCTCTCGGCCGTTCGGGCGTTCCTGCGGCATGCGCTCGGCCCCGGCCGCGTGCCGGACGCCGTGCTCGCACCGCGGCGCGCGCGCCGGCTTCCCGACGCGCCGCGCACGGCGGAGATCGAGGCGACGCTCGAAGGGCTCGAGGGCGACGACGCCGTCTCGTTGCGCAATCGCGCGCTCGTCGAGCTCGTGTACTCGGCCGGGCTCCGAAGCGCGGAGGCGGTCGGGCTGGACCTCGCCGACGTCGACTTCGAGCAGGAGCTCGTGCACGTGCGCCGCGGCAAGGGCGCAAAAGACCGCGTCGTCCCGCTCGGAGAGGAAGCGGCGCACTGGCTCGCGCGCTACCTGCGCGACGGCCGCCCCGAGCTCGCGACAGGCGCCGAGGACGCGCTCTTCCTCTCGATGCGCGGCCGCCGCCTCGACACGAGCACGCTCCGCCGGCTCTTTCCCCACCCCCATCGGCTTCGGCACGCGTTCGCGACGCACCTGCTCGAGGGCGGCGCGGACCTGCGCACGATCCAGGAGCTGCTCGGGCACAGCTCGCTGTCGACGACGCAGGTGTACTCGCACGTCGACGCAAAGCGGCTACGCCGGGTCTACGACCGCTCCCACCCACGGTCGTGAGCGACAAGCATGTCGACTCGTTCCTCGCGCTCTCTGCGACGCGGCTCGCTCCGAAGACCGTCGACGCATACGGCCGCGACCTCGCGGACCTGACGGCGTTCCTCGGCGGGTCGCCCGCCACGGCGACGCCGGACCGCCTCGCGGAGTACGTCGCGCAGATGCGGGCACGGGGGCTGGCGGCGACGACGATCGCGCGACGCGTCGCGGCGCTCCGCTCCTTCTACAAGCACGAGATGCTCATCGGAGTGCGCGAGGACAATCCCGCCGCCGAGCTCGAGCTTCCGCGCCGCGCGCGCACGCTCCCGCGCACGCTCTCGCCCGGGGAGGCAGAACGGCTCATCGAGGCGGCGGCCGGATCCTCGCCCCGCGATCTGCGCGACCGCGCTCTCGTCGAGCTCATGTACGGCGCCGGGCTCAGGGTCAGCGAGGCGGTCGGCCTCGATCGCGCCGCGGTCGACCTCGACGGTCGCCTGGTCCGCTGCCTCGGCAAAGGCTCGAAGGAGCGCGTCGTGCCGATCGGCCGGGAGGCGGTCGACGCCGTTCGCCGCTACCTCGCACGCGGGCGGCCGTTCCTCGACACGCGCCATCGGCCGGAGCTCTTCCTCAACGCCAAGGGCGGGGCGCTGACCCGGGCGGGCGCCTTCCTCATCCTGAGGCGCCTCGCCGGGAAGGCCGGCCTCGAGCCCGAGCGCGTGCACCCGCACCTCCTCCGCCACTCCTTCGCCACGCACCTGCTCGAGGGGGGAGCCGATCTCCGATCGGTCCAGGAAATGCTCGGGCATGCCGATCTATCCACCACCGAGCGGTACACCCACGTATCCGATCGGCGGCGAAAGGAGTTGTTCTTCCAGGCGCATCCACACGCCAGGAAGAAGGCTTGAAATGACGATGAACCTCCACATCGCGATGCTCGCCATCCTCACCGTCGGCATCGGCTGGGTGATGATGAGCGCAGGGCTGCAGAAGAGCGCCCTCGAATGGCGCCAGCGCCGCCGCGTGTGCCCGTCGTGCGGCCATCAGATGAACGCACGCGTCTGCACGCACTGCGCCGGCTGATCTAGCGTCGCGGCTGGCGTCTCTTCAGCTGCTGGGCGACGCCCGCAGCGGCCTTGCGCAGCTGGGCCTCCGCCTCGTCGTCACCGGCGATGCCCTCGAGCAGAACGACCGTGTCGCGCTGCGGCGAGCCGTTCTTCAGGGCGAGGACGGCGAGACGACGCACGGCGGGGTTCCCGTCCGAGCTCACGAGCGTGTGCAGGCGGGGGCGCAGCCCGTTCACCGACGACGGGTGGTCGCGGGAGAGAAGCTCGAGGGAAAGCAGCGCCGATCCGCGCGCAGCCGGGCTCTCATCGTCGAGCCCGCGCCGAAGGAGCTCTTCCTTCGCGCGCCAGCGGAACTGCCCGATCGCGCGGAAGGCGACGGCACGCTCGCGAAAGTCCTGGCTCCTCGCCGATGCCTCGAGCTCGTCGCCGAAGCGCGACCGCAGCTCGGCGAGCTCGCGCTCGGACCCCGCCTGCGCGAGCGCGTCCGCCTGCGCGGCCGCTTCCTGCAACGACATACGGAGGAACCTACATACACTTGTGCCCCGTGGCCCATCGAGTCGTACTCATTCCGGGTGACGGGACCGGCCCGGAGCTGACCGAGGCCACGCGCCGCGCCCTCGAGGCGACCGGCGTCGAGTTCGACTGGGACGTGCGCGAGGCGGGCGCCGACGTGATGGACCGCTACGGCGGCAACCCGCTTCCGCCAGACGTCCTCGAGGCGATTCGCGACACCGGCGTGGCGCTGAAGGGCCCGATCACCACTCCGGTCGGCGGCGGCTTCCGCTCGGTGAACGTCGCGCTCCGCAAGGAGCTCGACATGTACGCGCAGGTTCGACCGTGCAAGAGCTACCCCGGCGTCCGCTCCCGCTTCCAGGACGTCGACCTCATCATCATCCGCGAGAACACCGAGGATCTCTACGCGGGCATCGAGTACGAGCAGGGCACGCCCGACGCCGAGGAGCTCATCCGGTGGATCGAGGCGCACGGCGGAAAGCTGCGCCACGACGATGCGGGCATCTCGATCAAGCCGATCTCCGTATCGGGGACGCGCCGGATCTTCGAGTTCGCCTTCGATTACGCCCGGAAGAACAACCGCAAGAAGATCACGGCGGTTCACAAGGCGAACATCATGAAGTTCAGCGACGGCCTCTGGCTGCGCGTCGCGCGGGAGGTCGCCGCCGAGAACGAGGACATCCACTTCGACGACCGCATCGTCGACAACATGTGCATGCAGCTCGTCCAGCGTCCGGAGGAGTACGACGTCCTCGTTCTCCCGAACCTGTACGGCGACGTCCTCTCGGACCTGTGCGCCGGCATGATCGGGGGTCTCGGGGTCGCGCCCGGCGCGAACTACGGGGACGACGTCGCGGTGTTCGAGCCGACGCACGGCTCGGCTCCGAAGTACGCGGGGCAGAACAAGGTCAACCCGATCGCGGAGCTCCTGTCGGGGATGCTCATGCTCCGCCACCTCGGCGAGCACAACGCGGCGATGCGCCTCGAGCGAGCGATCGCCGACGTGATCGCGGAGGGAGCGAGCGTGACGTACGACATGAAGCCCACCCGGACCGACCCGACCGCGGTCGGGACGAGCCAGGTGGCCGACGCGATCATCGACAAGCTGGAGGCCGGAGTCACCGTATGAGCAACAGGCGGAAGGTCACCGTCGTCGGCGCCGGGAACGTCGGCGCGACATGCGCACAGGTCCTCGCGACACGCGATTACGCGGATGTCGTGCTCGTCGACATCAAGGAGGGCCTGCCGCAGGGCAAGGCGCTCGACATCAACCAGATGGGCGCGGTCCTCGGGTACGAGCCGAACGTCTCCGGCTCGAACGGCTACGAGGAGAGCGCGGGCTCGGCCGTCGTCGTCGTGACCGCAGGGCTGCCACGCTCTCCCGGGATGTCGCGCGACGACCTCGTCTCGACGAACGAGAAGATCGTCGGATCCGTGACCGAGCAGGTGGTCGCGCAGAGCCCGGACGCGATCCTCATCGTCGTCTCCAATCCGCTCGACGCGATGTGCCACGTCGCGAAGAGCGTCTCGGGCCTGCCGAAGGAGCGCGTGTTCGGGATGGCGGGCATCCTCGACACGGCGCGCTTCTCGACGTTCATCGCCTGGGAGACCGGCTCGTCGGTGAAGGACGTGCAGGCGACGGTGCTCGGCGGACACGGGGACCAGATGGTTCCCGTCGTCTCCGCGACCACCGTCGGCGGCGTCCCGCTCCGCAAGCTCGTCCCGGAGGAGCGCATCCGGTCGATGGTCGAGCGCACGGCCAAAGGCGGCGGCGAGATCGTCAACCTGCTCGGCACGTCCGCGTGGTATGCGCCGGGTGCCGCCGCCGCGCAGATGGTCGACTCGATCATGCTCGACGAGAAGCGCGTGCTCCCCTGCACCGCGTACCTCGAGGGCGAGTACGGCATCGACGGCCTGTACATCGGCGTGCCGGTGAAGCTCGGCTCGGCCGGAATCGAGCAGATCGTCGAGCTCGACCTCACCGACGACGAGCGGAACGCGCTGAAGGCGAGCTCCGAGGCCGTGCGCGAGGTCGTCGGCGTGCTGACGACGTAAGGAAGCCTTGGATCTCGGGCTCAAGGGACGCACGGCGCTCGTCTTCGGCGCCTCGTCGGGCCTGGCTCTCGCGAGCGCGGAGGCGCTCGCAGCCGAGGGCGCGAACGTCGCCATCGTCGGACGCAGGCGAGACGTCATCGAGCGCGAGGCCGAGCGCGTCGGCGCGCTCGGCCTCCGTGGAGACGTCACCGTTCCCCGCGATCTCGAGCACGCCGTCGAGCAGACGCTGAACGCCTTCGGCGGTATCGACATCCTCGTCTGGAACTCGGGCGGCCCGCCGCCGGGAACGGCGCTCGACGTGACTCCCGAGTCGCTCGACGAGGCCGCCGAGCTGCTGCTCCAGCCGCTCGTGCGGCTCGTGCATCTCTGTCTCCCCCATCTCTCGGCGAGCGACGCCGGGCGTATCCTCGCGATCACGTCGATCGCGTCGAAAGAGCCCGTCCCCCACATCGCGCTCTCGAACATGCTCCGGCCCGGCGTCGCCGCATTCCTGAAGACGCTCGCCGGAGAGCTCGGACCGCAGGGGATCACCGTCAACTGCGTCGCGCCCGGGCGCATCGCGACCGCACGCCTCGACCATCTGTATCCGAACGGCCCCACGGACGCCGACCTCGCCGACATCCCGCTCCGGCGGTGGGGGGAGCCGCGCGAGTTCGGTGACATCGTGTGCTTCCTCGCGAGCGAGCGCGCGAGCTATCTCACCGGGCAGACGTTCGTCGTCGACGGCGGCCTGCAGCGGGCGCTCTTCTGATGCGAACGAGAGTCGGCGCCGCGCAGCTGGCCGGCGCGCTCGTGGGGCTCGTCGTCCTCGCCGGGATCGTCCTCTACCTCCTCCCCTCGAACGACTACATCCTGCTGCCGGACGTCGCGCATCCGGTCGCTCCTCTCGTCCGCGTCCAGGGGGCTCATCCGGCGAAGGGGCCGGGCGGGATCTACTTCGTCGACGTGTTCGAGCGCCGCGCGAGCATGCTCGAGTCGCTCTTCCCCTTCATCCGCTCCGGCGCGACGCTCGTGCCCGCGGGCGAGATCGTGCCGCCCGGCTCGGACGCCCAGCAGGTGCGTCGCGCCGACCTGCGCGAGATGAGCCTCTCGCAGCGCATCGCGGCAGCCGTCGCCCTGCGGCGGCTCGGCTACAAGGTCAAGGCCGCGCCGGACGGCGTCATCGTCAACATCGTCGAGATCGGGAGCCACGCGATCGGAAAGCTCCAGCCGACGGACGTGATCGTGTCGGCGAACGGCCGTGCGACGCCGACGATCGCCTCCCTCGAGCACGTTCTCGCCCGCTTCCATCCCGGCGCGACGGTGGTGCTCGGCGTCGAGCGCGGAGGCGCGAAGGTGTCCTACCGGATCCGGACGATCGCGGACCCGCTCGACCCCAGGCGGGCGATCATCGGGTTCAGCCCCGACCAGGCGGCGAACATCGAGCTTCCGATCCGCGTGCAGATCGACGCGGGCAACGTCGGCGGCCCCTCAGCCGGGCTCGCGTTCACGCTCCAGGTGATGGAGGCGCTCGGGAAGAACGTCGACCGCGGCTACCGCGTCGCCGCCACGGGAACGATCGCCCTCGACGGGTCCGTCGGCGCGATCGGCGGGATCGAGCAGAAGACGATCGGCGTGCGGCGCGCGCATGCGGACGTCTTTCTCGTGCCGGTCGCTGGGGATAACGCGGCCGACGCGAAGCGGTACGCGCACGGGCTCCGGATCATCCCTGTGAAGAGTTTTCCCCAGGCGTTGCACGCGCTGGCAACCCTCCCGCAGAAGCGCCAGTAGCAGGCGGGAAAGGGCAGGTTTCGGCGGCTTCGAATCTGCCGGAAAATGGTCAGTTTTCGTCTGCGGCAACGCTGTCGGGCCGCCCGGGACGGGCCTATGATCGCTGCGCGAACCGCCCATTCGGACCGAGCACAAAGTGACCATGAGCAAAAAAGCCAAAGCAACCTGCAACGACTGCTACTTCCGCTGTGCCGGCCTGTGCGCCCTCCCGGGCGAGGCGGTCTGCCCGACCTTCCGCATGCAGACGCCGGGCCGCCTCGTTCCTCCGCAGCAGCCGCGTCTCGTGCCGCGCCCGCTCGCCGCCGTCTCCGCGGCGTAGGCTTCTGCGCGTGAACCTCCTGCGCAGGCAGCGCGAGACCGCCGGCCAGATCGACGAGCAGTGGCAGCCGCGCCTCTATGCGCGGTGGATCGTGCTCATCGCGCTCGTCGCATACGCGATCGCGTTCATCCTCGAGAACGGAAAGCGCGTCAGCGTGCACTTCGTGTTCCACACGACGCGCGTGTCGCTGATCTGGGTCATCCTCCTCAGCCTCGCGCTCGGCGCGATCGGCGGGATCCTCCTCGCGCAGCTCGACCGCAGGCGCAGGCAGCGCGGCGCCGGCAGCGACTAGGCCGTCTGGGCGAGTCGCGAGGTCGCGCGCGAAACCGCGCGCCCAGCCGCCCGCGAGCCGACGCACGCTGCGGACCACGAGACCGTGAAGTCGGCACTCCTCCAACGCTCGCTCGATGCCGAGCGCGAGTTCGAGCTCGAGCGCGACTCGTTTCTATGCCACGGGAGCCGTGGCCCCCGCCAGGAGCGGCGCCAACCGCGCGACGCCCTCGGCGATCTCGTCGGTCGAGACGTAGCTGAACGCGAGGCGGATCGACCGCGAGCCGCTCCCGTCGGCGAAGAAGTCCTTGCCCTCGACGAACGTCACGCCGGCCGCCTGCGCCGACGCGAGGCTCGGCGCGTCGTGCTCGAGATCGAGCCAGACGAAGTAGCCCCCCTCGGGCCGCGTCCAGACCGCGCCTTCCGGGGCGTGCCGCTCGAGCGCCTCGAGCATCGCATCGCGGCGCCCGCGCAAGAGCCCGTTCACGCGGTCGACGTTCGGCTCGAAGTTGCCGCGGCGGAGGAACTCGTGCACGGTCGCCTGCGTCATGAACGGCGGCGTGATGTACGTCGACACGGCGAGGGCCTCGATCTGCGCAGCCAGTGGCGCCGGCAGCACGTAGTAGCCGACGCGGACGCCGGGCGCGATCGTCTTCGAGAACGACGACGCGTACGCGACATTCTCGCCGCCCTCGAGCTCGAAGAGCGTCGGGATCGGGGGCCCCTCGAACCGGATGAGCCCGTACGGGTCGTCTTCGATGACGAGCAGATCGTGCTCGCGTGCGATCTCTGCGACGCGCCGGCGGCGCTCTTCGGTCAGCGTGCGGCCGCTCGGGTTCTGGAACGTCGCGATCGTGTACAGGAACGCCGGCTTCGGGCCGGAGGCGAGCGCCTCCTCGAGCGCCTCGGGATGAAGGCCGTCGTCGTCCATCGGGATGCCGACCATCTCCGCGCCGAGGCGGCGGAGGATCTTGATCGGCCGGTCGTATGTCGGCGCCTCGAAGATGACGCGCGAGCCCGGCTGCACGAGCTGCTCCGCGAGGAAGACGAACGCTTGGAGCGAGCCGCTCGTGACGACGACGCGCGCGGGCTCGACGCCGTGACGCGCCGCGATCCACTCGCGCAGCGGACCGTAACCGCCGCCCGGGCCGTACGAGAGCACGGTCTTGCCGTCGCGCTCGATCGCGGCCTTCGCGCAGTCGGCGAGCTCGTCGACGGCGAGACACTCCGGCGCGGGGATGCCGCGTGCGAAGGAGATCACTGCCACCCCGCGGAGCCTAGCGGGCGCCCCGGAAGAGCCGGCACAGAGTTGTCACCTACGCCGTCGGCGGGCGCTATGCCAGGCGGTCGGCGACGAGTTGTGCGACCTCGGTCGGCGTCGCGCCGACCTCGATGCCCTTCGCCTCGAGCGCTTCCTTCTTCGCGGCCGCCGTTCCGGACGAGCCCGAGATGATCGCACCGGCGTGGCCCATCGCCTTGCCCGGCGGCGCCGAGAAGCCTGCGATGTACGCGAGCACCGGCTTCGTCACGTGCTCGGAGATGAACTGCGCCGCCTTCTCCTCCTCGTCGCCCCCGATCTCGCCGACGAGCACGATCAGCTCCGTCTGCGGATCCGACTGGAACTTCGCCAGCACGTCGATGAACGAGGAGCCGACGATCGGGTCGCCGCCGATGCCGACGATCGTCGAGTTGCCGAGCCCGAGCTGTGTCAGCTCGTGGCCGATCTGATAGGTCAGCGTGCCGGACCGCGAGACGAGGCCGACGGCGCCCTCGCTGAAGATCTCGGCCGGGATGATCCCGACGTTCGCCTTTCCCGGCGAGAGGACGCCGGGGCAGTTCGGCCCGATCATCGTGATGCCCTTCGGCCTGAAGTACGTGTAGGCGCGCAGCATCTCGTGCACCGGGATGTGCTCGGTGATGCAGATGACCGTCTCGATGCCGGCGTCGATCGCTTCGTACACCGCGTCGGCGGCGAAGCGCGCCGGGACGAAGATGAGGCTCGTGTTCGCGCCCGCCCTGTCGACCGCGTCGGCGACGGTGTCGAACACCGGGACGCCCTCGACGTCCTGGCCGCCCTTGCCCGGCGTGACTCCGGCGACGAGATTCGTGCCGTAGGCGCGGTTGCGCAGGCCGTGGAAGCGCCCTTCGCTTCCGGTCAGCCCCTGGACGACCAGGCACGTGTCGTCGTCGACGATGATCGCCATTACTTCACGCCTTTCACGACGAGCGTCGGCAGCGGCATCGAGCCGCCGACGACGCGGTCGCCGAGGAGCTCGCGCACGCGCGCCGCATCCTCTCCGGTGCAGTCGACGCGCGCGAGCCACGGCTCGATCTCGAGCGGCCGCGTGAAGTGCTCCTGCTCGGCGATCTCGAGGCCGGCGAGCTCGAAGAAGCTCTCCCACTCCGCGATGCCGTAGTTGCGCACGTGACTGGGATCGCGGACGCGGTCCGCCTCCTCCGAGCTCTCGCTGACGAACGTGTTGTCGCAGATGACCACGCGGTGCTTCGCAACGCGCGCCATCTCCTTCACCGCAGCGAGCACGTCGGCGAAGTGATGCGCCGCGAGGCGGCACGCGACCGCGTCGAAGCTCCCGTCGGCGAACGGCAGGCTCTCCGCCGGAGCCGTCGTGTCGGCGCCCATCCCGGGCGCCTGATCGGTGGTGACGACGGTCGCCCCCAGCTCGCGCAGCCTGCGCGCCACATGCCCGCCGCCCGTGGCGACGTCGAGGACGCTCACGCCGGGGCCGGCCTCGCACCACGCGACGACGAGGTCGAGATCCTCGCCGGCTGCGTGGATCGCGCTCTGCCGGTACGCGTCGGCGCGATCGGACCAGACGTCGGTCATCGCGCCAGCTCCACCGCGCGCCGCGCTCCCTCGAGCATCGTCGCCTCGGGATGGATGTTCGGGTTGCCCGCGTCGGCGAGGAGCTTCCGCCCCTCTTCCGCGTTCGTGCCGTCCAGCCGCACGACGATCGGGTACTGCGACATGTCGAGGCGGTCGAGCGCCTCGAGGATCCCGCGCGCGACCTCGTCGCCGCGCGTGATCCCGCCGAAGATGTTGAAGAAGATCGACTTCACCTGCGGATCGCGCGTGATCACCTCGAGCGCGTCGACGACGCCCTCGGCCGAGCCACCGCCGCCGAGGTCGCAGAAGTTCGCCGGCTTGCCGCCCACGTGGGCGACCACGTCGACGGTGGACATCGAGAGGCCCGCGCCGTTCCCGCAGATGCCGACTGTGCCGTCGAGCTTCACGTACGTGACGCCCTTCTCCCGCGCG
>JAGWRZ010000201.1 GCA_028876365.1 Acidobacteriota bacterium | reverse complement strand
GGCTCGCGCGGGAAGAGCGCGGGCGGGAGGCTCGAGGACACGATCACGAAGAACAACCTCGAGGCGGTGAAGGAGGTTGTCCGCCAGCTGCGCCTGCGCGACATCGGCGGGATCATCGTCATCGACTTCATCGACATGGCGAACCCGAAGAACCGGAAGACCGTCGAGGACGCCCTGCGCGAGGAGCTCGAGCGCGACCGGACGAAGACGTACGTCGTCGAGATCTCTCCGCTCGGCCTCGTCGAGATGACCCGGCAGAACGTGACCGAGGGCCCGCGTGAGGTGATGACGCGCAAGTGCCCGACCTGCGGCGGTGACGGGATCGTCCTCTCCGAGGCATCGGCCGCGATCGACGTCGAGCGCAGGCTGCGCGCGCTCGTCGCCGGCTCGCGCTCCCAGGCATATCGCGTCGAGCTCGCTGCGCCGATCGCGAGCACGCTCGTCGGCCCCGGGGCGAGGCGGCTGGTGGAGCTCGAGGCGCTGACGAAGCGCCGCTTCTTCCTCGAGGGCAGGCCCGACATGCACCTCGACCACTTCGTCGTCCTCGCCGAGGGCAAGCTCGCCGACCTGACACCGCCCTCGCCGGTGGCGGAGGGCGCGGAGCTGCAGATCGAGCTCGTCGAGGTCGACCGCCACGATGCGGCGGCCGCCGTCGGCAAGCTCGACGGCCTCGACGTCGTCGTCGGGGATGCGGCGAAGCTCGTCGGCAAGCGCGTGAAGGTTCGGATCGAGCGCGTGCTCGACGGCACCGCCTACGCGGCGATGACGCGCAAGACGAAGACGGCCGAGCCGCTCACGGCCGAGGCGGAGGCGGAGAAGCCGACGCGCAAGCCGCCGGCCCGCAAGGACGCGGGCGCCGAGGCGGAGATCGACGAGCTCGAGATCGAGACGGAGGCGATCGACGAGGTCGAGGACGAGGCGGAGCCGGCCGACGAGGTCGAGGAGGCGGAGGCGGGGGCGTCGGATGAGCCGTCCGCGGCGCCTGCGAGAAAGAAGACGCGCCGAGGCTCGCGCGGGGGGCGAAACCGGAAGAAGCCTGCGACGACGATCCATCTCCCGCCGGACGACCTGGGCGGGAGGCCCGCCGGCGAGGAGGCGCGTCCCGAGCCGGTGCCGGGCGCCGAGGAGGCGCTCGCCGCCGTCCCGGCCGACGCGCCGTCCGGGAATGGTGACGCACCCCCGAAGAAGAAGACGAGGCGCGGATCCCGCGGCGGGAAGAACCGCCGCAAGCGGGCGGCGGCGCAGGCGGTCGCCGCGCCCTCCGAGAACGGCTCGGAGCCGGCTCTCGAGCCCGAGCAGGTGGCGGGGCCGAGCGCCGCCGAGCAGGAGGAATGGGGTTACATCCCCATGTCCGAATGGGGCGACGAGCTCTCGGAGTAGCTACACTGCGGGCGCCCGTGTCCGCGGGCATTTCTTTGCCATGAGCTACGCGATCATCACCGTCGGGGGCAAGCAGCACCGCGTCCGCGAGGGCGAGCACCTGCTCGTGGACCATCTGAAGCTCGACGAGGGGAAGACGTTCAACCCGCGCGTCCTCCTCATCGGGGGCGACGGCAAGACCGACCTGTCGCCGTCGACGACGGTGACCGCGCGCGTCGTCGGCCACGAGCTCGGCGAGAAGATCCGGATCGGCAAGGTCAAGCGCCGCACGGGCTACCGCAAGCACAACGGATACCGCAGCCGGCTCACGCGCATCCAGATCGAGGCGATCGGCGCCGGGACGAAGAAGGCGGCAGCGGCGCCGAAGAAGGAGGCCGCGCCGAAGGCGGAGAAGGCGCCCGTCAAGGCGCCCGCCGCGCCGAAGGCCGAGCCCGCCGCTGCGCCGGCGCGCGTTGCGCACCCCCCGAAGGGCTACGAGGACATGTCGATCGCCGAGATCAAGGAGCACGTCTCCACCTGGCGCCGGCCGAACATCGAGGCCGCGCTCGAGCACGAGCGCGCCAACGCGAACAGGAAGGGCGCGATCGCCGCGCTCGAGTCCGCGCTCGCCGCGAAGGAGGAGCACTAGATGGCGCACAAGAAGGGTCTCGGCTCGTCGCGCAACGGCCGCGACTCGAACCCGAAGATGCTCGGCGTGAAGCTCTTCGCCGGCCAGGACGTGACGTCGGGGATGATCCTCATCCGACAGCGCGGCACGCGCTTCCGCCCCGGCCCCGGCACGGGCATCGGCAAGGACGACACGATCTTCGCCACGCGCGACGGCAAGGTCGCGTTCCGCACGAGCGGCGAGCGCCGCTACGTGTCGATCGTCGACTAGGGCGCCATGTTCCACGATCGCGCCCGGCTGTGGGTGCAAGGCGGCCGCGGCGGCGACGGGTCGATCCACTTCCGGCGCGAGAAGTTCGTGCCGAAGGGCGGCCCCGACGGCGGCGACGGCGGCGACGGAGGCGACGTCGTCCTCGTCGCGGATCCGCGGCGCCGCGACCTGTCGGGCTTCCGGCCCAACCAGAAGGTCCGCGCCGGGCGCGGCGGCGCCGGCGGCGGGAGGCTCTCGCACGGCGCCGACGGCGAGGACGCGGTGCTGCACGTCCCTGCCGGCACGCAGGTGCTCGACGGAGAAGGACGCCTCGTCGCCGACCTCGCGCATCCCGGCGCGCGCATCGTCGTCGCCGCGGGAGGACGCGGCGGCCGCGGCAACAAGCACTTCGCCGGTGCGACGCGGCAGACGCCGCGCTTCGCCGAGATCGGCCTTCCCGGCGAGGAGGGCGAGATCGAGCTGCGTCTGAAGCTCCTCGCCGACGCGGCGCTCGTCGGCCTCCCGAACGCCGGCAAGTCCTCGCTCCTTGCCCGCATCTCGAATGCGCGGCCGAAGGTCGCCGACTATCCCTTCACGACGCTCGCGCCCGTCCTCGGGACGGTCGAGGGCCCGGACGGGGCGCAGCTGACCGTCGCCGATGTTCCCGGGCTGATCGAGGGGGCGAGCGAGGGCGTCGGGCTCGGCCACGCGTTCCTCGCGCACCTCGAGCGGGCGCGGCTCCTGCTGCACGTGATCGACGCGTCGGAGGACGATGCCGTGGAGCGGTGGCGGACGATCGACGCCGAGCTCGCGGCCTACGGCGCGGGCCTCGACGCGCGTGCGCAGATCGTCGTGCTGAACAAGACCGATCTCAGACCCGACCCGCCGCCGTTCGAGGTCGACGACCCGCGCATCGTGCGCGTGCTGCACGTGTCGGCCGCGACGGGAGCGGGGATCGACGAGCTGAAACGGGCGCTGTTCGCGCTCGTGCCGCACGCGGCCGTCGAGCCTGCTGCCGACGACACGGAGCTCGTCGACTACCTCGTCTACCGGCCGCAGCCGTCGCGTCGCGCATACCGCGTGTTCCGCACCGACCGCGGCTTCCGCGTCACCGGCCGTCCCCCCGCCGGGGCGGAGCTCGAGGCGATCCTCGAGGCGGCGGGCGCGCGCGCGGGCGACGAGGTGGAAGTGGGGGAGGAGACGCTCGAGTGGCAGTAGGCCTCTTCGGCGGCGCGTTCGACCCGCCGCACGTCGGCCACGCGGCGCTCGCCCGGGCGGCGAAGGAGCGCCTCGAGCTCGACCACCTGATCGTGCTCGTCTCCGAGCGGCCGGGCCACAAGGACGTCGAGCTTCCCGCCCCGGCGCGCCTCGACCTCGCGCGTGCCGCCTTCCCCGACGACGACGTGCGCCTCGACCCCTATCCGCGTACCGTCGACCTCCTGCGCGGCGAGGGCTACGACGACCCCGTCTTCCTCGTCGGGGCCGACCAGTTCGTCGACTTCCTGACGTGGAAGGAGCCGGAGGCGGTGCTCGAGCTGGCGCGGCTCGGCGTCGCGGCGCGGCCGGGCTTCGACCGCGGGCTCCTCGACACCGTGCTCCGCGCGCTCGAGCGCCCCGAGCGCGTCCTCTTCTTCGACATCGAGCCGAGCGCGGCCGCGTCGAGCGAGATCCGCGCCCGCCTCGCGCTCGGCGAGCCGCTCGAGGGCCTCGTCCCGCCGGCGGTCGAGGAGCTCATCGCCGAGCGCCACCTCTACCGCGACGTCTGACGTCCGCAAGCCGTGGATAGACTGGAAACCAGTTGACGCCGCTCGAGAACGCCCGCCGGATCGCCGCTCTCGCCCAGGAGAAGCTGGCGGAGGACGTCGTCATCCTGGACATGCGGCCGGTGTGCACGTTCACCGACTTCTTCGTCATCTGCACGGGCCGGAACCCGCGCCAGACGGCGGCGATCTGGGACGAGGTGCACGGCCGGATGAAGCGCGAGCACGATCTCGCCCCGCGCAGCGCCGACGGGGTGCAGGAGGGGACCTGGATCCTCGCCGACTACCTGGACGTAGTCCTCCACGTCTTCACCCCGGAGGCGCGGCGGTTCTACAGACTCGAGCAGCTGTGGGGCGACGTGCCCGCGGTCGAGCTCGACGCGGCTACCGGATAGACGCGCCGGCGCTCGTCAGC
>JAGWRZ010000200.1 GCA_028876365.1 Acidobacteriota bacterium | reverse complement strand
GGCCGCGCTCTGGGCGGGCGACCTCTACCGGATGCTCTCCCGCTACGCCGAGCGGCGCGGCTTCAAGATCGAGGAGCTCGAGGCGAGCCCGAACGACGGCGGCGGCTACAAGGAGGTCACGTTCGCGGTCAAGGGCGACGGCGCCTACTCCGTCTTCAAGTGGGAGGGCGGCACGCACCGCGTCCAGCGCGTCCCCGAGACCGAGAGCCAGGGCCGGATCCACACCTCCACGGCGACGGTGGCGGTCATGCCGGAGGCGGAGGAGGTCGAGGTGAGCATCGACCCGAACGACCTCAAGATCGACGTCTACCGCTCGACCGGGCCCGGCGGCCAGTCGGTGAACACGACCGACTCGGCGGTGCGGATCACGCACCTGCCGACGGGCGTCGTCGTCTCGATGCAGGACGAGAAGTCGCAGCTCCAGAACAAGGACAAGGCGATGCGCGTCCTGCGTGCGCGCCTGTACGAGCGCGAGCTGGAGCGCCGGCGCGCCGAGCTCGACGCGACGCGCAAGTCGCAGATCGGGACCGGCGAGCGCGCGGAGAAGATCCGCACGTACAACTTCCCGGAGAACCGCATCACCGACCATCGCATCAAGCTGACGCAGCACAACCTCGATCGCGTGCTGCAGGGCGAGCTCGAGCCGTTCACCGAGGCGCTGACGACGGAAGAACGGCAGCGCGCGCTCGCATGACGGCCCGTGAGGCGATCGCCGGCGCCGAACGACGCCTGGCGAGCGCAGGCGTCGACAGCCCGCGGGTCGACGCGGAGCTCCTCGTCGCGCACGTCCTCGGTCTCTCGCGCACGCGGCTCTACGCCGACCTCGACCGCGAGGTGGACGGGCTCGAGCCCCTGCTCGCGCGCCGGGAGCGCAGAGAGCCGCTCGCGTACGTCCTCGGCGAATGGGGGTTTCGCCGCCTGACGCTGAAGACGGACGCGCGAGCGCTCGTCCCGCGTCCCGAGACGGAGGTCGTCGTCGAGCGCGCCCTGGCGCTGCTGGACGGGACGACGTCTCCGCGCGTCCTCGACGTCGGCGTCGGCTCGGGCGCGATCGCGCTCGCGCTGAAGGACGAGCGGCCGGACGCCCGGGTCACCGGAGTCGACGAGTCGGACGAGGCGCTCGCGCTCGCGCGCGAGAACGCCGACCGCCTCGGGCTCGACGTCGAGCTCCGGCACGGCGGGCTCGAGACGGCCGGGAGCGGCTGGGACCTCGTCGTCTCCAACCCGCCGTACGTCGACACGCTCGAGGGGCTGCAGCCCGAGCTCCGGTACGAGCCGGAGGTCGCTCTCGTCGGCACGGGCCTGCACGAGCGCCTCGCCGAGGGAGCCCGGACGCGCGCGCTCGTCCTCGAGGTCGGGGAGGGCCAGGCCGGCGGCGTCGCACGGTCGCTCGCCGAGCTCGGCTACCGCGACGTGCGGGTGACCCCGGACCTCGCGGGCATCGACCGCGTCGTCGAGGGCGTGCGGTGAACGCGGTCGACGCGCTCCGCGCCGGCCTCGCCGTCGTCCTCCCGACCGACACCGTCTACGGCCTGTGCGCGCTGCCGGAACGCACGGAGATCCTCTTCGAGCTGAAGGGGCGCGACCGCTCGAAGCCGGTCGCGCTGCTCGCCGCCGACCTCGATGCGCTCCTCGCGGCCGTGCCGGGCCTCGATCGCGACCTCCTCGCGCGCTACCTGCCGGGGCCGTACACGCTCGTCGTGCCGGCCGCGGACGGCGGCACCGTCGGCGTGCGCGTGCCCGAGCTCCCCGCGGTGACGGCCGCGATCGTCCGCGAGGTCGGCGTCGTCGCGGCGACGAGCGCGAACCTCGCCGGCGGCCCGAATCCGAGACGTGTGGAGGAGATCCCCGTCGAGATCCGCAGCGCGTGCGGGGCGGTCGTCGACGCCGGCGAGCTGCCCGGCGTCCCGTCGACCGTGCTCGACCTCACCGGTGGCGAGGCGCGTGTCTTGCGGGAGGGAGCTCGACGCTGAGGAGCCGCACGGCGACCGCCGCCTGGCCGACGTTCCCGGCCGCGTCGTACGCCCGCACCTGCAGCGTCGTCTTCCCGGTCGGGAGGCCGGCGAGCGAGAACGTGTACGGCGCCGTGTAGTCGGTCGCGACGAGCGTCCCGTTCGCCCACAGCTCGACGCGTCCCACGCCGACGTCGTCGCTCGCCTGGACCGCCACGGTTCCGTTCGCGGGCGGGCTGACGCTCACCGTCGGCGGCGTCGTGTCCGGGCACGACGTCAGCGTCCCCGCACGCGCCGCCGCCATCGCGTCGTGGACGGGGCCGAGCGACGACTTCGGCGTGCCGTCCGCGTAGAAGAGTCCCGACTGCCAGCCGGAGAGACCGGACTCGTCCTCGACGTGGAAGAGCATGAGCCCGACGACGTTCGGCTGGCACATCGCGATCTTCATCGCCTGGATGTAGTACGCGGCCTGCGTCGCCTCGTCGACCGGCTTCGCCGACGTCGCCTCCCTCCCGGTGTAGCTCTGCGCCTCGTTCGGCGGGATCACCGACTCGACGCCGTACTCGCCGTACACGATCGGCAGGCTCGACCCGCGCTGCCCGGTGCCGTCGAAGGCCTGGCCGAGCGCGGCGACGAGGCGCGGATAGTCGCCCTCCGCGAGCGTCGTCGAGTTCGGGTGCGTCATGCTCGGGGGCAGTGACGAGTTGTCCTCGTAGATGTGCTCGTCGAACTCGTCCATGATCGGGAGCGTCCGCTTGCTTGCGCGGTAGGCGCGGCCCATGTCGCGGATGAAGACGAGCGGGGAGTGCGACGGCCGCGCGTTCGGGTTGTCGGTACCCATCGAGTCGAGCGCGCCGCCGACCACGGTCACCTCCGGCCGCACCGCCTTGATCGCGTCGTACGACTGGGCGAGCATCGCCTCGTACGCGCTCGCGGCGATGTCGCCGCCCCGCGTGTCGAACTGCGGCTGCCAGTAGTAGGAGGAGTTCGGCTCGTTGCCGACGACGAACGTCGTCACGCTCGGGAGCGTGAGCACGACGTTCTGCGCGAACTGCGCGAACTCGCCCTGGAGGATCGGGTCCTCCGGCGCCTGCACGGAGTTGACGTTGTAGATCGAGACGATCGGCCGCAGGCCGCGCGCCTCGGCCGCGAGAACGGCGTTCTGGAGCTTCGCGGCGATGACCGGGTCGAGCCTCGTGTTGCCCGACACCCACTGGGCGGTCATGCGGATCGAGTCGAAGCCCGCCTGCTGCGCGAGGCTCATCTGGGTGGTGGGATCGCCCCAGACCGCGCCGTCCTCGGCCGCCCCGATGAAGAGGTTCGGCCCGGCGAGCGCCGCGGGCGCGGCGAGAAGCGCCGCCAGTGCGGCTGCGATCCCCAGCAGGCCCCGGGAGTACCATCCCGGGGCGTGGCGACGACTGAGCCGACCTTCCAGCACCTGGTCTCTATCGGCCTGAACGAGGTCGACCCTGAGATCGCCGGTCTCTTGACGAAGGAGCTGGAGCGGGAACGGGGCCAGCTCGAGCTCATCGCCTCCGAGAACTTCACCTGGCCGGCCGTCTTCGAGGCCGTCGGCTCCGTGCCGACGAACAAGTACGCCGAGGGCTATCCCGGACGCCGCTACTACGGCGGCTGCGAGGTCGTCGACGAGATCGAGGAGATCGCGATCGACCGCGCGAAGGAGCTCTTCGGGGCCGAGCACGCGAACGTCCAGCCGCACGCGGGCGCGCAGACGAACATGGCGGTCTACGCGGCGACGATGGAGCCGGGCGACACGCTCCTCGCGCTCCGGCTCGACCAGGGCGGCCACCTGACGCACGGCCACAAGGTCAACTTCTCGGGCCGGCTGTACAACGTCGTCCACTACGGGGTCTCGCCGGAGACGATGACCGTCGACTACGACGAGGTGCTCCGCCTGGCGAAGGAGTCGCGGCCGAAGGTGATCGTCTGCGGCGGCTCCGCGTACCCGCGCATCGTCGAGACCGATCGCTTCCGCGCGATCGCCGACGAGGTGGGGGCGCTCCTCCTGTGCGACATGGCGCACTTCGCCGGGCTCGTCGCCGCGGGCCTCGTGCCCAATCCGGTGGAGAGCTGCGACTTCGTCTCGTCGACGACGCACAAGACGCTCGCCGGCCCGCGCAGCGGCTTCGTCCTCTGCCGCGAGGAGCATGCGAAGGCGCTCGACAGCGCCGTCATGCCGGGGATGCAGGGCGGGCCGCTCATGCACACGATCGCCGCCAAGGCGACGTGCTTCCGCATCGCCGGGAGCGAGGCCTTCAGGGAGTACCAGCGGCAGATCCGCGCGAACGCCGACGCGTTCGGCGAGTCGCTGGAGGAGGGCGGGCTCGCCCTCGTCACCGGCGGGACCGACACGCATCTGCTCCTCGTCGACCTGCGGAGCTCGGACTGGACGGGCAAAGACGCGGAGGAGCGCCTCGCCGAGGTGAACGTGACCGTGAACCGGAACACCGTGCCGTTCGACGAGCGGTCGCCGTTCGTCACGTCCGGGATCCGCGTCGGGACGCCGGCGATGACGATGCGCGGCTTCGACGAGGACGACTTCCGCGAGACGGGCAGCATCATCGCCGACGCCCTCGCCGACTCCGCCGACATCGGGAGCCTGCGCGCACGGGTCGCGACGCTGTGCGAGAAGCGCCCGCTCTACCCCGGCTGGCGAGGCTACACGAAGTTCAGATGATCGAGACCCATCGCCTCACGGTCGTCGAGCACCCGCTCGTCCAGCACAAGCTCAGCTATCTACGGGACAAGGAGACGCCGACCGTCCACTTCCGCAAGCTCGCGAACGAGATCACGCTCCTACTCACCTACGAGGCGACGAAGGATCTCCCGACCGAGGACTACGAGATCGAGACGCCTCTCGAGGAGATGACGGCGCAGCGCATCTCGGGCAAGAAGGTCGCCGTGTGCCCGGTGCTCCGCGCCGGAGTCGGCATGCTCGACGGCGTGCTCTCGCTCGTCTCGAGCGCGCGCGTCGGCTTCATCGGCATGTACCGCGACGAGGAGACGCTCGAGCCGGTGCAGTACTACTCGAAGCTCCCCGCCGACCTGGCGGATCGCGACGCCATCGTCCTCGACCCGATGCTCGCGACCGGCCATTCGAGCGCGGCCGCGATCGATGCGGTGAAGGAGGCGGGCGCGCAGTCGGTGACGCTCGTCTGCATCGTCGCCGCGCCGCCCGGCGTCGAGCACGTCCACGAGCAGCATCCCGACGTCCACATCGTCTGCGCCGCCGTCGACCGCGGCCTCGACGAGCGCGGCTACATCGTCCCGGGTCTCGGCGACGCGGGAGACCGGCTCTACGGCACGAAATAACGAGCCGTGATCGCCGCCGCTGCTCCGCACTTCAACGTCTTCGAGCAGCTGGGGAAGCACCTCGGCGTCGTGTGGGGCGCGGGCGTCGCGCTCCTCGTCGTCGTCCTCCTCACCCCGGCCGTCGGCGGGATGGCGCGCCTCCTCGGCGCGGTCGACGCCCCGGGCGGCAGGCGCCTGAACCGCAGCCCGGTGCCGCGGCTCGGCGGCCTCGCGCTCTTCCTCGGGATCTTCGTCCCCGCGCTCGCGTTCGTCCATCTCGACCACCAGACGCGAGGCTTGCTGCTCGGCGCGGCGGTGGCGGTGACGGTCGGCGCGATCGACGACTTCCGCGGCCTGCGCTGGTTCGAGAAGCTCGGCGGACAGGTGCTCGCGGCCGGGATCCCGGTGGGCTTCGGCGTCTGGGTCGACCGCTTCACGTTCCCCGTCGTCGGGGTGCACGCGCTGCCGTCCTGGCTCGGGATGCCGCTGACCGTGCTGTGGATCGTCGCGATCATGAACATGGTCAACTTCCTCGACGGCCTCGACGGCCTCGCCGCCGGTGTCGCGGCGATCGCCGGCGGGACGTTCGCCGTCATCGCGCTGTCGCTCGGCAAGCCCGACGCGGCGATTCTCTCGGCCATCGTCCTCGGCGCGTCGCTCGGCTTCCTGCGGCACAACGTGTATCCCGCGCGCATCTTCATGGGGGACAGCGGCGCGCTCCTGCTCGGCTTCGTCCTCGCGACCGTGTCGGTGCAGGGCCTGCTGAAGACGGCAGCGACCGTGGCCCTGTTCTTCCCGCTGCTCGTGCTCGCGGTCCCGATCGTCGACACGACCTTCGTCGTCGCGCGGCGGCTGAAGCACGGACAGCGCGTCTTCGAGGGCGACCAGGCGCACCTCCACCACCGCTTCCTCCGGCGCGGGTTCACGCAGCCGCAGGCGGCGATGACGATCTGGGTCTGGTGCCTCTCGCTCGCGGCCGCAGCGCTCGGCACGCGCTTCCTGCCGATCCGCCCGCACGGGCACTGGAAGGTGTGGCCGACCGTCGGCGCCGCCGCGATCGGGCTCCTCGCCGTGTCGATCTCGATCTACGTCGTCTACGTGCTCGAGATCGTCAAGATCGCGAATCCGTACCAGCGGCGGCGCGCCGCAGACGACCCGCTGCGGAAGGCCTCCTAGAGAGGGCGACACCGGCGAGGGCGAGCGCGCCCCCGAGGTAGGTGAGGCCGGCGGGGGACTCGCCGAGCCACAGCCAGCCGAGCAGCACCGAGATCGGCGGCACGAGATACGTCGTCGCGGCGAGCTGCCCGGCGGTCGAGCGCGTGAGCGCGAAGCCCCAGAGGGCGAAGCCGAGCGCCGTCGGGCCGACCCCGAGGTAGACGATCCAGGCGTCCGCGTGGGCGGGCCCGAGCTCCCGGAAGAGCTGCCCCGCGAAGGGGAGGCAGACGACCGCGCCGATGACGGCGCAGCAGAACATCGTCTGGACCGGTGTGAGGACGCGGAGGACGACCTTCTGGGCGACGACTCCGCCCGCGTACGCGAACGCGGCCGCCAGGCAGAGGAGGACGCCGGTCGTCGTCGCGGTGTGCGCCGAGCTCGCGACGCCGATGACGACGACGCCCGCCAGCGCGATCGCGCAGCCGGCGAAGAGGCCGCGGGGAAAGCCCTCGTGCAGCAGGAAGCCGGCGAGGATCGCGATCAGGATCGGGCCGAGGGCGACGAGCATCGCGGAGGTGCCGGCGTCGACGCGGCGCTCGCCCGCGTTGAGGGCGACGTTGTAGGCGCCGAACCAGAGGAGCCCGCACGCGAGCAGGGGGAGCCCGACCTCCCTCAGCGCCGCCCTGCTCGGGAGCCGCTCGCCGCGGGCGACGCCGACGATCGCGAGCGCGGCGACCGCGACGGCGAGGCGGCCGAGGCTGAGCGCGCCCGGAGAGAACGTCCGGCCGGCGGAGCGGATGCCGACGAACGCCGACGCCCACAGGAGCACGGTGATGCCCGCGGCGCCGAGGGCGGCGTAGTCGCGCGTCTCCACCGACACGTTGAAACGGCGCTACCCGCCGTTTTGTTTCATGACGAAGGCGGCGAGCCGCTCGTTGAAGGGCGCACCGAGCCGCTGGGGCGAGTGGCCCGCTCCCCGGAGCACCGCGCCCTCGGCGCCGAGCCGCGCCACGAGCACGTGGCAGACGGCGTCGAAGGCGGCGCTGTGCCCGCCGCCGACGACGAGCGCCGGGATCCCGGCGAGCCGCTCGAACGGGATCTCCGCCTCCCACGGCGGGCGTTCCACCATCAGCGTGCGCGCGCCCTGGAGGAGGGCCGGGGTCATCGCCGCGGGCTGCCGCGCGCCGACCGAGGCGAGGAAGGCGCGCAGGTAGGTCTCCGGGCCGCCGGCGATCGTCGCGGCGTGCGCGAGGTACGCCTCGACCGCCGGGTTCCCCCGCGCGACTGAGAACGCGGGCGGCTCGACGACGGTGAGCGAGCCGACGAGCTCGGGTCGCCGTGCGGCTGCGAGCAGCGCGACCACGCCGCCGTACGAGTGCCCGACGAGGTGCGTGCCCGGCTCGAGCAGGCCCTCGAGCCAGACCGCCTCGTCCTCGAAGTCGACGCGCTCGACCGGCGGCCCGGGCGGGAACCCCCGCCGGTTCGGGACGACGAGCCGGAACCGCTCGGCAAGCGGCCGCTGCGCGTTCCAGGTGACCTCGCCGTTGACGACGCTGCCATGCACGAGCAGAAGCCGAGGCCCTTTAGATAACACGGATTGCACTGTCACAAAGTCGTAGACGCAACCTGCTATTCTCGCGCCGGATGCAGGCCTCTTCACGCTCGTCGTTCCAGCCGGTCGAAGCGGGCGCGATCCTCGCAGCCGCGACGGGCACGTGCGCAGGCGCAGGCGCCCTCGTCGGCTACGGCTTCGGCTCGACCGGACTGGGCGTCCTCGGCGGCGTCGTCGTCGGCATCCCCGCCGGCGTGTTCACGGTCTACCGCCGCTTCAAGGGCTACTTCTCGTGACGAACGGCGTGTTCTCGACCCCGCGACCCGTTCCGGGCCGCCGCGTTCCCACGCTCGCAGGAGCCGCGGTCGTCGTCCTCGCGCTGCCGGTCTTCATCGTCGGCGGCTTCCCCCTCGGCGGGTGGGCGCTCGCGGCGGTGCTGTGGGCGGTCGGCGAGCTCTTCGGCGTCTGGCTCGCGCGGATCCCGACCGGCGCGGACAACCTCGGCAAGTCCGGGATGGTCGCCGTCGGGACGGCGTTCCGCGGGATCGGTGTCATGATCGCGCTCGCCGCCGTCACCGTCGCGAACAGAAGCATCGGCGTCTCCGCCGTCGCCGTGTACGCGCTCGCGTACTCGCTCGCCCTCGGAATCTCGCTGCTCGAGTACTTCTCATCGGAGAAGATCGGATGAGCGTGCTCGCGGCGACCTTCAATCCGGCGGACGAGTTCCAGCTCAAGCAGTGGGTCGGGATCCACCTCGGCCCGCTCGACATGTCGATCAACAAGGCCGTCGTCTATCTCGCGATCAGCGCCCTCCTGACGATCGCGCTCGGGATCTTCACGATGCGCAGCCGTCTCGCGCTGCTCCCGGGCCGGCGCCAGACGGTCGGCGAAGCGATCTACGAGCTCGCGCAGACCCAGATCGCCGAGCAGGGGCTGCCGACGAAGGCGATCGGCCGCTGGTTCCCGTACGTCGCCTCGCTCTTCCTCTTCATCTTCACGATGAACATGGTCGGCTTCATCCCGCTGCCGCTCACGGGCGACACGTGGCACGGCGTGCCGACGTGGGGCATCTACGCGGTCACCTCGCAGCTGTCGGTGACGCTCGTCCTGGCGCTCCTCAGCGTGGTCTTCACCCATGTCGAAGGCGTCCGGTACAACGGCGTCGGGTACTTCAAGAGCTTCGTCCCGGCCGGCGTGCCGAAGGGCATGGTGCCGGTCATGTTCGTGCTCGAGACCATCTCCCACGTGTTCCGCGTGATCAGTCTCAGCGTCCGGCTCTACGCGAACATGCTCGCCGGACACATCCTCATCCTCGTCTCGATCGGCCTTCTCTTCATCCTGAGCGGCCTCACGTTCTGGATCGTCGCCGTCTTCTCGCTTCCGATCGGGATCGCGTTCTACCTCTTCGAGGTCGTGATCGTCGTCACCATTCAGGCGTTCATCTTCGCCGCTCTCACCGCCATCTACATCGGCTCCGCGATCGAGCCGGCTCACTAAGGAGGAACCGGTGCTCCACGTGCTCGCAGCAACGTCATCCACCATCAAGGCCGCGCAGGCGCTCGGCTTCGGCCTCGGCATGGGACTCGGGTCGCTCGGAGCCGGCATCGGCATCGGCACCGTGTTCGCCTCGATGATCCAGTCGGTCGCCCGCCAGCCCGAGCTGCGCGGCGAGCTCCAGGGGATCATGTGGCTCGGCTTCGCTCTCACCGAGGCAGTCGTCTTCTACGGCCTCGTCGGCGGCTTCCTCGGCTTCGTGCTCGTCAAGTAGATGCTCGTCGCAGCCAGCAGCCCGCTCACCAAGATCATCCCGGGGTTGATGATCTGGACGCTCGCCTTCTTCCTGATCGTCTTCTTCGTGCTGAAGAAGTTCGCGTTCTCCCGGATCCAGGCGCTCATCGACGAGCGGCGCGAGCAGATCCGCCGCGCGATCGCGGAGGCGGACGATTCCCGCGACGAGGCGCGCAAGCTGCTGGAGGAGCACCGCCGGCTCGTCGGGGAGGCACGCGGCCAGG
This sequence comes from Acidobacteriota bacterium, assembly GCA_028876365.1. Taxonomy (GTDB): domain Bacteria; phylum Actinomycetota; class Thermoleophilia; order Gaiellales; family Gaiellaceae; genus Palsa-739. Next base: position 4,215 of record JAGWRZ010000200.1, on the reverse strand, counting down.
CCGAGGAGATCCTCGCCGAGGCGCGCAAGACGCGTGACTCGATGGAGCAGCGCATGCGCGACGAGACCGAGCAGGAGCGGCAGCGCCGGCTCGAGGAGACGAAGAAGGAGATCGACGCGGCGGTCAAACAGGGGTTGGAACGGATCCGCGCCGAGGTCGCGGAGCTCACCCTCGAGGCGACGTCGCGCATCGTCGGCGAGAAGCTCGACTCCGACCGTGACCGCGAGCTCATCGCGTCCGCCATCGACTCGCTCGACTTCTCCCGCCTGGAGGATCTCGGATAGCCGCTGCGCAGCGCATCTACGCCGAAGCGCTCTTCGGCGCGGCGAAGGAGGAGAAGCGGCTCGCACAGGTGCACGAGGCGTTGACCGACTTCGCGACGGCGGTCGAGGAGACCCCGGAGCTGCGCGCGGTCCTGCGGAACCCCCAGCTGGAGTCGCATGCGAAGGCGCGCATCCTCGCCGACCTCGCCGGCGACGAGGACCCGCTGTTCAAGAACTTCCTCCTGCTCGTGGCCGAGAAGGGACGCGCCGGCGAGATCGAGGAGATCGCCGCCGAGTTCGAGCGGCTCGTCGCGCGCGAAGAGCGCCGCCTCACCGTCCAGCTGACGACGGCGCGCGAGATCACGGACGCCGAGGCGAAAGACATCGTCGACCAGATCGAGAAGGCGGCCGGCCGCAAGGTCGACGCGACGCGCAGCGTCGACCCGTCGATCGTCGGCGGCATCGTCCTCCAGGCCGGCTCGTACCGCGTGGACGCGAGCGTCCGCGGGAGATTGGAACGACTTCGACAAGAGCTCGTGAGGAGATAAGGAGAGGAACCGTTGAAGCTGCGCCCGGAAGAGATCACGTCGATCCTGCGGCAGCGGATCGAGCAGTACGACGTCGAGACCGACCTCGCCGAGGTCGGCACCGTTCTCACGATCGGCGACGGCATCGCGCGCGTGTACGGCCTCGAGAACGCGGTCGCGCTCGAGATGCTCGAGTTCGAGCACGGCGTGGTCGGCCTGGCGTTCAACCTCGAGGAGGACCAGGTCGGCGTCGCGCTCTTCGGCGAATGGGAGAAGGTGAGCGAGGGCGAGCCGGTGCGCCGCACCGGTCAGGTTGCGAGCGTTCCCGTCGGCGAGGGGCTGCTCGGCCGCGTCGTCGATCCGCTCGGCAATCCGGTCGACGGTCGCGGGCCGATCGAGGCGACGGAGCGCCGGCCGCTCGAGTTCAAGGCGCCGGGCGTCATCGCGCGCCAGCCCGTGAAGGAGCCGCTCGCGACCGGCATCAAGTCGATCGACTCGATGACGAACGTCGGCCGCGGCCAGCGCGAGCTCATCATCGGCGACCGCTCCACCGGCAAGACGGCGATCCTCATCGACACGATCCTCAACCAGCGCGACACGGACGTCCACTGCATCTACGTCGCGATCGGTCAGAAGGAATCGACCGTCGCCGGCATCTACGAGCGCCTCCGCGACGCCGGAGCGATGGAGTACACGACCATCGTCACGGCCGCTGCGAGCGAGGCCGCGCCGATCAAGTGGATGGCGCCGTTCGCGGGCTGCGCGATGGGCGAGTACTTCCTCTTCAACGGCAAGCACGCGCTCGTCATGTACGACGACCTCTCGAAGCATGCGGATGCGTACCGGCAGCTGTCGCTGCTGCTTCGCCGTCCGCCCGGTCGCGAGGCGTTCCCCGGCGACGTCTTCTATCTCCATTCGCGGCTGCTCGAGCGTGCGTGCAAGCTCAACGACGAGCTCGGCGCCGGCTCGTTGACGGCTCTCCCCGTGATCGAGACGCAGGCGGGCGACGTGTCGGCATACATCCCGACGAACGTCATCTCGATCACCGACGGGCAGATCTTCCTGCAATCCGACCTCTTTTTCTCCGGCGTCCGCCCGGCGGTCAACGTCGGGATCTCGGTGTCGCGCGTCGGCGGGTCCGCTCAGACGAAGGCGATGCGCAAGGTCGCGGGCCGGTTGCGCCTCGACCTCGCGCAGTACCGCGAGCTGGAGGCGTTCGCGCAGTTCGGCTCCGAGCTCGACAAGGCGACGCAGCAGGCGCTGACGCGCGGCGAGAAGATGGTCGCGACGCTGAACCAGCCGCAGTACCAGCCGTGGCCGCTCGAGGAGCAGGTGGTCGCGATCTACGCAGGCGTCAACGGCTACCTCGACGACATCCCGACGGCGCAGGTGCAGCGCTTCCAGGACGAGCTGCGCGAGTTCCTCCGCGCCGAGGGCTCGATCTACGAGCAGATCAAGGAGAAGGGCGACATGCCGGACGAGCTCGCCGAGAAGCTGAACGGCGAGATCGACAAGTTCAAGAACGGCTTCAACGTCGAGGAAGAGAGCGCGCTGGTCTAGGTGGCCTCTCTCCAGGACATCCGCCGGCGGATCGCGTCCGTCCGCAACACGCGCAAGATCACGAAGGCGCTCGAGCTCGTCGCGGGCGCCCGGCTGCGCCGTGCCCAGTCGCGCATCGAGGAGATGCGTCCGTACGCGGACCGGATGCAGGAGCTGATGGTCGGCACCGCACGGGCTGCGTCGTCCTTCCGGAATCTGCCGCTGATGCAGCGCCGCGAGGAGAAGAAGATCGGGATCGTCGTCTTCACCGGCGACCGCGGCCTCGCCGGGCCGTTCAACGGACAGGTGCTGCGCCGCGCGTTCCAGCTCGAGCGCGAGCAGCGCTCGGAGGGTCGCGAGGTCGTGTGGACGGTCGTCGGGCGCAAGGGCGGATCGACCCTCCGGTTCCGTCGCTACGAGGTCGCGGCGCACTGGGAGGGATTCGTCGACAAGCCGACGTACCACGATGCGCAGGCGGTCGCGCACAAGCTCGCGGAGATGTACATCGAGCAGGAAGTCGACCGCGTCGTCGTCGTGTACAACCGCTTCGTGTCGCCGCTCGTCCAGCGCGTGACCGTCTCCGACCTGCTTCCGATTCCCGAGCACGTGCTCGAGGGCGGGGAGGAGGAGAAGGCGGATGGGAAGGATCAGGCGCTGCGCGGCGACTTCATCTACGAGCCGGAGCCCGAGGAGATCCTCGAGCGGCTCCTGCCCGTCTATCTCGAGACCGAGATCTATCGTGCGCTGCTCGAGTCGGCCGCATCGTTCCTCGCGTCGCAGATGGCGGCGATGCGCAGCGCGTCGAGCAACGCGAGCGAGCTCATCGACCGCTACACGCTTCAGATGAACCGCGCCCGGCAGGCCGCGATCACCCAGGAGATCCTCGAAGTCGTCGCCGGGGCCGACGCACTGACCGCATAAGGAGAGAGATGCCCGCTACGAAGACCGAGAAGAGCACCGGCCGGATCGTCGAGATCAAGGGCGTCGTCGTCGACGCCGTCTTCCCGAGCGGGCTGCCGGAGATCAACCACGCGCTGCGCGTCGAGGTGGAGCACGAGGGTGAGAAGCGCGAGCTGATCGCCGAGGTGCAGCAGCATCTCGGCGACGATCGCGTGCGCGCCGTGGCGATGGACTCGACGGACGGCCTCGCGCGCGGCGTCGACATCGTCGACACGGGCCAGCCGATATCGGTTCCCGTCGGCGACGAGACGCTCGGCCGGATCTGGAACGTCATCGGGGACCCGGTGGACGGCAAGGAGCCCGCGAAGGGCGAGCGCTGGCCCATCCACCGCGATCCGCCGACGTTCGGCGAGCTATCGCCGAAGGTCGAGATCTTCGAGACGGGCATCAAGGTCATCGACCTCATCGCACCGTACGTGCGCGGCGGAAAGGTCGGCCTCTTCGGGGGCGCCGGCGTCGGCAAGACGGTGACGATCACCGAGCTGATCAACAACGTCGCGCTTCAGCACGGCGGTGTGTCCGTGTTCTCCGGCGTCGGGGAGCGGACGCGCGAGGGAACCGACCTCTACATCGAGATGGAGGAGTCGGGCGTTCTCGACAAGGTTGCGATGGTCTACGGGCAGATGAACGAGCCGCCGGGCGCGCGCCTGCGGGTCGGCCTGTCCGGCCTGACGATGGCGGAGTACTTCCGCGACCAGGGCCAGGACGTGCTGCTCTTCATCGACAACATCTTCCGCTTCGTGCAGGCCGGCTCCGAGGTCTCGGCGCTGCTCGGACGGATGCCCTCGCAGGTTGGCTACCAGCCGACGCTGGAGACCGAGATGGGCCAGCTGCAGGAGCGAATCAGCTCCACGCGAACCGGGTCGGTGACCTCGATCCAGGCCATTTACGTGCCGGCTGACGACCTCACCGACCCGGCGCCGGCG
>JAGWRZ010000199.1 GCA_028876365.1 Acidobacteriota bacterium | reverse complement strand
TGACGATGCGCTGGATCTCCTGCGTTCCTTCGTAGATCTGCGTGATCTTCGCGTCGCGCATGAAGCGCTCGACCGGGTACTCCTTGATGTAGCCGTAGCCGCCGAGGATCTGCACCGCGTCCGTCGTCGCCGCCATCGCGACGTCGCCGCACTTGAGCTTCGCCATCGCCGACGCCTTCGTCAGCTCGGCGTCGTCGGCGCCCTCGTCGACCATGCGCCCGAAGCGGTAGAGCAGGCCGCGCGCCGCCTCGCACTCGGTCTCCATGTCGGCGAGCTTCGCCTGGATGAGCTGGTGGTGGGCGATCGGGCGGCCCATCGTCTCGCGCGTCTTCGCGTACGCGAGGGCGTAGTCGGTCGCACCCTGCGCGATGCCGAGCGCCTGCGCGGCGACGCCCGGCCGCGAGCGGTCGAGGATGCGCATCGCGAGCTTGAACCCCTCGCCCTCGGAGCCCAGGAGGCTCGCCGCCGGGATGCGGCAGCGCTCGAAGGAGAGCTCGCCGGTGGTCGAGCCGGCGATGCCCATCTTCGGCTCGAGCCGCGTCACCTCGAAGCCGGGCGCGTCCGCCTCGACGACAAAGGCGGAGATGCCCGCGTGGCCGGCGGAGGGGTCCGTCTTCGCGAACACCGTGTACACGCTCGCGACCGATGCATTCGTGATGAACCGCTTCGACCCGTCGAGGACGTACTCGCCGCCGTCGCGCCGCGCGGTCGTGCGCATGGCCGCCGAGTCGGAGCCGGACCCGGCCTCCGTGAGCGCGTACGCGCACAGCCACTCGCCGCTCGCGAGCTTCGGCAGCCAGCGCCGCTTCTGCTCCTCGCTGCCGGCGAGCTTGAGCCCGAGCGAGCCGAGCTCCTGCACGGCGAGGATCAGTGCGGAGGTGGCGCACACCTTGGCGACCTCCTCGATCGCGACGAGCGCGATAAGCGTCCCGGTGCCGAGCCCGCCGTGCGCCTCGTCGAAGAAGAGGCCGAAGAGATCGTTCTCGCGAAAGAGCTCGACGATGTCCCACGGGAACTCGTGCGATGCGTCGATCTCCGCCGCGCGCGGCGCGATCCGCTCGCGTGCGATCGTCCGCACGAGATCGCGCAGCTCGCGCTGCTCCGGCGTCAGCTCATCCCACGGCATGGTGGCAGACCGCCTCGATGTTGTTGCCGTCGGGGTCGAGCACGAATGCGCCGTAGTAGTCCTCGTGATACCAGCGCAGGCCCGGCGCGCCGTTGTCGGCGCCGCCCGCGGCGAGCCCTGCGGCGTGGAAGGCGTCGACGGTCGCGCGGTCGTCGCAGGTGAAGGCGACGTGCGCGCCCGTCGTGTACGGCTCGCGCACGTGGAGCCAGAGCCTCCCCTGCCCCTCGGGGCCGAACCCGACGACGCCGTGGTCCGGCCACTCCGCGACGACGGCCCAGCCGTATGACGCGAGCAGCCCTTCGTAGAACGCGCGGCTCGCCTGATAGTCCTTCACGTTCAGGCCGACATGGTCGAACATAGGCGCACATGATCCTCGAAAACGGCATCATCCGCACCCTCGACCCGTCGCTCCCGCTCGCCCGCTCGCTGACGATCGCGGGCGACACGCTCGCCGGCGGAGTCGGCGCTCACGAGACCGTGCTCCCGTCGCCGGACGTCGTCGACCTCCGCGGCCGCTGCGTCCTTCCCGGCTTCACGGACGCGCACGTCCACTTCCCGACATGGGCGATGACGCAGCGCGAGGTGAAGCTCGACGGCGCCGCCTCGCTCGCGGAGGCCGTCGACCGGATCCGGCGCAGCGGGTCGCTGCGCGGCTACGGCTGGCGCGACGCGGCGTGGCCGGACGGCCGCCCGACGCGACAGGCGCTCGACGCGATCGACGCCCGGCGGCCGCTCGCGATGTGGTCGAAGGACTACCACTCGCTCTGGCTCAACAGCGCGGCGCTCGCGCTCGCGGGCGGCGACCTCGAGGTCGAGGGCGGAGTCGTCGAGCGCGACGCGCACGGCGAGCCGACCGGGATCCTGCGCGAGGAGTCCGCGTGGCGGTTCAAGGAGCGTCACGGCCGGTATGCGTCCGACGAGCTGGTCGACGCGATGCGGGACGGGATGAAGCTCGCGAACGCCCGCGGCGTCACCTGCCTCCACGACAAGGACGGCTGGCTCGGCGCGATCGGGCTGTGGCAGCAGCTCGAGCGGCAGACGCCGCTCACGCTGCGCGTGTGGCAGTCGACGCCGTGGGAGAGCATCCCCCACCTGCGCGAGACCGGGCTGCGCAGCGGCCTGGGATCGCCGATGCTGCGGCTCGGCTACCTGAAGGCGTTCATGGACGGCACGCTCGGGTCGCAGACGGCGTGGATGCTCGACGGCAGCGGCGTCCGGATCACGAGCGGCGAGCAGCTCGCCGAGATCGTCCGCGACGCGTCCGAGATCGGATGGCCGGTGGCCGTGCACGCGATCGGCGACCGCGCGAACCGCGAGGCGCTCGACGCGTTCTCCTCGACGCGCTCGCTGTGGGCGCCGAAGGGGCTGCGGCAGCGCATCGAGCACGCCCAGTGTCTCGCGCCCGAGGACGTCGGCCGGTTCGCGGAGATCGGCGTCGCGGCCTCGGTGCAGTTCACCCATGCGCCCTCCGACGAGGCGCTCGCGAAGCGGTTCTGGGCGGACGAGCTGGACGGCGCCTACGCGTACCGGTCGCTGCTCGAGGCCGGCGCGCTGCTCGCGAACGGCTCAGACGCCCCGGTGGAGGAGCTCGACCCGTGGGCGGGCGTCGTCGCCGCGGTCGAGCGGCACTGGCGCGCCGACCAGCGGCTCGCGCTCGAGGACGCCCTGCACGCGACGTGCGTCGCGCCGGCATGGCTCTCCCACGACGAGCGCGTGCGCGGCACGCTGCTGCCGGGACGCGCGGCCGACCTCGTCGTCCTCGATCACGATCCGTTCGACGGCGACCTGGGGGACGTGCACGTGGTCGCGACGATGGTCGGCGGTCGCTGGGTGCACAACCCGCCGCCCTGGGATTGACCCGCGTCCGGCCGGTACGCCACACTCGCCGCAACGCTTCATTCCGCAAAGGAGGAGGCATGGAGGCAGCTTCCGGCGGCAGGTTCGAGCATCTTCGCGAGCACTCGATCGGCCTGCCCCAAGTCTTGTTCCAGTCGATCACGCACATGGCGCCGGGCGCGGCCGTCGCGTACTCGATCTACATCTCCGTCCCCTTCGCAAAGCAGGCGCTCGCGCTGTCCGTGCTGCTCGCGCTCGTCGCGTGCCTGTGCGCGGCGACGGCGATCGGCCAGCTGGCGAAGAAGTATCCGTCCGCCGGCGGGATGTACACGTACGCGGCGCGCTCGCTCGGGCCGTGGGCGGGCTTCTTCGTCGCGTGGCTCTTCATCCTGTTCGAGCCGCTCGTCGCGCCGTTCCTCTACCTCGAGTTCGGCTGGGCGATGCACGAGGTCTTCAGCAGCGAGGTCGGCTGGAGCTACACCGGCCAGTGGTGGATCTGGGTCGCGCTCATGACCGTGATCGTGTTCCTGCTGACGTATCGCGACATCCGCCTCTCGACCACCGCAGGCGTCATCCTCGGCGCGTTCGAGATCGCGGTGTTCGCCGCGCTCGCGCTGTGGATGCTCTTCTCGAACACGGGGAAGTTGAACATGCAGCCGTTCGAGCCGCACAACGCGCTCGGCGGATGGAGCGGCGTGTTCCGGGGGATGGTGTTCGCCATCCTCGCGTTCATCGGCTTCGAGGCATCGGCGCCGCTGGGCGAGGAGGCGAAGAACCCGAGGAGAACCGTGCCGTTCGCCGTCGTCGGCTCGGCGCTCGCGATCGGCGTCTTCTACATCCTCTGTTCGTACGCGTGGGTGTTCGGGGCCGGGTTCCAGAACTTCGTCACGCAGGCGACGGGCGCCGATCCGTGGCGCAACCTCGGCAAGGTCTTCTGGGGCACCGGCTGGGTGGTCGTCTTCCTCGCGATCTGCAACTCGATCGCGGCGAACTCGAACGCTGCGGTGAACGCCGCCACGCGCGTCTTCTACGCGCTCTCGCGCAACGGACTCGCTCCGCGGACGCTCGGCCACATCCACCCGAAGTTCAAGACGCCGACGAACGCGATCATCGGCATGAGCCTGTTCGCATTCGTCCTGTCGCTCATCCTCGGATGGAAGTGGGGGCCGCTCGTCGGCTTCTCGCTCATCGCGACGCTGGCCGTGATCGTCGTCGTTCTCGTGTACATGCTCATCTGCGCAGGGGCGATCTGGGAGTACTGGGTCAGACGGCGGGCCGAGTTCAACCCGCTCCTCCACCTCGTGCTGCCGGTCGGCGGGATCGTGCTGTTCTTCTTCCCGCTGTACTACCAGTACTACAAGTTCGTTCCGACCTATCCGATCAAGTACGCGAACTGGATCGCGATCGGCTGGGTCGTCGCGGGCATCGCGCTCACCGCCTGGGTCGCGAAAGCGCGACCCGACAGGCTTCGCGACATGGAGCGCGTCTACGTCGAGGACGAGACGATGGCGCCGGAGGCACGTGCCGCAACATTTCCTGTCGCGTGACCAGGTGATCTGGTCGTTCGGGCCCGGCCTCCGCCCCGTGCTGGAGGTCGAGCCCGGCGACGTCGTCACCTTCGAGACGAACGACTGCTTCACCGGCCAGATCCGGAGCGAGGACGACCTCGTCACCGACATCGACCTGTCGCGCATCAACTCGGCGACGGGGCCGGTGGCGGTCAAAGGAGCCGAGCCGGGCGACTCGCTCGTCGCGGAGATCCTCGACATCCGACCGGTCGAATGGGGCGTCGCGACGCTCATCCCCGGCTTCGGCCAGCTGATCGACGAGGTGCGCAAGCCGCTGACGCGCCTGTTCGAGGTGAGAGACGGGGTGATCCGGCAGAACGAGCGCATCGCCTTCCCGGCGCGCCCGATGGTCGGGGTGGTCGGCGTCGCCACCGGCGGCGAGGAACTCTCGAACGGGCTCGCGGGCGAGCACGGCGGCAACCTGGACGACCATCTGCACGGGAAGGGCGCCACGATCTACTTCCCCGTGCGTCAGCCGGGCGGGATGTTCGCGGTCGGCGACATGCACGCGTCGATGGGCGACGGGGAGATCTGCTTCACGGGCGTCGAGATCGCAGGCGAGGTGGACGTCCGGTTCGGGCTGCTGAAGGGAAAGCAGGCGCGCTGGCCGGTGACGGAGCTCGCCGACCGCTGGCTCCCGCACGCGACCGCCTACGAGTTCGCCGACGCCTTGCAGCTCGTGAGCGAGGAGGCGGCGCGCCTGCTCGTCGACGAGCACGGCTTCTCGATGGAGGATGCGTTCATCTTCCTTTCGGTCGCGTGCGATGCGGGCGTCGCCCAGGCGTGCAAGCCGGCAGAGGGGTTCGGGACGATCGCGCGGTTCTCGATCCCGAAGATTCCCGCCTGTCCTGCGCCCTTCGGCAGTACCATTTAGCCATGGCCACCGCGCCGACTCGGACGATGAACGCCGTCCACGAGGCGTCGACCTGCGCCGTCGCGGCCACGGCCGAGATCATCGGGGCGAAGTGGACCGCGCTGCTCGTCCACGACCTCTCGGAGGGGCCGAGGCGCTTCTCCGAGCTCGAGCACTCCTGCTCGGGGATCTCGCCGCGGACACTCGCCGAGCGGCTGCGGGCGCTCGAGCAGGAGGGGATCGTCGAGCGGCACAGCTATCCCGAGTCGCCCCCGCGCGTCGAGTACGAGCTGACGGGCAAGGGCGAGTCGCTCCTGCCGATCATCGACGCGATGCGGCTGTTCGGCCATTCGTGGCTCCCCTGCCACCACCAGCACTGACGCAGCCGCCGCCGGCCGGTACCAGGTACCCAGACGTCTCTGTCACGAGACCGGCCGCATGAACATGCGGCATGTCAGGGATCCGTGCCGCTTTCGTGCCGGTAGCTGGTACCGGCCGTCGTTCTACCGAGGCAGGTCCTTGTAGGCGGTGAACATCGCCGCCGCCGTGTTCACGCCCGCCTCGAAGTAGCGGACGAGGAACTTCTCGTTCGGTGAGTGCACGTTCGACTCCGGCAACCCGAACCCGGTGATCACCGTCGGGATGCCGGCATCCGCGAGCGCGGGAACGATCGGCAGGGTTCCGCCCGAGCGCACGAGCAGCGGGCGCACGCCGAGCACGTGCTCGAACGCGTCCGCGCCGAGCTGGATCGCCGGGGAGTCCGGCCGCATCAGGCCCGCCGGCCCGCCGGCCCACGTGATCTCGATGTCCGCACCGTCGGGTGCGGCCTCACGCATCAGCTTCTCGGCTGCGTTCCCGATCGTGTCGACGCTCTGGCCGGGCGCGAGCCGGACCGTGATCTCGCCCGCGGCGTGCACGGACAGCGTCGTGTTCCGCAGCCCGGGCTTGCCGCCGATGATGCCGTTCACGTCCGCCGACGGCTCCGCGAACGTGCGGATGTTGAACTGCTCGGCCGCATCCTTGTCGAGCGGCCGCGCACCCTGGAGCGCGAGCTCCTCCGCGCCCGGCGGCAGCGCCTTCCAGTTCTCCAGCTCCTCCGCGGTCGGTGGGACGATCCCCTGTCGGAGCGGCTCCGGCAGGAGCCCGGACTCCCCGGCGGTGATCGACGAGAGCACGCGCATCAGAACGTGGATCGCGTTGAGCGCAGCGCCGCCGTACATGCCCGAGTGCAGGTCCCGCTCACCCGTTGTCACCTTCACGTCGAACGCGATCAGCCCGCGCGTCGACAAGCTGAACATCGGCACATCGACACGAAGCATGCCGCCGTCGAAGATGATGCCGGCGTCGGCTCCGACCGAGTCTGAGCGGATCCAGTCGACGATCGTCGTGCCGCCGATCTCCTCCTCGCCGTCGCACGCGAAGCGGATGTTGATCGGCAGCGCGTCGGCTTCGACGAGCTTTTGCGCCGCCTTGAGCATGATGTACAGCTGGCCCTTGTCGTCGGTGATGCCGCGCGCGTAGGCCCACTCGTCCTTGATCGTCAGCTCGAACGGGTCGCTCTCCCACAAGTCGAGCGGCGCAGGCGGCTGCACGTCGAAGTGGTTGTAGACGAGCACCGTCGGGGCGCTGCCGGGCTCGTGCGACGCCGGGACCTCCCCGAGCGCGAGCTCACGCTCGCCGAAAGGCGTCAGCTGGGCCGTTCCACCGCACTTCGTGCGGATGAACTCGCAGACCCACTCGCCCGCCGTCTTCACGTCCTCGCGGTGCGCGGGATCCGCGCTCACGCTCGGGATGCGGATGAACTCAGCGAGCTCGTTGCGCCAGGCCTCGTCCACGAGGCGAGACTCTACGCAAGTAGTGGGCGCCGCCGCCGAGAGAAGCGGCTTCGTCGTCCGGATTGAGCAGGCGGCATGTCTTGAGCGAGAGGCATCCGCATCCGATGCACGAGGTCAGCCGGTCGCGAACCGCTTCGAGCGTCGCGATGCGCTCGTCCAGCTCCGCGCGCCATTCGGCCGAGAGCCGGGCCCAGTCGCGCTTCGTGGGCTGCTTCCCGTCCGGAAGCGTGGCGAGCGCCTCGCGGATACGTTCGAGTGGAATCCCAGCCGCCTTGCCGGCCTGGACCAGAGCGACCCTGCGGAGCGTCGCCGACGGATAGCGACGCTGATTCCCGTCGGTACGCCGCGCCGCGATCAGCCCCTGCCGCTCATAGAACCGCAGCGCCGACTGCGAGACGCCGCTCCGCGCGGAGATCTCTCCGATCGTCAGCTCGCGGGTCATTTGACTTAAACATTAGTTGAAGTTCTACGGTGGATGCGTGCTTGGATACGACGACGTGCCGGCCCTTCTCAGGCGGCTTACCGGCGACGAGAAGCACGACCGCTCCTCCCTCTCCACGCTCGACGTCCTCTGGGTGCTGCACGACCGCGTGCTCGGCCCCGACGACCGCTTCTTCCTCTCCAAGGGCCACGGCCCGGCGGCGTTCTACGCCGTCCTCGCGGCGAAGGGTCTCATCCCCCTGGACGCGCTCGACGGATTCGGATCGTTCTCGTCGATGCTCGGCTACCACCCCGACCGCGTGCTCGTGCCCGCCGCCGGCATCGGCAGCGGCTCGCTCGGGCATGGGCTGCCGATCGCCGTCGGCGCCGCTCTCACCGGGCGGCGGGTGTACTGCCTCGTCGGCGACGCGGAGCTGGACGAGGGCTCGAACTGGGAAGCGGTGCAGTACGCGGGCCGGATCGCCCTCGGGACGCTGATCGTCGCCGTCATCGACAACCGCTCGTCGACCTATCTCTGGCCGGGAGGCGTCGACGCGCGCTTCACGCTCGAAGGCTGGAGCGCCGAGATCTGCGACGGCCGCGACCACGACGACATCGAGCGGGCGTTCACCGCGGCGAGCTGCGCGCGCCCGCACGTCGTCGTCGCTCGGATCGAGGACGAGCGATGAGCATGCGGAGCCGCTTCTACGCGCTCGCGGCGCACGCGCTCGAGGACGACCGGCGTGTCGCGCTCGTCACGGCCGAGATCGGCGTCGGCGAGCTGCCGGCGCATCCGCGCCACTTCAACGTCGGCATCCGCGAGCAGCTCATGATCGGTGTCGCTGCCGGGCTCGCGCTCGAGGGCATGCGACCGATCGCGCACTCGTACACCCCGTTTCTCGTCGAGCGCCCGTACGAGCAGGTGAAGCTCGATCTCGGGCATCAGGACGTCGGTGCGATCCTCGTCAGCACGGGTGCGTCCTACGACGCGGCCCGCTCCGGACGCACGCACCAGGCGCCCGAGGACGTAGCGATCCTGGCCACGCTCCCCGGCTGGACGATTCGCGTGCCCGGCCACCCGGACGAGCTCGAACGCCTCTTCCGTCGCGCTCTTCCGGGCGACGGGCGTGTCTACATCAGAATGTCAGAGGAGCAGAACGCCGCGGTCGTGGACGGCGACGGCCTGGTCGTCCTCCGAGTCGGCTCGCCGCTCGTCGTCGCCGTCGGGCCGACGCTGAGCGAGGTGCTCGCCGCCACCTCCGATCTCGAGGTCGGCGTCGCATACACAGCGACGCCGCGACCATTCCCGCGCGAAAGCCTCCGCGCGGCGGCGGGAGGCGACGTCGTGCTCGTCGAGCCGTATCTCGCAGGCACCTCGGCGGCGGACGTCGCTGCCGCGCTGATCGATCGCCCGCACCGGCTGCTCTCGATCGGCGTGCCGCTCGGCGAGTTCCGGCACTATGGAACGCCGGCGGAGCATCGCGCCGCGCACGGCCTCGACGCGCGCGGAATCCGGTCCGCGCTCGAGGCGTTCCTGCGCCCACTACCCGCTCGCGGGTGACCAAACTGCGCCGAGATGCCGGCGGCGCCGTTACGGGGACTGTCCCCGTAACGAGGCGGACGTCGGTCGGTGATGCTTGCGTTGCACGGAGCCGCGCCGGACGCGACGCGCCAAGAATCACGAGAGTGTTACGCGGGTCTCGCTCTCTCGTGACGGGGACTGTCCCCGGTCGGCTACGCCACGTCCCTGAGGCTGATCGAGTCGGCGAGGGCCCGCAGCTTCTTCAGGCTCTGGTTCTCGATCTGCCGGATGCGCTCGCGGGTGACATTGAAGGTCCGCCCCACCTCGTCGAGCGTGCGGGGGTGCTCGCCGTCGAGCCCGTACCGGAGCTCGAGCACGCGACGCTCCCGGTGCGACAGCGTGCCGAGGATCTTGCGCAGCTG
>JAGWRZ010000198.1 GCA_028876365.1 Acidobacteriota bacterium | reverse complement strand
GACCGCGGAAGCCTCGAAGGCGGCCTACGCGAGCGCGCTGGCGGCGAAGGGCTTCGGGCCGATCACGACCGAGATCGCGGCGCCGGGGCCGTTCTACTTCGCCGAAGGCTACCACCAACAATACCTGGCGAAGAACCCGAACGGCTATTGCGGCCTCGGCGGCACCGGCGTCGCCTGCCCGGTCGGGCTCGGGACCGCGTAGACATTTAACGCAGGCCTTACGTCCCGGAGGTGCGCCGCCCGCGCATCCGGGCAGGAGACCCCCTGAACGGCAACCGAGCGACAAGGGGGAACACATGCGAAAGCTCATCCCGGTCGCGGTCGCCGCGCTTGCTCTGGCATGTGCAGCGACTGCGGGCGCCGCGCTCGTCCCCGGGGTCTACGACCCGGGCAACACGGGCTGCGTGACATCGAGCTACAACGACGGGGTTCTTCATCTCGCGAAGAACTGCGCGACCTCGACGAACGCCTCCGCGGGCGCGGACATCACCGGCCTGGACGGACAGACGTTCCAGTCGGCGTCGTTCACCCTCGCGAACGTGGGTCAATGCCAGGGCGGCTCGCCGCGATTCAACGTGACGACGTCGGCCGGCCTGTTCTTCCTCGGCTGCAACAACGTCACGCCGACCGTGAACGCCGACGGCACCGCGACGTACACGTTCACCGCAGCGTCGCTCGCCGCCGCCGGACAGCGGGTGCCGACGCCGACCGGCACGATCAGCGGCGTCAGCGTCCTCATCGACGTCCAGGGCACCGCCGACCTCTCGAACATCACGGTCAACGGACAGCTCGAGAAGCCCGCTCCGACGACCGAGGGCGGCCACGGCTTCGCCGCCGCGTGCAAGGACGGCGGCTGGAAGTCGTTCACGGCTCCGTCGTTCAGGAACCAGGGTCAGTGCGTCTCGTACATGGCGCACCACAAGACCCACGAGCACGAGCACCGGGACCGCTAAGCGGTCTCGCCACCGTCGATCGCGAGCACGGCGCCCGTGATGTAGCGGGCGTCGTCGCTCGCGAGGAAGGCGAAGAGCGCGGCGATCTCCTCCGGCTCGGCGTGACGGCCGAGCGGGATCGTCGCGTCGACCGCCGCGAGCATCTCGTCCGTGTACTCCGCCCGCTGCATCGGCGTCAGGACGTAGCCGGGGCAGACGGCGTTGACGCGGATGCGCGGCGCGAGCTCCCGCGCCATCGTCCGCGCGAGCAGGATGACGCCCGCCTTCGACGCGTTGTAGTCCGCATAGTGCTCGTGCCCCGTCAGCCCGTTCGTCGACGCGGTCATGAGGATCACACCCTCGTCCATCCGGCGCGCGGCCTGTTGCGCGCAGCGGAAGACGCCGCCGAGGTTGACGTCGAGCACGCGGCGCCAGTCCTCCTCGCGGATGTCCACGAACGGGGAGCGGATCGAGATGCCGGCGTTCGCGACGAGGACGTCGATCTCGCCGATGCGTTCGAACGCCGCCGCGACCTGCTCGGGGTCGGCGACGTCGCACTCGATCTCCCCGTCGAGTGCGATGCTGACGACGTGCGCGCCCTCCTCCCGGAAGCGGCGCACGGTCGCCTCGCCGATGCCGCTCGACCCGCCGGTGACGACGACGCGCTTGCCCGCGAGGCCTCTCACCGGAGACGTTCGGCGAGGTAGCGGATCGCGATCGGGTAGCGGTACTCGATCGCGCCGTGCTTCGCGTCGAAGAGCTCGAAGAAGACGTCGCGTACCCCGATCCGCTCCAGCGCGCGGCGGAAGGCCTCTGCGCCGAGATCGAGGAAGTACTCGTCGCGCGTGCCCGCATCGATGTAGACGGCTCGGAGGCTGCGCAGCGCGTCCGCGTGCGCGTCGACCATGCGGACGGGGTCCCACGCGAGCCAGCGCTCCCAGACGTCCTCCCTCAGCCGGCCTGTCGCCGAGTCGAAAGGAAGCTCTCCGGCGGAGTAGCACGCCGCCATCGCGTACGTGTTGAGGAGCTGCGGATCGGCCGGCTTCGTGAACGCGGGCCGCGAGCGGAAGTCCTCCCAGAAGCGCGCGTACGAGCCGTCGTAGTCGTCGCGCAGCGCGCGCACGACCTGCGGGAACTCGGTCAGGTAGCAGAGCTCGAACAGTGCATCGCCCGCGTGCGTGGCGAGCCCGGCGAAGAGATCGGGGCGGAGCATCGGGGTGACCATCGCCCCGTAGCCGCCGCTCGACTTGCCGGCGATGCCGCGGGCGCTCGTCGGGTAGCGCGCGTCGACGAACGGGACGACCTCGTCGCAGAGGTAGGTGTGGTAGTTCCCGGTCGCCGGCGAGTCGAGGAACTGGGAGCCGCCGAGCGAGGTCCACGCGTCGACGAAGACGACGCGCGCCGGCGGACAGCCCTCCTCCGCGAAGAGCCGGTCGACGAGCTCGAGGAGGGTGGGGCGGAAGGCGGAGCGGTTCCTCCACATGTCGATCTGCCCGGTCATGCCCTGGATGAGATAGACGGCGGGGAGCGGCGCGTCGTCCGCCCCCGGCGGGACGTAGACCCAGAGGGGACGGCGGGACGGATCGCCGAGCGGGTTGCCGGCGAGGGCGGCGCTCGCGAGCTCGTGCTCGTCCAGGCGTCCCGCCGGTTCCCTCGACCACGGCTCCATCGTCGCCGGACCCTACACTCGCACCATGCGCCGACTCCCCCCGCTCGCCGCACTCCTCCTCGTGCTGGTCCTGGCCGCCTGCGGCGGCGGCCCGCCGAAGCCGTACACGGCGGCAGCGTCGAAGACGTGCTTCACGCAACAGGGCTTCACCGGCGTCACGACGAATGCCGACAAGGTCGGGTTCATCGCCGCGTTCGCGCCGAACGGCGGGCTGCAGGCGCGGTCGAAGACCGGCAACGTGCTGACGATCGCGTTCGCCGACCCGGGGAGCGTCTCCTCGACCGAGAGGGCGTTCCGGAGGAATGCGCCGGCGAGGCTGCGCCCGCACATGGCGGACATCATGGAGTCGCAGGGGAACGCCGTCCTCGTCTGGACGGTGTCGCCGACACAGCAGGAGCTCTCGGCCGCCGAGGGCTGCCTCAAGTCGTAGCTAGGATTCCGCGCATGGCCGAATACGGGACGATGCGCGTGAAGAGCGGCCTCGCCGAGATGCTGAAGGGCGGGGTGATCATGGACGTCGTCGACGCCGAGCAGGCGAAGATCGCCGAGGCGTCGGGAGCGGTGGCGGTGATGGCGCTCGAGCGCGTCCCGGCGGACATCCGCCGCGACGGCGGCGTGGCGCGCATGTCCGATCCGGAGAAGATCCGGGAGATCCAGGAGGCCGTCACCATCCCCGTGATGGCGAAGTGCCGCATCGGCCACTTCGCCGAGGCGCAGATCCTTCAGGCGCTCGAGGTCGACTACATCGACGAGTCGGAGGTGCTGACGCCGGCCGACCTCGAGCACCACGTCGACAAGTGGGCGTTCACCGTCCCCTTCGTGTGCGGCGCGACGAATCTCGGCGAGGCGCTCCGGCGCGTCGCGGAGGGCGCGGCGATGATTCGCACGAAGGGCGAGGCCGGCACCGGCGACATCGTCAACGCGGTCACGCACATGCGCTCGGTGTTCGGGCACATCCGGCGGCTCACGTCGCTCGCCGGGGAGGAGCTGTACTCGGAGGCGAAGGTGCTGCAGGCGCCGTACGAGCTCGTCCGCTGGGTGGCGGAGAACGGGAAGCTGCCGGTCGTGACGTTCACGGCGGGCGGGATCGCGACGCCGGCCGACGCGGCGCTGTGCATGCAGCTCGGGGCCGACGGCGTGTTCGTCGGGAGCGGGATCTTCAAGTCGGGCGATCCGGAGCGGCGCGCGAAGGCGATCGTCGAGGCGACGACGCACTTCCGCGATGCGGAGATCCTCGCGCGGGTCTCGGCGGGCCTCGGGGAGCCGATGGTCGGCATCTCGGCCGCCTCGCTCGACCCGACCGAGCTGCTCGAGACGCGCGGCTGGTAGCTCCGGCCGGACGGCCGGTACCAGGTACGGTCACCGAAATGTGACGACATGCGTCGCATGGCCCCGCGGCCCGTCACACAGGCGCGAACCTTCCGTTCGCGTACCTGGTACCGGTCGTTGTCTGTCCGAGGCGCGGTCGAAGATGACAGTGCAGTGGATCAGCGGAAGCCTGTCTGGCGGACGTCCTCGTTTCTCGTCTACGCGGGCGGGCTCACCGTTCTCGGAGCCGCGAGCGCCGCCCTCGGCTACCTCTCCGGGCACTACGGCCGCGGCGCGCTCACGGGATGGGCGCTCCTCGTGCTCGTCGTCCTCTATGTCGTCGCGCATGGGTTCCGCGTCCGCGGCCGTTGGGTCGCCGCCGGCCTCTTCGCGTTCGCGTCCGTCGTCGCGTGGGGCGCGTTCCTCGGCATCGCCTACGCCTGGTTCGGCTGGCTCCACTCCAACTCGTCGTTCGCGCACTTCTCGGTCGCGCGGCTCTCTCTCGAGCTCCTCGTCCTCATCGCCGCGCGCGACGACCGCCGCCGCTTCGGCTTCCCGTTCCTCACGCTCATCTCCGCCGTCGTCGGCTGGTTCTTCGTCATCGACCTCGTCTCGAGCGGGGGGACGTGGACGAAGGTCGTCACGCTTCTCGTCGGGCTCGGGTACCTCCTCGTCGGCAGCGTGAGCGACCGGCCGTCGTCTTTCTGGCTCCACCTCGTGGGCGGCGCGCTCATCGGCGGCGTCCTCCTCGACTGGTGGCACACGACCGACACCGACTGGGCGCTCGTCTCCGCCGCGTCTCTCGCCTACGTGCTCATCGCGTACATGACGAAGCGCTCGAGCTGGGCGGTGTACGCCACGATCGGATTCCTCGGCGCGACGATCCACTACCTGTTCAGCACGGCCTCGCGGATGACCGTGTTCGGCTTCCAGATTGGGCTCCCGTCCATCAGCGGATGGGCCCCGTCCGTCGCGTTCGCGTGCCTCGGCTTCTGGCTCGTGCTCCTCGGCGTGCTCGGCCGTCGGCGAGCCGCATAGCCGCACCTACAATTCGGGCCGTGGAGAAGCCGCTTCGGATCGGCGTCCTCGCCGTGCAGGGGAACTTCCGCGAGCACGCGGCCGTGCTCCGGCGCCTGGGCGCGGAACCGGTCGAGGTACGTCTTCCCGAGCAGCTGGAGGGCCTCGACGGCCTCATCCTGCCGGGCGGGGAATCGACCGCGATCACGCGGCTCATGCGCCTCTACGGGCTCGACGAGGCGCTCCGGCGCTTCCCGGCGCCCGTGTTCGGGACGTGCGCCGGGATGATCATCCTCGACCGGGATCACCTCGGCCTCGCCGACGTCGCCGTGGAGCGGAACGCCTTCGGCAGGCAGGTGCGGAGCTTCGAGGCCGACCTCGACGTCGGGATGGGCGAGCCGGTGCGGGCGGTCTTCATCCGCGCGCCCTGGATCGAGGACGCGGGCCCGGACGTCGAGATCCTCGCCGAGGTCGACGGGCATCCCGTGCTCGCGCGCCAAGGGCGCGTCCTCGTCGCCGCGTTCCACCCCGAGCTGACCGACGACACGCGCATCCACGAGCTCTTCTTGAACCAGGTACGGGAGGCGATGAGTGTCCGGGCATAGCAAATGGTCGACGATCAAGCACAAGAAGGGAGCGGCAGACGCGAAGCGCGGCAAGCTCTTCTCGAAACTGACGCGAGCGATCATCGTCGCGGCGAAGGAGGGAGGCGGAGACCCGTCTGCGAACCTCGCGCTCCAGAACGCGATCGAGAAGGCGCGCTCGTATTCCATGCCGAAGGACACGATCGACCGCGCGATCGCGAAGGGATCGGGCGCGGACGCCGACGCTGCCGCCTTCGAGACGGTCGTGTACGAGGGCTTCGGGCCGAGCGGCGTCGCAGTCATCGTCGAAGCGCTGACGGACAACCGCAACCGCACCGCCGGCGAGGTGCGGCACACGTTCGCGAAGAACGACGGCAACCTCGGCGGGTCCGGTGCGGTCGCATGGCTGTTCGAGCGTCGCGGCGTCGTCATCGTCCGGGACACCGGAGCGCGTAGCGCCGAGGACGAGCTGCTGCTCGCCGCCGCCGAGGGCGGGGCCGACGATGTCGCGCGCGACGGCTCGACCTTCCAGGTGACGAGCGAGCCGGAGCATCTCGCCTCTGTGCGGGAGGCGGTCGAGGCGGCCGGCTTCACCGTCGACGCCGCGGAGCTGACGATGGTGCCGAAGACGACCGTCGAGGTCGCGGACGAGAACGAGGCGAAAAAGGTTCTGCGCTTGATGGACCAGCTCGAGGACAACGACGACGTCCAGGACGTCTACGCGAACTTCGACATCCCCGAGCGCGTCCTGGAAGCCGTCGCAGGGTGACCCTTCGGGACGCTATCGGGGACAGTCCCCGTCACGGGAGCGCCGGGATCTCGGCACACCGTGGGCACACCCTGGGCGCACCCGGGCCGCTTACCCCTTTCGGGTAGGAGGAGTCGTCCGACCCCGCGCCTAACCTCTTGCCGTGAAGGTTGTCGGCATCGATCCAGGGACGGCTGCTTGCGGGTACGGGATCGTCCACGAAAGCGGCGGGCGCCTCAGGGGCATAGCCCACGGCTGGTGGCAGACCCGCCCCACCGAGCGTCCCGAGGTCCGCTTGAAGACGATCTACGACGGCGTCACCGCGCTCATCGAGGAGCACGGCCCGGATGCGGTCGTCCTCGAGGAGTCGTTCGTCGGCGTCGACGCCCGCACCGCGCTCTCCGTCGGACAGGCGCGCGGCGCCGTGCTCGTCGCGGCCGCCCATGCCGGCCTGCCCTGCACCGAATACGCGCCGTCGGCGGTGAAGCACGCCGTCTGCGGCTACGGCCGCGCCGAGAAGGCTCAGGTGCAGAGGATGGTCAAGGCGATCCTCGGCCTGCACGAGCTCCCGACCCCGAACCACGCCGCCGACGCGCTCGCGGTCGCGATCTGCCATGCGCTCGCGCCGCCGCTGCTGAAGCTCGCCGGATGATCGCGCGGCTCCGAGGCACGGCTGTCGCGTCCACGCCGGACGGCCTCATCCTCGACGTCAACGGCGTCGGCTACCTCGTCGCCGCCACCCCGGCAGCCGCGCGCAAGGCGAACGGGGCGGACGAGGTGACCGTCGACATCTACACGCACGTGCGCGAGGACGCGCTCCAGCTGTACGGCTTCGCCGACCGCGCCGAGCGCGACCTCTTCGTCCAGCTTCTGTCGGTGAACGGGATCGGCCCGAAGGTCGCGCTCGCGATCGTCTCCGGCTCGCCGGCCGACGAGCTCCGCCGGGCGATCGTGCGCGAGGACACCGCGCGCTTCGTCGCCATTCCAGGGATCGGGAAGAAGACCGCCGAGCGCATCGTCCTGGAGCTGAAGGAGAAGCTCGGCACGCTCGAGCAGGTCGAGCCGACGGGCGACCTGATGGCGCGCGACGCCCTCGTCGAGCTCGGGTGGAGCATCGTCGACGCCGAACGCGCGCTCGCGGGCGTCGATGACGCGCTGCCGGTCGAGGAACAGGTGCGGCTCGCGTTGAAGAGGGCGGCGTGAGCACGCAGTTTCTCGCGCCCGTCGTCGCCGAGGAGGACCAGGAGATCGAGCAGACTCTCCGGCCGCGCCGCCTGGACGAGTTCGTCGGCCAGGAGCGCGTCAAGGAGCAGCTCGCGATCGCGCTCGCGGCGGCGCAGGCGCGTGGCGAGGCGCTCGACCACGTCCTCCTCGTCGGGCCGCCCGGCCTCGGCAAGACGAGTCTCGCGTACATCGTCCGCGAGGAGCTCGGCGTCGGCATCCGCACGGTCGCCGGGCCCGCGCTCGAGCGCAAGGGCGACATGGCGGCGATCCTCACCGCCCTCGACCAGCGCGACGTGCTCTTCGTCGACGAGATCCACCGGCTCAACCGCGCGATCGAGGAGATCCTCTACCCGGCGCTCGAGGACTTCCGGCTCGACATCGTCGTCGGGCAAGGCCCGGCCGCGCGCACGCTCACGCTCGACCTGCCGCCCTTCACGCTCGTCGGCGCGACCACGCGTACCGGCCTCCTGACGACGCCCCTGCGCGACCGCTTCGGCATGACGTTCCGGCTCGACTACTACGAGCCGTCGGAGCTGGCGACGATCGTGCACCGCTCCGCACGCATCCTCGGCGTCGAGATCGCCGGCGACGCGGCGCAGGAGATCGCGCGCCGCTCGCGCGGGACGCCGCGCATCGCGAACAGGATCCTGCGCCGCGTGCGCGACGTCGCAGAGGTGCGCCATCAGGGGGCGATCACCACCGCCGTCGCGGCGGAGGCGCTCGACCTGCTCGAGGTCGACGGGGCCGGTCTCGAGCGGCTGGACCGCGAGCTGCTGCGCACGATCGCGGACAAGTTCG
>JAGWRZ010000024.1 GCA_028876365.1 Acidobacteriota bacterium | reverse complement strand
TGATGCGGTCGAGCAGCCGCTGCTCGACGAACGGGCCCTTCTTGCTTGACCTCGACACTTAGCCTCGCTTCCCCTTGCCGCGCCGGCGGGCGCGGACGATCAGCTTGTCCGACTCCTTGTGCTTGCGGCGCGTGCGCTTGCCGAGCGTCGGCACGCCCCAGGGCGTGACCGGATGCCGGCCGCCCTTCGACTTGCCCTCGCCGCCGCCGTGCGGATGATCGACCGGGTTCATCGCCGAGCCGCGGACGGCCGGGCGCTTGCCGCGCCAGCGGCTGCGGCCGGCTTTGCCGCCGGTGATGTTCTGGTGGTCGACGTTCCCGACCTGGCCGACGGTCGCGCGGCAGGCGAGCGGCACGCGGCGCATCTCGCCGGAGGGGAGGCGCAGGACGGCGAAGCCCGCGTCCTTCGCGACGAGCTGGATGCCCGAACCGGCGGAGCGCGCCATCTTCGCGCCCTGCCCCGGCTGGAGCTCGACGTTGTGCACGAGCGTTCCGGTCGGGATGTTCTCGAGCGGCAGGGCGTTGCCGACCTTGATGTCCGCCGCCGGGCCGGACTCGACCGTCGCGCCGACGCGCAGCTGCGCGGGCGCGAGGATGTAGCTCTTCGCCCCGTCGGCGTAGTGGAGGAGGGCGATGCGCGCGGAGCGATTCGGGTCGTACTCGATCGAAGCGACCTTCGCCGGCACGCCGTCCTTCTGGCGCTTGAAGTCGACGACGCGGTAGAGCCGCTTGTGGCCGCCGCCCTGGTGGCGGGTGGTCACGCGGCCGTTGTTGTTGCGGCCGCCCTTCTTCGGCACCGGCGTCGTCAGGCTCTTCTCGGGCGTGCCCTTCGTGATCTCCTCGAACGTCGAGACCGACATGAAGCGGCGCCCGGGCGAGGTCGGCTTGAACTTTCTGACGGGCATCAGAGCTCTCCTCGCGCAGCGCAAGGACGCAGGGAGCGTCCGTAGCCGGAGGCTCCGGACGCGATTGAGGACGCAGCGATGCGATGGTTCGCAGCCGCCTCCAGCGCACGAGATGCGAACGAGACGCGCGACATCAAAGCTGCGCTCCCTGGAAGATCTCGATGGAGTCGCCGGCCTTGAGCTCGACGATGGCCTTCTTCCAGCCGGGGCGCGTGCCCTTGTAGAGACCGCGCCGCTTCGGCTTCGGCTGCACCTTGACGATGTTCACGCGCAGGACGGTGACGTCGAAGAGCTCCTCGACGGCCTGCCGGACCTGCGTCTTGTGCGCGTCCTGGTGCACCTTGAACGTGTACTTGTTCTGCGTGATCTGCTCGTAGCTCTTCTCCGAGATGACCGGACGGAGGAGCACCTGGCCCGGATGCAGGCTCACGATGCCCTCCGCTGGAGCGCGTCGAGCGCGCTCTCCGACACGAGCAGCGACCTGGCCCACACGACCTCGGCCACCTCGAGCTCGGCCGGCGTCGTGACGATGACGCGGTCGAGGTTGCGGAAGCTCTTGCCGAGCGTCGCCTCGTCGTCGTTGACGACGACGACCGCCGGCGACTCCCCGCCCCACTTCGCGATGAGATCCGCCGCCCCCTTCGTCGTCGGCGCGTCGAACGCGCTCGCGCTCAGGAGCGCGAAGCTCCCGGCCTGGACGTGGTCGCTGAGCGCGGCCCGCAGCGCGGCGCGCGCCGCCTTCTTGTTCACCTTCACCGAGAAGTCGCGCGGGCCGGGCGGGAACACGACGCCGCCGCCCGTGAACTGCGCGGCGCGCACGGTGCCGGCGCGGGCGCGGCCCGTGCCCTTCTGGCGCCACGGCTTCGAGCGGCCGCCGGACACGAGCCCGCGGCTCTTCGCCGCGCGCGTGCCCTGACGGCGCGCGTTCATCTCCGCGCGCACCGCTTCGTGCACGAGATGGGGCTTCACCTCGGCGCCGAAGATCGCGGCGTCGAGGGAGACGTCCTTCTTCGCCCCGCCGAGGAGCGGTGCCTTGGGAGCCGCCGTCACGCTTCCTCCCGGATCTCGACGAGCCCGTTCTTCGGGCCCGGAACGGCGCCCTTGACGAGCAGCAGGTTCCGCTCGGCGTCGACCGAGTGGACGGTGAGGCCGACCTGCGTGACGCGCTTGCCGCCCATCCGCCCGGCCATGCGGATGCCCTTGAACACGCGCGAGGGCGTCGCCGACGCGCCGATCGAGCCCGGCTTGCGGATGTTGTGCGAGCCGTGCGTCACCGGGCCGCGGTTGAACCTGTGCCGCTTCACGGTCCCCTGGAACCCCTTGCCGATCGAGATGCCGGCGACCTTGACCTTCTCGCCCGGCTGGAAGAGCTCGACGGTCACGCTCTCGCCCTGCACCGCCTCGGCGAAGTGGCCGCGGAACTCGACGAGATGCCGATAGGCCCCGTCCACCCCGTTCTTCGCGAGGTGGCCGCGCTCCGCCTTCGAGACCTTGCGGTCGGGGACCGCGCCGTACGCGAGCTGCACGCCCTCGTAGCCGTCGGCGTCCGGCGTGCGCACGGCGACGACCGGGCACGGGCCCGCCTCGATCACCGTCACCGCCGTCACGGCGCCGGTCTCCGCGTCGAAGAGCTGCGTCATGCCGAGCTTCCTGCCGAGGAGGCCCTTCATCTCGACCGCCGCCTGAGCAGATCGTGCTCGCGGGTCGGCGAAAACCGAGCAGTGCAAGGACGCAGGGAGCGGGCGTAGCCGGAGGCTACGGGCGCGACCGAGGACGCGGCGATGCGACGGTTTGCAGCCGAGCTGCGAGTGCGAGATGCGAAGAAGGTGGTCATCTAGAGCTTGATCTCGATGTCGACGCCGGCCGGCAGGTCGAGCCGCATGAGCGAGTCGACTGTCTTCGGCGTCGGGTCGATGATGTCGATCAGGCGCTTGTGGGTACGCATCTCGAAGTGCTCGCGCGAGTCCTTGTACTTGTGCGGCGAGCGGATCACGCAGTAACGGTTGATCTCCGTCGGCAGCGGCACCGGGCCCGCAACCTGCGCACCGGTGCGGGTCACCGTCTCCACGATCTTGCGCGCCGAGGAGTCGACGACCTCGTGGTCATAGGCCTTGAGCCGGATGCGGATCTTCTGTCCCGCCATGGTGGCTTCTGTTCCTTCTCTTCGATGCCGCTGTCATGCGGCCCGCCCTAGTGGGCCGCCGCGAGTTGCCCAACCCGACCGACGCCTCCCACCCCCGCGGTCGGGCGTGTCGCCCCCGGGACCCGGGCTCCGCCCCGGGAATCCGGAGCGGCTACGGGCCCTCGCCCACCCGAACCCTGGCGGATCCGGAGGATGTGCGGTGGTCGGCGACGCCCGACGAGCGGGGCGCCACGCGGGGGTGGCCGACCGGAATCGGCCACCCCTCGCTGAGCACAACCTGTTCAGTATGCCGTACCCAGGTACGGCGACCAAATCAGGGTTGCCTAGTTCACTTCAGGATCTTGGTGACCCGGCCGGCGCCGACGGTCCGACCACCCTCGCGGATGGCGAACTTGAGGCCATCCTCCATGGCGATGGGCTGGATCAGCTGCACCGTCATCGAGGTGTTGTCGCCCGGCATGACCATCTCGGTGCCCTCGGGCAGCGTGACAACGCCCGTGACGTCCGTGGTCCGGAAGTAGAACTGTGGCCGGTAGTTCTGGAAGAACGGGGTGTGCCGGCCGCCCTCCTCCTTGGAGAGGATGTAGACGGTCGCCTCGAACTCGGTGTGCGGGGTGTTGGTACCCGGCTTCACCACGACCATGCCGCGCTCGACGTCCTCGCGCTTGATGCCACGAAGCAGTAGACCGACGTTCTCACCGGCCCGGGCCTCGTCCAGCAGCTTGCGGAACATCTCGATGCCGGTGACGACGGTCTTCATCGACTTCGGCTTGATGCCGACGATCTCGACTTCCTCGTTCGGCTTGAGGATGCCGCGCTCGCAGCGGCCGGTCACGACGGTACCGCGACCGGTGATCGTGAAGACGTCCTCGATCGGCATGAGGAACGGCTTGTCGGTGTCGCGCTCCGGCTCCGGGATCGACTCGTCGATCGCGTCCATGAGCTCGAGCAGCTTGGCCGACCACTCCG
>JAGWRZ010000197.1 GCA_028876365.1 Acidobacteriota bacterium | reverse complement strand
GAGCTGATCAAGACGCTGTTCGAGCTCGAGGTGCCCGAGATCGCCGACGGGCTCGTCGAGATCCGCGGTGTCGCGCGAGAGCCCGGCTACCGCTCGAAGATCGCGGTCGAGTCGCACACGCAGGGAGTCGATCCCGTCGGCGCGTGCGTCGGCCCTCGCGGCTCGCGCGTGCGCATGGTCGTGTCGGAGCTGCGCGGCGAGAAGATCGACATCATCCCGTGGAACCCGGAGCCCGCGCGCTTCGTCGCGAAGGCGCTGTCGCCCGCACGCGTCCGCGAGGTGTACCTCGACGACGACGCGAAGGAGGCGACCGTCGTCGTCCCCGACGACCAGCTCGCGCTCGCGATCGGCAAGGAAGGGATGAACGCCCGCCTCGCCGCGCGTCTCACCGGTTGGAAGATCGACATCCAGAGCGACACCGAGTTCGCGCAGGCGGAGGCCGATGTCGCCTTCGGCGGAGGCGGTGGGGAGGAGGAGCTCTCCGGGCGGTGCGGCGCCATCCTCGCGAACGGCAAGCGCTGCCCGAACGCCGCGCTCCCCGGCTCGCGCTTCTGCGGCGTTCCGGCCCACCAGGCGCTCGCCCTCGAGGACGTTCCCGCGGACGAGGAGCCGGTCGTCCCGGAGGACGAGCCGGAGCTCGAGGCGGAGATCTCGGCGCCGGAGGCGGAGTCCGTCGGGCCGTCGCTGGGCGGGGCGGAGGAGGAGCCGGCCGCTCGCGCGCCGGAGCCGGCGCTCGCGCCGCTCGACGAAGTCCCTGCCGGAATCCCGGTCGAGTCGCAGGGCGCGGAATCGGAGTAATGGCGCAACCGGTCAGGCGGTGCGCCGGCTGCGGCCGGCGCTCGCCCCAGAGCGAGCTCGTCCGCTTCGTCGCGGTCGACGGAGAGCTCGTTCGACGCGACGCCGTCTCACCGGGCCGTAGCGCATACACGTGCCGGCGGCTCGCCTGCTTCGAGCGGGCGACCGCGCAGCGGGGCTTCGCCCGTGTCCTCCATACGCCCGTCCGCGTCGATCCTGCGCTCGCCCGCATCTACACTGGTGAGTCGCATGGCTAACGGAGGCAACCGGCCCAATCGTCCGCTGCGCCCGCGCGGCGGAGGCGGCGCCGGCGGCAGACGCCGCCGCGTCGTCATCGACAACCAGGCGGCGCGGCCCCGCCAGGACGGTCGGCAGGCGCGCGGCCGCGGCGACGGCGCTCCGCGCGAGCCGCGCACGCAGGCGCCGGTCCAGCCGACGGGGCCCGTCACCGTCGAGTCCGGCGTCACCGTCCGCGACTTCTCGCAGGCGCTCGGCGTCCCGATGCCGGAGCTGATCAAGATCCTCATGGGGCTCGGCCAGATGCGCACCGCGACGCAGTCGCTCACCGACGAGGAGGTCGAGCTGATCGGCGCCGAGCTCAAGCGCGATGTGCAGATCAAGCACGCCTCCGACGAGGAGGAGGAGCCGGAGAGCTTCGAGGACCCCGAGGACGCGCTCGTCACGCGGCCCCCGGTGGTGACGATCATGGGGCACGTCGACCACGGCAAGACGACGCTGCTCGACGCGATCCGCAACGCGAAGGTCGTCGAGACCGAGGCGGGCGGCATCACGCAGCACATCGGGGCCTATCAGGTGAACGTCGACGACCGCAGGATCACGTTCCTCGACACGCCGGGTCACGAGGCCTTCACCGCGATGCGCGCACGCGGCGCGAAGGTGACGGACATCGCCGTCCTCGTCGTCGCCGCCGACGACGGCGTCATGCCGCAGACGAAGGAGTCGATCGCGCACGCGCGTGCGGCCGAGGTCCCGATCGTCGTCGCCATCAACAAGATCGACCTCCCCGACGCGAACTCCGACCGCGTGAAGGCCGAGCTGGCGCAGGAGGGCCTCCAGCCCGAGGAGTGGGGCGGGACGACGCAGTTCTCCGAGGTGTCGGCGAAGACGCAGCAGAACCTCGACGATCTCCTGGAGAAGATCCTGCTCGTCGCCGACCTCGAGCTCGACCCGAAGGCGAATCCGAACACGGACGCGTCCGGCCCGATCATCGAGTCGCGCCTCGACGTCGGCCGCGGCCCGGTCGCGACGATGCTCGTCCATCGCGGCACGCTCACGGTCGGCGACGCCATCGTCGCCGGCGACGCGCACGGCCGCGTGAAGGCGCTCTTCAACTACAAGGGCGAGAAGATCCAGAAGGCGCTTCCCGGCGAGCCGGTCGAGATCCTCGGCTTCGACAAGCCCCCGCCCGCGGGCGAGCTCGCCCGCGTCGTCGAGAACGACCGGCTGGCGCGCGAGCTCGCGACCCGCCGCGCGGAGCGGCTCCGCCGCGAGCAGCTCGCGACGCAGCGCCCGTCGGGCGCGTCGCTCGAGAACCTGTTCGAGCAGATGCAGACGGGGGAGGTCGCCGACCTCAACCTCGTCGTCAAGGGCGATGTCGTCGGCTCGGTCGAGGCGGTCGTCTCCGAGCTCTCGAAGTTCGCGCACTCCGAGGTGCGCCTCAACGTCATCCATCAGGGCGTCGGCGCGATCACCCAGAACGACATCATGCTCGCGTCCGCATCCGATGCGCTCATCGTCGGCTTCAACGTCCGTCCCAATGCGGAGGCGCGCGAGGTCGCATCGCGCGAGGGCGTCGAGATCCGGACCTACAACGTCATCTATCAGCTCACCGAGGACATCGAGCAGGCGCTCGTCGGAAAGCTCGCCGCCGTCAGGACGGAGGAGACGATCGGCGAGGCGGAGGTGCGTGCGCTCTTCAAGGTCTCGCGGCTCGGCACGATCGCCGGGTGCATGGTCACGCACGGCGTCGTTCGCAGGAACGCCGACGTGCGCGTCATCCGCGACGGCACCGTCATCTACACGACGACCATCGCTGCGCTGAAGCGCTTCAAGGACGACGCGCGCGAAGTGGCCGAGGGCTTCGAGTGCGGCATCCTGCTCGACGGCTTCAACGACGTCAAGGAAGGCGACGTCCTCGAGGTCTTCGAGACGCGTGAAGTCGAGCGCACCTCGCTCGACGAGGTTCCTTCGGCAGCCTCGTAGGTGGCCGCCGGCTTCGTCGGCATCCTCACCTGCGAGCTTCGGTTCCCGAGCTCGCACTCGCTGAAGGAGAAGCGCCATCACCTGCGGTCGGCGAAGGCGCAGCTGCAGCGCCGCGTCGGCGCCGCCGTCGCCGAGGTCGACCACCACGACGTCTGGCAGCGGACGCGCATGACGGTCGCCTGCGTCGCCCGCGAGCACCGCGAGGCGGAGCGGCTGCTCGACGAGGCCGAGCGGTGGCTGCGCGGGCAGGAGTGGGAGGTCGCGCGCGCCGAGCGCCTGATCGTCGACCCGGAGGACTAGACCGGCTTGAATACCCCCGTGGCCGACCGGATGCGGAGAGTGAACGAGTCGGTGCGCCAGGTGCTCGCGGAGGCGCTGCCGGAGCTGAAGGACCCCCGCATCGGGCTCGTCACCGTCACCGGCGTCGACACGACGCCCGACCTCCGGCACGCGACGGTGTACGTGAGCGTGCTCGGCTCGCCGCGGAAGCGGAAGGCGTCCCTCCAGGGTCTCTCCGCGGCCCACGGCATGCTCCAGAGCCGGCTCGCGCGCGAGCTGAGGATGAAGAGGACTCCTCAGCTGACGTTCGAGTACGATCCCTCGGTCGAGCGCGGCGTGCGCATGACCCACCTCATCGATGAGCTCGCCCCAGACGACGAGTGACATGCAGGCGGTCGTCGACGCGCTGCGCGCGAACGACCGATTCCTCGTCACGAGCCACGAGAACCCGGATGGGGACTCGCTCGGGTCGCTGCTCGCGACGACGCTGGCGCTGCGGCAGCTCGGTAAGGACGCGGTGATGTATCTCGCGGGTGACGCGCCGCTTCCGCGCGAGTACTCGTTCATGCTGCTCGCCGACCTGACGCGAGATCTGCCGGACGACCTGACCGAGCGCGTCCTCGTCGCGGTCGACTGCGCGAAGGCCGACCGCATCGGGCCGGATCCGGGATTCGTGCTGGATGCGAGGCTCAGGCTCGACATCGACCACCATCACGACAACTCCCGTTTCGGCGACGTCAATCTCATCGTGCCGGACGCGTCGTCGACCGGCGAGCTGCTGCGCGACGTCTTCCGCGAGCTCGGCGTCGAGATCACGCCCGAGATCGCCGAGCCGCTCTACATCGCGCTCGTGACCGACACCGGCCGCTTCCAGTACGCGAACACGACGCCGAAGTCGCTTCGCCTGGCCGCCGAGCTCGTCGAGGCGGGCGCCGACGTCCACGCGGTCTTCCAGCAGGTGTACGAGTCGGTCGAGTTCGCGAAGCTGAAGCTGCTCGCCCGGGCGCTCGAGCGTGCGCAGGTGCTCGAGGGCGGCCGCATCGTCGTGTCCGTCCTCCTGCGCAACGACTTCTCCGACGTCGGCGCCGTCGAGGCGTACTCGGAGGGGATCATCGACTACCTCCGCGCGGTCGAGGGGTCCGAGCTCGCGGTGCTCATCCGGGAGCCGCCGCGCGCCGACGGGCCGACGCGGCGCGTGTCCTTGCGCTCGAGCGTCGACGAGCTCGACGTCTCCGCCATTGCACGCCGGTTCGGCGGCGGCGGCCACCGGCAAGCGGCCGGTTTCTCGAGCGACGCGTCCGTCGAGGAGATCACGGACATCGTCCGCGCCGGGTTCGTGGAGCAACGTGCCCGCCCGAGCGCTTGAGCCGGCCGGCGTCGCGCTCGTCGACAAGCCCGCCGGCCCGTCGTCGTTCGCCGTCGTTGCGCAGATCCGGCGAGTAACGGGCGCGCGGACCGGTCACGCCGGGACGCTCGACCCATTCGCGACCGGGCTGCTCCTCATCCTCTCCGGGCGCTCGACCAAGCTCGCGCCGCAGCTCGTCGGGCTCGACAAGCGCTACGTCACGACGATCGATCTGAGCGCGACGACGACGACCGGCGATCCCGAGGGCGAAATCCTGGAGCGGCACGAACCGCCGGCCGACCTCTCCCTCGATCTCGACCGGCTGCGCGGCGCGATCGAGCTGCCCGTGCCGGCCGCCTCGGCGGTGAAGATCGGCGGCGAGCGTGCGTACCGCCTGCACAGACGCGGTGTGGAAGTCGAGATGCCGTCGCGACGT
>JAGWRZ010000196.1 GCA_028876365.1 Acidobacteriota bacterium | reverse complement strand
GAGCGGGCCGGCTTCGAGATCGAGCGCGCCGAGCAGCGCGACCAGCTCCTCGTCGAGTTGCTCGCCCGCATCGACGCGCGCCTGCGGGTCGTGGCGATGCTCGAACAGGTGGTCTCGGCAGACGCGCTCGCAGACGGACGGGCGCTGGTCGCGGCGGCGCAGCGGGCGGTCGCCGACGGTGCGCTCGGCTACGCGATCGTGGTCGCCCGGCACCGGTGAGCGACTGGACGGAAGAGGCGCTCGCGTCCCTGCGCGCGGCGCACTACACGCCGCGCGCCTGGCTGACGTTCCTGGCGTCGTCGCTCCGCAGGGCGCGCGAGCTGCGGGCCGTCTATCCGCAGGCGCATCGCCGGCTGCTCGCGCTTGCCGGCGCGGGGCTGGCAATCTGGCTCGCCGTCGGCTTCACCGGCGAGCTGTGGTTTGCCGCGATCGGGGCTGCGTGGTGGCTGGTGGCCTGCGCGATGACAGACTGGCATCTCGGCCTCCTCGACGGCGACCGGCTCGGCGCCGCCAACACCCTGACGCTCCTTCGTGCCGGTGCCATCCCGGCGGTCGCGGTCCTGGGCGGCGCGCCCGCGGGGGTGGCGCTATTCACGGCGGCAGGCCTGAGCGACGTCGCCGACGGGCTCCTCGCCCGCGCACGCGGCGAGACCACTCGCCTGGGCTTCTGGATGGACGGCTCCGTCGACGGACTGATGCTTGCCACCGTCGCTCTCGCTGCGTTGCCGGCCTGGGCGGCCGCCCTGGTGGTCGGCCGCTACAGCGCGCCGTGGCTCGTCATCGGGGCGAGCTACTTCCTGCGCGCACAGCGCCCCTCGCTCGAGCGAATCGTCTCCGGACGGATCCCGGGGCTGGTCACGTTCGCCGGTCTGACGCTCGCGCTCCTCGGGGTCCCCGGAGCCGCCTATCTCGTCGCGGCCGGCGCGCTCGGCGGCCTGGGCACCTTCACAGCCAGCGTGTTCCGCGCGCACGCCTACGCCGTCTAGCGCCGGCCGATGCTGGCCGCATTCGTCTCCGTCCCGGCGGGTATCGGCTATGTCGGCGTGTTCCTGCTCGTCGGCGGCGAGACCGCGGGCGCGCTCCTACCCGGCGAGACGGCGCTGATCGTTGCCGGCGCGCTGGCCGCCCGCGGTGACCTGTCGCTTCCGCTCGTGATCGGTGCCGCGGCGGCAGGCGCGATCGCCGGCGACAACATCGGCTTCCTGGTCGGCGAGCGAGGAGTCAGGCTGCTCCTGACCCGAGGCGAGCGCTGGCGGCGGCAGCGGGCCTGGCTGGTCGCGGAGGCGGAACGCTTCTTCGCGCGCTACGGACCGCGAGCCGTCTTCCTCGCCCGCTGGGTTCCCGGTCTGCGCCTGATCGGCGCCTGGTTCGCCGGCGCGGCGCGCATGCGCTGGCGGGTCTTCCTCGTCTGGAACGCGCTCGGCGGCATCGCCTGGGCCGCGTCCGTCGGCGGCGGCGCCTACCTGCTCGGCAGAGCGGCCAACTGGGCGTTCGGCCTGGTCGGCCTCGTCCTCACCGTGACCCTGCTCATCCTCGCCGGAGTTGTACTGGCGCGACGGCGGCTCGAGCGTGCATCCTCTGCGGCGAAATGCGGATCGTCGCATCCGACGCAGCGGTGAGCTTCATCCTGGAGAACGGCGGTCGTCTATATCTCTGGCCGCGAGCCAGCCGATGTTGCGGGGGCAAGTGGCTGCGCGCGTCGCTCGAGCCGGCGAAGCGGATCACGTTCGCCCGCCGCGACGAGGTGCGGGAGTTCGAGCTGTACATGCCGGCCGCGATCGCAACGCTTCCCGACGAGCTCGAGGTCGATCTGGCGCGCTTCCCCCGCCGCGTCGAGGCGTACTGAGACGGCTGCGCCTGGATCATCTAGTCCGCGGGTGATCCTGAGTTCTCGCCTCGCTCGGCGAGCACGCGCCCGAGCGGGAAGAGCTGCGCCGCCGCCTGCTGGACGGCGAGGCTCATCGCCGGGTAGGCGTGGATCGTCTGCGTCAGCCGGCCGGCGAACGCGCGCGTACGCATCGCGAGCGCGCACTCCTGGATCAGCTCTCCCGCCCGAGGCCCCACGATCTGCGCGCCGACGAGCTCGCCGCCGCCGGCCCAGCCGAGCAGCGGCCGTCGCCGTGTGACGAGCTTGACGAACCCGGCCGGCCGGCCGGCGACCCGGGCCCGGTCGACGCGATTCATCGGATAGGTCGCGATGCGCACGTTCCGGTGACGGGCGCGAGCCTGTGTCTCGGTGAGGCCGACGCGGGCGATCTCGGGGTCGAGGAAGGTGATCCAGGGGACGACCCGTTCGTCTCGCTTCGCCCGGCCGCCGGCGGCGTTGCGGCCGGCGACCGAGCCCTGGTGGGAGGCGACGTGGGTGAACTGGAGGCCGCCGGTGACGTCGCCGGCCGCGAAGACGTGTCTGGCCGTCGTGCGGCAGCCCTCGTCGATCTGAACGTAGCCGTGCTCGCAGCGGACGCCGATCTCCTCGAGGCGGAGCTGCTCGGCGGTGCCGCGCCGGCCGGCCGCGACCAGCAGCACGTCGCCGCGCAGCGTTCCGGCGCCCGTCTCGAGCACGACCTCGTCGCCTTCTCGCCGCACCGAGCGCGCCTCTGCGCCGAGCAGCAGCCGCACGCCTTCCCCGTGCAGCACCTCCGCGGCGAGCTCGCCGGCCTCGGGCTCCTCCCCTGGCAGCAGCCGCTCGAGCAGCTCGACGACGCTGACGTCACTGCCGAGACGGTGGAAGGCCTGCGCGAGCTCGAGGCCGATTGCGCCGCCGCCGAGCACGAGCAGCCGCCGCGGCAGTTCGACGAGCGCGAAGACGCTGCGGTTGCTGAGGAACGGGACCGTCTCGAGGCCGGGAAGCGGTGGCACGGCGGGCTCGCTGCCGGTTGCGATCACGAACCGGCGGCCGCGCAGGGCGCGGCCGGAGACGTCGAGCTCGTGCTCGCCGCTGAACTGCGCCCGCCCGCGCACGATCTCGATCCCGGCGGCAGTGAAGCGCTCGTCCCGCTCGTCGCGCGCGACCTCGGCGACGACCGCGTCGCGCCGGGCCGCCACCTGCGCGAAGCTCGGCGCCGGGACGCTCTCGAGGATCCCGCCGGCTGCCAGCCGGCGCGCGTCGAAGACGGTCTGGGCGATCTCGATCAGCGCCTTCGAGGGCACGCAGCCGTAGAAGGTGCAGTCGCCGCCGATCCGCTCTTCGCGCTCGACCAGGGCGACGCTCGCGCCCTCGTGCCGCGCCGCCAGCGCCGCGGTGAGGCCGGCGGTGCCGCCGCCGACCACGATCACCTCGAACTCGTCCGCCATTCCTCTCCCTTTCGTTCCACGTCGCCGGTTCGATGCGGCGGGCCGGGTTTGCGGTGCGAGCATGAATCCTGTCTCGGCGGGTGCGCATCGAACTCGACGTGTGTATCAGCACGAGCGTGCCGGTCCTGCTCGCGGCGGCGGCTCTCGCCGGCTGCGCCGGCACGAGCGCGGGAGCCGCGCAGGCCGGCGGCGCTCCGGCCGGGCTCTTCGCCGGCTGGCGGACGGATGTGCACCGGCACGTCGTGCCGCTGTCGGAGTTCCAGTCGGGCGGGCCGGGCAAGGACGGGATCCCCGCGGTCGACCGGCCGCGCTTCGCGCCCGCCCGGGCGACCCGATATTTGCAGCCGCGCGAGCCGCTGATCGAGCTGACCGTGCACGGGCAGACGCGCGGCTACCCGCTCGAGATCCTGATCTGGCACGAGATCGTCAACGACCGGATCGCCGGCGTCCCGGTGGCGGTCACCTTCTGCCCGCTCTGCAACACGGCGATCGCCTTCGACCGCCGCCTCGGCGGCACGGTGCTCGACTTCGGCACCACCGGCAACCTCCGCAACTCCGACCTCGTCATGTACGACCGGCAGAGCGAGTCGTGGTGGCAGCAGTTCAGCGGGCAGGCGCTCGTCGGCCGCTTCGCAGGCAGGACGCTCGGGCTCCTGCCTGCGCGCATCGTCTCCTGGCGCGACTTCCTCACCCGCCACCCGAACGCGCTCGTCCTCACCCGGCACACCGGTTACGCGCGGCCCTACGGCGAGAACCCCTACCAGGGTTACGACGACGTCTCCAGCCCGCCCTTCTTCCCGGTCCGCAACGGCGGCGACCGCCGCCTGCCGCCCAAGCAGCGGGTCGTCTACATCGAGGCGGGCCGCGAGAGCGTCGCGGTCTCCGAGGCGCTGCTCGCGCGGAAGAAGGTCGTCCGCGTCCGCATCGGCGGGCATCAGTTCGTCGTCCGGGCGACCGGGACCGCCGCCACCGCGCTCGGCGCGGCCACGATCGCTGACGCCCGCGGCGTCGTCACCGCTCGCGTCACGGAGAACGGGCGGCCGGTGCCCTTCACCGAGCCGTTCTGGTTCGCCGTCGCAGCCTTCCGGCCGCACACCCGCGTCATTCGCTGAGCGTCCCCTGCGCCTGGTCGAGCCGGGCACGCAGGGCCATACGGGCGCGATGGATGCGGCTCTTGGTGGCGGCGAGGCTCATGTCGAGCGCCTCGGCCACCTCTTCGTTGGAGAGTCCCTCTAGGTCGCGGAGCACGAGCGCCGTCCGGTACTCGAACGGCAGCGCCCGGATCTCCTCGACCAGCAGGGTGCGCAGCTCGCCGGCATCGAAGGAGCGATCGTCGGTGGGTGCGTGCTCGTCGCTGAACTCGACCGTCTCGACCCGGGCTCGCCGCCGCCGCTGCAGCGCCTCGTTGGTGGCGATCCGGTAGAGCCATGTGAAGGGGGCGGCATCGCCGCGGAAGCGATCGAGGTGCCGCCAGGCCTGCACGAAGGTGTCTTGGGTTGCCTCCTCGACGTCACGGGCGTCGTCGAGGATCCGGAAGAGCACCGTCCGTACTCGCCGCTCGAAGTGGCGGACGAAGTCGGCGAAGGCGTCCATGTCGCCGTCGCGGGCGCGCTCGAGCAGGAGGCGTTCCTCGTCGGGCACCGACCGATCCTACGACTCGCTGAATCGCCCGCGCGTGTGCGAGCATCTGACTGGTCGTGAGCGTCCTTGTGCAGAAGATGATGGACGCGGTCGTGGGCTCCTGCGAGGAGACGCAGGAGCAGCTTTCGGACCGCCTGGAGGGAGACCTGCGCGGGCTTCGCCGCCTGCGCGTGGCCGCCCATCTCTCGCGCTGCGACCGTTGCCGAGCCGTCATGCGCTCGCTGAGCCGGACCGTCGAGCAGGTGCGCCTGCTCGCCCAGGCGGACTTCTTCCCGCCGCCGGGTCCGTCAGTCACCGACGACGTCGTCGAGCGCATCCGGCGCGAGCGACGCTAGCGGGGAGGGGAGGCACATGTCCGACCGGAAGGCGCGCCGCGCGCAGCAGCTTGCGGCGCGGCGTGAGGCAAAGCGTGCTGCCAAGCACTCGCCGGGTCGGTCGCGGTGGCAGAGCAGCCGGAGGGAGTGGTGGCTTGCCGGCATCTCGGTCGTCGTCGCCGGCATCGTGATCGCCGGCATCGTCGTCGCCCGCGGCGGCGGTGGCGCCCAGCCGGCGCCGGCGGCGTCCGCAGCCAAGGGTGTGCTCCATATCTCCGGTACCGACCCGACCACCGGGAAGCGCGTCAGCCTCGACGCCTATGCCGGCAAGCCGATCGTCCTCAATGTCTGGGGCTCCTGGTGCGGCCCCTGCAACGCCGAGGCTCCGGACTTGCGCCGCTTTGCGGCCGCCCATCCGGACGCGCAGGTCGTCGGCATCGACCTGAACGACACCAAGTCCGGCGCTCGCGCCTTCTACCGTCGCTACGGCTGGGCGCATCCGAGCATCTTCGACCCGCACGGGGCGATCGCCTACCGCCTCGGTCTCACCGGCACGCCGACCACCTACTTCCTCGACCGGGAGCACCGGATCGTCACCGAGATCGTCGGCGCCTCCACCCTCGCCGGCTTCGACCACGGCCTGAAGGTCGCGCTCAGCCGCAGCTGATGATCAGCTTCGGGCCGGCTGCCTTCGCGGCCGCGTTCGCGGCCGGCTTCGTCTCCTTCGTCTCCCCCTGCGTGCTGCCGCTGATCCCCGGCTACCTCTCGTTCGTCTCCGGGGTCGGCTTCGACGAGCTGGGCGCACGGCCGCGCCGCGTCGTGAGCACGACCGCCGCCTTCGTCGTCGGCTTCGGGGCGATGTTCGTCGCGCTCGGCGCCGGCGCCGCCTGGTTCGGTGGTGCGCTGCTGCAGCACCGGCGCACGCTCGAGATCGCCGCCGGCGCCTTCATCGCCATCGCCGGCATCGTCTACGCCGGCCTGCCGCTGCCCAGAGCGCTGCTGCTGGAGCGGCGGGTCGAGCTGCCGCGAGCAAAGGGAGGAGTGGTTACGCCGACGCTGGCCGGGGTTGCCTTCGCGATCGGCTGGACGCCGTGTGTCGGCCCGACGCTCGCGGGCATCCTCACGCTCGCCGCCGGCGGCGGCCACCCCGCCCAGGGGGCGCTGCTGCTCGGCGTCTACGCGCTCGGGCTCGGCATCCCGTTCCTGCTCTTCGGGCTCGCCTTCACCCGCTCGCTCGGCCTCGTCCGCGCGCTGCGGCGGCACTGGCGGCTGGTCAGCGTCGGCTCCGGCGCGGTGATGGTCGCCTTCGGTGTCCTGCTCGCGACCGGCGAGCTCGTCCGCCTCACCACCCAGCTCTCCCGCTTCACCGGCTGGAGCCTCTGAGATGACCCTGCCGGGGCCGCCGCTGCCGGCGCCGCTGCAAACGCTGCGGCTCTGGCGCGACCCGGCTGGCTTCCTCGGTCGCTGCCGCCGCGAGTTCGGGGACGCGTTCGCGCTCCAGCTGTGGCCGATCGGCGGCGTCGCCGTCGTCGCCTCGCCGGAGCTGATCGTGCAGCTCGTCCTGACGCCCCGCGACGACCTTCACACCGGGGAGGCGACGCGGCGCGTGCTGCCGATCCTCGGCGAGCGCTCGCTCCCTGCCCTCGACGGCGCCGAGCACGCGGAAGAGGGCGTCTGCTGCTGCCGGTCTTCGGCGGCCGGCGGCTTGCCGCGCACACCGCGTCGATCGAGGCCGCCCTCGCCGCCGAACTCGCCCGCTGGCCGCGTGGGCAGCCGCTGCGCGCCCTGCCGCACCTGCGCCCGCTCACGCTCGCGATCGCGGCCGAGCTGACTCTTGGCGAGCGGCCCGCCGCGCTGGAGCGGCGGCTGCAGGACTACGTCGCCGGCCGGGCTGCGACCGGCGCCTGGCTCCCCGCCCTCATTCCGGCTCGGCGCGTGCTGGAGGCGCGGCGGCGGCGACTGGATGGGTTCCTCCTGGAACGCGTGCGCAGTCCAGCGCCCGGCCCGCATGCGCTCGCCGCCCTGCTCGAGGCCGGCCTCGAGGAGCAGGCGATCGTCGAGGAGCTGCGGACGCTGCTCCTGGTCGGCCACGAGTCGACCGCCTGCGCGCTCGCCTGGGCGCTCGAGCGGCTCGCCCGCCACCCCGAGGTGCTCGAACGTCTGCGTGCCGGCGACGGCGATTACGCCGAGGCGGTCGCGCGCGAGGTCCTGCGCAGCAGGCCGCCGGTGCTCGACGCCGTCCGCCTCGCAACACGGCCGCTTGAGCTCGATGGCGGCATCCGCCTCGCTGCCGGCACGATCGTCATGGCCGCACCGCTGCTCCTGCATCACCGGCCCGATCTCTACCCGGCTCCCGAGCGCTTCCGGCCCGAGCGTTTCCTCATCGAGCGACCAGCCGACGGCGCCTACCTCCCCTTCGGCGGCGGTGCCCGCCGCTGCCTGGGCGCGCAGCTCGCCCTGCTGGAGCTGAAAGCGCTGCTGCGCGTGCTCGCCGACGGCTATGCGCTCGCTCCGACGGGACCGGCGCTGGAGCGGACGCGGCTGATCGGCACTGCCGTCGCCCCGGCCCGGGGAGCGGAGATCACGCTCTCGCCGAGCCGCAGCCGCCGTCAGCCGGGGGCGGCCTTCTCGACCGCCGCGAGCAGCACGGCGACCGGCGGCCGGTCGTCGCTGCGCTGGGGCCGCGCGTAGGCGACGAGGCCAGCGCCGTCGAGCACGAAGTCGCCGCCGAGCTGGAGCGTGTCCGCGCCGAACCGGGTCGGCCGCTGCCCGCCCAGAGCGGCGCGCAGGTAGCGGGCCCACACGCGCGGGTCGGCCCAGATGCGCAGGACGGAGGCGCGGCTCAGACCCCAGGCCGCGTAGGCCGAGCGGTCGCGATCGACCAGCACCGGGAACGGCAGCTCCAGCCCGGCAAGCAGCGTCCGCCGCAGCAGCGCCGGCTCGTCGAAGGCGACAAACAGCGCCGTCGCCCCGGCCGCCTCCAGCCGCCGCCTCTGCTCGAGCACCTTCACGAGGTGCGCACGGCAGATCAGTCAGCCGCCGTGGCGCAGAAAGCTGAGCAGCACCGGCCGGCCGCGCAGATCCTCCAGCCGCACGTGCTGTCCGTCGAGGTCGGGCAGGTCGAGCGGCGGCGCGGGCGCGCCGACCGGCGGGGGAGACGACAGCGATTCCATGCCCGTGAATCTCTCACACCGTCTGCTGGATCGAACAATGGAGCATGAAGAGCGAATACGACGTGATCGTGATCGGGGCCGGCCCCGCCGGCGAGGTCTGCGCCGGCAGGCTCGGCGAGGCCGGCCTCGAGGTGGCGATCGTCGAGGGGCACCTGATCGGCGGCGAGTGCTCCTACTACGGCTGCATGCCCTCGAAGGCGCTGCTGCGTCCCGACGAGGCGCTCGCGGAAGCGCGTCGCATCCCCGGCGCGGCCGAGGCCGTGACCGGCCGGCTGGACGCCGACGCCGTCCTGCGCCGCCGCGACGAGGTGATCCACGACCTCGACGACTCCGTGCAGCTCCCCTGGCTGGAGCAGCGCAACGTCACCGCCGTGCGCGGCTGGGGCAAGCTCGCCGGCGAGCGCACGGTCGAGGTCGACGGCGCGCGCCTCACCGCCCGTCGCGCAGTCGCGGTCGCCGCGGGCAGCCGCGCGGCGCTGCCGCCGATCCCCGGGCTCGCCGAGGCGCACCCGTGGACGAACCGGGAGGCGACCACCGCCAAAGCGGTGCCGCCGCGGCTCCTCGTCCTCGGCGGCGGCCCGATCGGCGCCGAGCTCGCCCAGGCGTGGTCGTCGCTCGGGTCGACCGTCACGCTGATCGAGGCGCTGCCGCGCCTCTTGCCGCGCGAGGAGCCGTTCGCGGCCGCCCAGGTGCAGGAGGCGCTCGAGGCCCGCGGAGTCGGGGTCCGCGTCGGCGCTCGCGCCGTCGCCGTCGGCCGCGACGGCGCGGTCACGGTC
>JAGWRZ010000195.1 GCA_028876365.1 Acidobacteriota bacterium | reverse complement strand
TTGGCAGGGAACGGGTGGCGGCGCTATATCGCGGCGAGCGGGCCAACTAACCGGGCCAACTAGTTGAAGGCGCTCAGCCCTGTGATCGCCTGGCCCAGGATCAGCGTGTGGATGTCGTCCGTGCCTTCATACGTGAAGACCGACTCCAGGTTGTTCATGTGGCGGATGACGGGGTACTCGAGCGTGATCCCGTTCCCTCCGAGAATCGTGCGCGCGGTCCGGGCCACCTCCAGGGCGCCCCGGACGTTCCCCATCTGTCCCATGCTGACGTGCTCGGGACGAAGGGTTCCCTCATCCTTCTTGCGGCCGAGATGCAGCGCCACGAGCGTGCCGCGGTTCACCTCGAGCGCCATCTCCGCGAGCTTCTGCTGCGTCAGCTGGTACCCCGCGATCGGCTTGCCGAAGACGATGCGCTCCTTCGCGTAGTCGAGCGCTGATTCGAAGCACGCCCGCCCGGCGCCGACGGAGCCCCAGACGATCCCGTAGCGCGCCTCGCTCAGGCAGGAGAGCGGCCCGCGCAGCGAGGACACCTCGGGGAAGCGGCTCTCCTCGGGGACGCGCACGTCCTTCAACAGGAGCTCGGAGGTGACCGACGCGCGAAGCGAGATCTTGTGGTGCATCTCCGGCGCCTCGAATCCCGGCATGCCGCGCTCGACGAGGAAGCCGTTGATGTGGCCCTCGTCCGTTCGCGCCCAGACGACGGCGACGTCGGCGATCGAGCCGTTCGTGATCCACATCTTCGCCCCGTTGAGGACCCAGTCGGATCCGTCGCGGCGCGCGCTCGTGCGCATCGCACCGGGGTCCGAGCCCGCGTCGGGCTCGGTGAGACCGAAGCACCCGATCGCGTCGCCCTCGTGCATGGGCGGCAGCCACCGCTGCTTCTGCTCCTCGGTTCCCCAGCGCCAGATGGCGTACATCGCAAGCGACCCCTGGACGGAGACGAGGCTGCGGATGCCCGCATCTCCCGCCTCCAGCTCCATGCACGTGAGGCCGTACATGACCGAGCTCGCGCCCGGCAGCCCGTAGCCCTCGAGGTGCATGCCGAAGAGGCCGAGCTGTGCGAGCTCCTTTGCGAGCTCGCGGGGAAGGATCCCCTGCTCGAACCACTCGCCGACCTCGGGGACGACGCGCTCGCGCACGAAGCGGCGCACCGTGTCGCGGATCGCGCGCTCGTCGTCATCGAGCAGGGCGTCGATCGCGAGGAAATCGCGGGGATCGAGCGCGGCCGGCTTCGTCGTGGTCGCCACGACGGGGATTCTAGTTTGCGGGTGCGAGGTGGACGAGCGCGAGCTCGAGCCACGGGGCGGCGTAGCGCTGCCAGAGGCCCTGGTCGTGCCCTCCCGGATAGGCGCGGAAGACGTGTGCGACGCGGTCCTCGGTCAGCTCCTGATTGAAGGTCTCGTTCTCGGCGAAGAACCGCCAGTCGCTGCGGCCCACGTAGAAAGCGATGAACGTCTTCGTCGCGCGAAGCGTGTGGCTGACGGTGGGGAGCACAGCGTGGACGTCGGTCCCGGCTCCGAGGTCCAGCGGCTTCGTGCCGGTCGGATCGGTGGGGTGGAAGTAGCCGCTCCACGACTCGACCACAGAGAACTCGTCGAGGTGATTGAGAGCGATCTGCATCGCGCCGTACCCGCCCGCCGAGATGCCGATGAGCGCACGACCGTTCCGAGAGCGGATCGTGCGGAAGCGCGCATCGACGACGCGCGGTAGCTCGGTGGCGATGGCCGTCGCCCAGCGGTCGCCGGGCCCGTGGTCGACGTACTCGGGGTCGCTCTCGCCGGCGCGGGCCCCCTGCGGGATGACGACGATCGCGGGCTTCCCGACCGCGTCCACCGCCCGCTCCACGAATCCGAGGCCCGTGTACGCCGATGCGCCCGACGGAAGGCCGTGCAGGACGTAGAGCACGGGATAACGCTTGGTGCTCGAGGCGTAGCCGGCGGGCAGGTAGACCTCGAAATGGAAGCGGCCGCCGATCGCGGCGGAGGTGAAGCTCGTCTCCATGCGCCTTTGCGCGGCGGTGGACGAGGGGGCGCCGAAAAGGGCCACCGCTGTCGCGCCCGCCAGGGCGAGGAGTGCGAGTTTCATCGTTGAACCATCGGGGCGCAACGTGCCCTTAATCTCCCCACGCTACACCCGAGGGCATGGGAGCAGCTCGGGCCAAGATACCGACGGTGCCGGCGTACGCGGCCGGGCTGGCGGCCCTCGCGGCGTTCCTCGCCGTCGGTCTCACCGGCACACGCAGCTACCTCGACAACTTCCTCCAGTACCGCGGTTTCGCACCGCCGCAGGAGCCGGCCTACGTCAAACGACCGGGAACGCTGCAGCGCATCCTCGTCCCGAGCGCGGCGCTCGGCGGTCGAAAGCAGGAGGCGTACGTCTATCTCCCGTCGGGCTACGCGCAGCACCCTCATCGGCGCTATCCCGTCCTGTACCTCCTGCACGGCTTCCCGGGACGGCCGCTCGCATTCCTCGAGACCGTGCAGATGGGCGTGATCGACGACGCGCTGACTGCGACGCACAAGGCCAAGCCGCTCATCCTCGTCATGCCCTTCGGGTCGACCGGCACCTTCACCGACGAGGAGTGGGTCAACGGCGTGCAACCCGGCAACGACTGGGCGACCTTCGTCGCGCGCGACCTCGTCCGCGCCGTAGACGCGCGGTATCGCACGATTCGCAGCGCGCAGGGCCGAGCGATCGGAGGGCTCTCCGAGGGCGGCTACGGCGCGATCAACATCGTGCTCCATCATCCTCGTGAGTTCTCGGTCGTCGAATCGTGGTCGGGATACGAGCAGCCCGACAAGATCAGGTCGATCTTCGGCGTGCACCTCGGGAAGCTCGCCGCGAACGATCCGCGCTCGCTCGTCACGAAGGTCGCGCCCACGCTCCGGAAGGTCGGCACCTACATGTGGTTCTACAGCGGCTCGACCGACCCGCTGCACGTCCAGAACGTGGCGTTCGCGCGGGAGCTGTCCTCCCTCGGCATCCCGCATCACTTCTTCCTCGTGTACGGCGGGCACAACTGGGCGCTCTGGCGCGACAACGCCCGTGCCGCATACCTCGCCGCCGCGAAGAGGCTCCATGCGTAGCGCGGCGCGCACTGCGGCCGCCGCGGTCCTGTCGCTCGGGGTCGTGCTCGCAGCGACGGGATGGCTGTACGTCGTGCGGCCGATCGCGCATGTGCCGGGACCGGTCGTCCACGACGCGCTTCCTCTCGACGAGCTGTCGCAGCACGGCAGCGTCTCGGTCGTCGTGTACGTGCTCGTCTGGGGAGTGGCGGCGGCGCTCGTCGGGCTGCTGGCGCGCTGGGCGCGCGCGGAGCGGTTGACCGCGGGGATGCTGCTCGCGGCGGCCGTCGCGGGCTGGCTCTATGCCGTGAACGGGGTCTCCATCCTCGTCGTCCGCCAGATTCCGGCGCACAACGCCTTTCAGGCCGCCGCGGCCGAGCAGGCGGTCGTCATCCCGGCCGTGCTGTGCGGGATCGCAGGTGCGCTTCTCGGCCGCACGCGCACCTCCTGGGCGCCTCGCTCGCGCGTCGTCCTCGCATGGCTCGTTGCCGGCGTCGGCCTGCTCGCGATCGTCGATGCGATGTTCCCGGAACATCGCCGCTCGCTCGTCACGTCTTTCGACGCCGCGCACGTGCACGGGCTCTCGAAGGCGCTCGTCGAGCCTCTCGCGATCGCTCTCGTCGTGACCGCCCGAAGTCTGGCGCGCGGCAGCCGGCGTGGGTGGCAGCTCGCCGCCGCGCTCCTCACGCTGCTGCTCGTGCTCCACATCGAGCGAGGGTTCGACGACGGCGCCATCGTCACCGGCCTCGCGGTCGTCGCGCTCCTCGCCCGGCGCGGCGACTTCCGCCGGCGCGGCGATCCGTCGGCGAAGCCGCGCGTCGCGCTACAGGCCGTCGCTCTCGTGGCAGTCGTCCTCCTGTACGGGATCGTCACGCTCTGGGTCAACCGGCTGATGGCCGACGAGCCGTACACCATCGGGTTCGCCTTGCGTGTGACGGCCCGCGCCGCAGCCGG
Organism: Acidobacteriota bacterium; assembly: GCA_028876365.1. Taxonomy (GTDB): domain Bacteria; phylum Actinomycetota; class Thermoleophilia; order Gaiellales; family Gaiellaceae; genus Palsa-739. The sequence continues at coordinate 3,381 of JAGWRZ010000195.1, read as the reverse complement.
CCTGAGCTTGACCGGCGCCCATCATCTGAGTGGGCCGGTGGCGGACTGGTTCCCTCTCACCGTCTTCCTCCTGGGCGCCGGCGGCGCGGTCGCGATCCTGCTGCAGTGGCTCGCTCCGTGGCGCTACCGGCTGCTGCGCGCCGGGCACGAGCTGGCCGTCGTGCGCGGCCTCGTCGCGACGTTCGGTGTCGACACGCTCGCGCCGTTCGCGCTCCGGTCGGACAAGTCGTACTTCTTCGCTCGGGACGAGTCGGCGTTTCTCGCCTACCGCGTGGTCGGCGGCGTTGCGATCGTCGCCGGCGACCCGATCGGGCGCACGGGCTCGCGAGCCGACCTGCTGCGGTCGTTCCTCGAGTTCGCGCACGAGCGCGGCTGGCGCGTGGCCGTGCTGGGCGTCTCCGAGAGCGACCTCGAGCTGTACCGCTCGCTCGGGCTGCGCGCGCTGTATCACGGGGACGAGGCCGTCGTCGAGACGGAGTCGTTCTCGCTCGACGGCCGCCAAATCCGCAAGGTGCGGCAGTCCGTGCACCGGCTGGAGCGGGCCGGCTTCACCGCAAAGGTGCTTCGACCCTCGCAGGTCGGCCCGGAGCTGCGTGCCGAGCTCGAGGAGGTGGCGCGCATCTGGCGTGGCAATGCGCCGGATCGCGGTTTCGTCATGGCCTTCGACGTCCTGTTCCGCGACGGAGACGACGACGCCGTCTTCGTCGTCGGGGTCGACGAGTCCGGCCACGCGCGCGGCTTCCTTCACTTCGCCGTCTGTCCCGCAGGGTCGGCGCTTTCGCTCTCCTCGATGCCGCGGACTCCGGATGTCCCGAACGGCTTCACCGAGTGGCTCATCTGCGCCTCGATCGCCTGGGCGCGGGAGCACGAGTATGCGCGCGTCTCGCTCAACTTCTCGCCGTTCGCCGCGCTCCTTTCGCCCGAGGGCGACCTGAGCGTCGCGCAGCGCATGCAGGCTGCGACACTCCGCCGGATGAAAGGCTGGTTCCAGCTCGACAACCTGCTCGTCTTCAACCGCAAGTTCCTGCCCGCGTGGCAGCGCCGCTTCGTCGTCTACGAGCGGCGGCTCGACCTCCCGCGTGTCGGCGTCGCGGCGCTCGCGGTAGAGGCGTACCTTCCCTTTCAGTGATCGTCGCGGGGCTCGTCCTCGCCGTCGCCTCGGCAATTGCGATCGGCGGCGGCTACGCGTTGCAGCACTCGTCTGCGTCGAGGCTCCCTGCGCTGACCGTCCGGCGGCCCGTGCGTTCGCTCGTCCTCCTCTTTCGCAGCGGGAGGTGGGCGGCAGGGTTCTTCGCCGGCATCGGCGGCTGGGTGCTCTACGTCGGCGCGTTGGCGCTCGCGCCGCTCTCGCTCGTCCAGGCGGCGTCGGCGGGCGGCGTCGGCGTGCTCGCGCTCGGCGGGCGGCTGCGGATCGCCGAGCGCGTCGGTGTCGGCGCAGCGCTCGGCGGTCTCGCGCTGCTCGGGCTCTCGATCCCGCCGCATCCCCCGACCGGTCACGGGGTCGCCGTGGCGGTCGTCGCGTGGGTCGGCGGCTCGCTCGCGCTCGCGGGCGCGATCGCGAGGGCGCGGCCGACGGCAGCGGGGCTCGGGACGGCCGCGGGCGTCCTGTACGCGGCCGGCGATGTGGCCACGAAGGCCGCGGTCGCGGGCGGCGCACGGCTCGCCTTCGTCCCGGTCCTTCTCGCCTGCCACGGCCTCGCCTTCGTCAGCATGCAGCTCGCCTTCCAGCGCGGGAGCAAGCTCGCCTCCGCCGGCCTCGCCGTCCTGTGGACGAATGCCCTGCCGATCGCGGCCGGCACCGTCCTCTTCGCCGAGGCCCTGCCGGGCGGCGTTCGCGGTGGGCTCCGCGTCGCCGCGTTCGCGCTCGTCCTCGTCGGCGCGGTCGCCCTCAGCCGGCGCGGGGAGGAGGAGCAAGGGGATCCGCGGCTCGCCCCTGTATCATTGACTGACTAGTCAATCGAAACCGGGGCGAGGATGGCTGCGATCGATCAGGGCACGGGGGTCTCGTTCGGCCTCACCGACGAGCAGAGAGGGCTACGCGCGCTCGCGCGCGCGTTCGCGGAGAACGAGATCCGCCCGCACGAGCGCGATCACGACACACACATGCGCCATCCCGCCGAGGTCATCGCCAAGGCGCACGAGATCGGGCTCATGAACCTCCACGTCCCGGAGGAGTACGGCGGGCCCGGCCTCTCGGCGTTCGACGGCATGCTCATCGGCGAGGAGCTGTACTGGGGCTGCTCGGGCATGGGCACGTCGATCACGGCGAACGGGCTCGGCGCAGGGCCGGTGATCCTCTACGGCAGCGACGAGCAGAAGGCGGCCTGGCTTCCCCCGCTCCTCGAAGCGCCGATCCTGTGCTCGTTCGGCCTGTCGGAGCCGGGCGCGGGCTCGGACGTCGCCTCGATGAAGACGACCGCCGTCGCCGACGGCGGGGACTACGTCATCAACGGGTCGAAGACGTTCATCACGAACGCGGGCTACGCCTCGTGGACGGTCGTGTTCGCGAAGACCGACGCGCGGGCGGGCGCGAAGGGGATGTCGGCCTTCATCGTCCCGATGGACGCACGCGGCGTCACGATCGAGCAGCACCTCGAGAAGATGGGGCAGCGAGCGACCGACACGTCCGCGTTCGCGCTCGAGGACGTACGCGTGCCGGCGGCGAACCGCATCGGCGAGGAAGGCGACGGCTTCAAGATCGCGATGGCGACGCTCGATTTCACGCGTCCGGGCACGGCGATCGGGGCGGTCGGCGTCGCACAGGCGGCGTACGAGCATTCGGTCGCGTACGCCAAGGAGCGCGTGACCTTCGAGGTGCCGATCGCCATGCACCAGGGTGTCAACTTCATGATCGCCGACATGGCGACCGAGATCGAGGCCGCGCGTCTCCTCTGCTGGCAGGCGGCGTGGATGCTCGACCAGGGCTACGGTCGGAAGGCGACGCTGTACTCGTCGTTCGCGAAGCGGTTCGCGGCAGACACGGCGATGAAGGTCGCAACCGACGCCGTTCAGGTCTTCGGCGGCTACGGCTACATCAAGGAGTACCCGGTCGAGAAGCTGATGCGCGACGCGAAGCTGTTCCAGATCTACGAGGGCACGTCGCAGATCCAGCGGCTCGTGATCGCGCGCGAGATCTTCACGCCGAAGAGCTAGCGGCCGCCTCGGCGGCGCGGATCGCCTCTGCGAGCCACTCCGGCACCCGTGTAGGCCGGAAGGTCGTCGCATCGACGCACGCGTGCTCCGTATGGCCGTCGGCGAGGACTTCGTCTCCCCGCACGATCGCGTACTCGTACCGGAAGCGCGCCCCGCGCGGGCCGACGCAGCGCGTGTGGACAACGAGCTCGTCGTCGAACCGGGCGGGGATCCGGTACCGGCAATGCG
>JAGWRZ010000194.1 GCA_028876365.1 Acidobacteriota bacterium | reverse complement strand
GCCGCGCGCCGCGCGCGCATGCCGCGGCCCGCCGCCCCGGCTCCGGCGCGCGCGCGCAAGGCGAAGAAGGTGCAGCCCGTCGTCGATGCCGAGGCCGCCTATCCCGACGTCGTCGCCGAGCTCGCGCCCCCGCCCCTCTCGAGCCTCGAGCCGGAGCCGCTCGTCGTCGGCCAGGAGCCGCTCTTCGAGGATGTGACGAGCGAGCATCACGACTACCGGCTCCCGGACCGGAGCGTCCTGAACCGCGGCCCCGAGCGGGCGGGGACGACGGAGGAGGCCTCCGCCCGCGTCGCCGAGCTGCTCGTGCAGACGCTCTCGCACTTCGGCGTCGACGCGACCGTCATCGGCCGGATCTCCGGCCCGCGCGTAACGCGCTTCGAGCTCCAGCTCGCGCCCGGCACGAAGGTGTCGAAGGTCGCCGGGCTGAAGGACGACCTCTCGTACGCGCTCGCGACGACGGAGATCCGGATCCTCGCGCCGATCCCCGGCAAGCAGGCGGTCGGAGTCGAGCTGCCGAACCTCTCTCCGAACCTCGTCACCCTCGGGGACATCTTCGACGATCTCCCGGCGACCGCGAGCCCGCTCGCCGTCTGGCTCGGCAAGGACATCTCGGGCGCGGCGGTGTGGACCGATCTCGCGCGCATGCCGCACCTCCTCATCGCCGGCACGACCGGCTCGGGCAAGTCCGGGTGCATCAACGCGCTCCTGACCTCGATCCTGCTGCGCGCCACCCCGGACGAGGTGCGGATGATCCTCATCGACCCGAAGCGGATCGAGCTCAACCACTACGAGTCGATCCCGCACCTGCTCACCCCGGTCGTCTCGAGCCCGAAGGAGGCGAGCGCCGTGCTCGCCAACTGCCTGGCGGAGATGGAACGCCGCTACGAGCGGCTCTCGCACGTGCGCGCGCGCAACATCGTCGAGGCGAACCGCGCCTTCCGGCAGCGCGGCGAGTCGACGATGCCGTTCCTCCTCGTCGTCATCGACGAGCTCGCCGACCTGATGATGGTCGCGCCGCAGGCCGTGGAGGATGCCGTCATCCGGCTCGCGCAGAAGTCGCGCGCCGTCGGGATCCATCTCGTGCTGGCGACGCAGCGCCCGTCGGTCGATGTCATCACCGGCATGATCAAGGCGAACGTCCCGTCGCGGATCGCGTTCGCCGTGTCGTCGCAGACCGACTCGCGCGTCATCCTCGACACGAACGGCGCCGAGGCGCTCCTCGGGCAGGGAGACATGCTCTTCAAGCCGCTCGGGACCTCGCGGCTCCAGCGCGTCCAGGGCGCGTACGTCTCCGAGGAGGAGATCGCGCTCGTCGTCGAGCAGACGCGCCAGCGCGAGCAGGAGCTGGACGAGGGCTACCTCGAGCTGCCGGAGGTCTTCGCCGACCCGGACGACGGCGACGAGCACGGGGAGTTCGATCCGGACGACGACCCGCTCCTCGACAAGGCGATCGAGATCGTCGTGCAGACGCAGACCGCGTCGGTCTCGCTCCTGCAGCGGCGCCTGCGCGTCGGCTACACGCGCGCGGGCCGGCTCGTCGACATGCTCGAGCGGCGCGGGATCATCTCCGGCTACGAGGGCTCGAAGCCCCGGCGCGTGCTCGTCGACGAGAACGCGCTCCAGCGGTCCTGAGCGTCGCGTTCAGCCCGCGACGCGCACCGAGCGGAAGCCGCGGATGACGAAGGCCGGCACGCGCTCGGGCCGCTCGACGAGGTGAAGCGCGGGGCGGAGCTCCGCGAGCGCCTCGAAGCTCGCCGCCAGCTCGATCCGCGCGAGCGGGGCCCCGATGCAGACGTGGATGCCGCCGCCGAAGCCGATGTGCTCCGCGGCGTTCGCGCGCGCGAGGTCGAGGCGGTCCGGCTCGGCGAAAACGCGCGGGTCCCGGCTCGCCGAGCCGAAGAGGAGCGCGATCTTCTCGCCGCGCGGCACGGGGGTGCCCGCGATCTCGACGCCGTCCTCGAGCACCCACCGCTCGAACAGCTGCAGCGGCGGGTCCCAGCGGATGAGCTCCTCGATCGCCTGTGCCGCGGCCACCTCGCCGGAGACGAGTCGCTCCCATTCGCCCGGGTGCGCGGCGAGAGCGCGGAAGCCGTTCCCGACGGTGTTCACCGTCGCCTCGTGGCCGGCGTTCAGGAGCACGACCACCGTCGAGACGATCTCGTCGTCCGAGAGCCGCTCCCCGTCGACGCGTGCCTGCACGAGGCCGCTCACCATGTCGTCGCGCGGCGCGGCGCGGCGCTCCTCGATGAGTTCCGTCACGTAGGCGCGGAACGCCCGCGCCGCATCGTTCGCCGCGACCGCCTGCTCGTCGGTCGTGTCGAACTCGTACATCTTGACGATCGCGTGCGACCAGTCGAGGAGGTCGCGATGACGGTCGGTCGGCACGCCGAGGAGCGCGCAGATGAGCGTGATCGAGTACGGCTGCGCATAGTCGTAGAGGAGGTCGAAGCTCTCGCCGAGGCTCTCCAGCAGCGAGCGGGCGAGAGCGGCCGCGGGCGCCCGCATGCCCTCGACCGCCCGCGGCGTGAACGCCGCCGCGACGAGCTTGCGGATGCGCGTGTGCTCCGGCGGCTCGAGCCAGAGGAGGCTCCAGCGCTCGCTCGCCCAGAAGTCGGCGAAGCGCGGGTCGAGCGGCTCGGCGTGGAACTCGGTCTCGCTCCCGACGTGGCGGAAGTTGCGCCCCAGGCGCTTGTCCCGCAGGCACGCGCGGACGTCGGCGTGGCGGGTGAGGAACCAGCGCCCGAGGCGCTCGTCGTGGACGAGCGGCGCGGCCTCGCGAAGCGCCCCGAGGGCCGGATAGGGGTCGGCGATGAAGCGCTCGTCGGCGAGGTCGAAGGGAAGCTCGCGCGGCCCGGCGAGGTTCACGTTTCTACGCTATCGGCCCGGTCGACTCCCGTAGACGACCAAACTTTCCGGGGTTAGACTCGTCGGAGTCGGAGGGCACCATCAATCGGATTTCCTTAGGAGGGTTTGTGAAGAAGTCACTGCTCGTCGCGGCGGCTGTGGCGCTGCTCGCGGGGCTCGTGCTCGCGGGGAGCGGAACCGCCGCACCGGCGAAGCCCAAGGCGACGTTCACCGCGGCGCTCGTCAGCGATATCGGCAAGTTCAACGACAAGGGCTTCAACGAGAATCAGCTGGCCGGCCTGAAGCGCGCCGGCAAGCAGCTCGGCGTGAAGACGCTCGAGATCCAGTCGAACTCGAGCTCGGATTACCTGCCGAACCTGACGACGATGGTCCGCCAGGGCGCGAACATCGTCTCGGCGGCGGGGTACCTGCTCGCGCCGACCCTGTCGACGGTCGCGGCGCAGTTCCCGACCGTCGACTTCACGATCACCGACGACTCGGTGAAGGGCCCGGACTTCGCGAAGGCGAAGAGCGTCAAGAACATCGAGGGCCTCGTGTACGCGTCGAACCAGTCCGGCTGCCTCGTCGGCTATCTCGCGGGTGAGATGACGAAGGCGAAGGGCGGCAAGCAGGTCATCGGCGCGGTCGGCGGCATCGAGATCCCGGCGGTCGACGACTACATCGTCGGGTACAACTACTGCGCGAAGCTCGCCGATCCGGGCATCAAGGTGCTCGTCGGCTACTCGCAGGACTTCGTCGCGCAGGACAAGTGCAAGGCCGTCGCGCAGAACCAGATCGGCCAGGGCTCGCAGGTCGAGTTCCAGGTCGCCGGCGGTTGCGGCATCGGCGCGCTGAACGCGGCGGCAGGGGCCGGCATCTGGGGCATCGGCGTGGACGTCGACCAGTACGGCCTGGCGAAGAACGTGCTCACGAGCGCGCTCAAGCGCGTCGACGTCGGCATCTTCACCGCCATCAAGCAGGCGAAGGCCGGCCAGTTCAAGGGCGGCAGCGACCTGCTGTTCGACCTGAACAACAACGGCGTCGGCGTCGGCAAGATCAGCCCGAAGGTGCCGAAGGCGGACATCACCGCGATGAACGCGCTCCGGGCGAAGATCGCAGCCGGCAAGGTCAAGGTGCCGGTCGCGAAGGGCTCCGACCTGCTGGGCCTCCTGCCCGGCGCGCACGTCGGGCCGACTCACTGACCGACCGAGAACGACACGGGGGCGGACATGCAGTCCGCCCCCGTCTTTTCTCCCCGACCTAGAATCGACGCGATGGTGGACGAGACGGTCCTCGAGTTACGCGGCATCACGAAGCGGTACCCGGGGATCGTCGCCGACGACCACGTCGACTTCGACCTGCGGCGAGGCGAGGTGCACGCGCTGCTCGGCGAGAACGGCGCCGGCAAGTCGACGCTGATGAACATCCTGTACGGGCTGACGAAGCCCGACGAGGGCGAGATCGTCGTCGCGGGTAAGCAGGTCGCGTTCTCGTCGGCGCGCGACGCCATCGCCGTCGGCATCGGGATGGTCCATCAGCACTTCATGCTCATCCCCGTGATGAGCGTCGCCGAGAACATCGTCCTCGGCGTCGAGCCGACGCGCGACGTCGTCCTCCTCGACGAGCGGACCGCCGAGAGCCGCGTGTCCGAGCTCTCGCGGCAGTTCGGGCTCGCGGTCGACCCGACCGCGCTCGTCTCCTCGATCACCGTCGGCCAGCAGCAGCGCGTCGAGATCCTGAAGGCGCTCTACCGCGGCGCCGAGATCCTGATCCTCGACGAGCCGACGGCCGTCCTCACCCCGCAGGAGGCGGGCGAGCTCTTCGAGATCGTCCGAAGCCTGAAGGCCGACGGCAAGTCGGTGATCTTCATCAGCCACAAGCTGAACGAGGTGCTCGAGATCGCCGACCGGATCACCGTTCT
>JAGWRZ010000193.1 GCA_028876365.1 Acidobacteriota bacterium | reverse complement strand
TCGCTGCGGATCGCGGCGGTCTACGGCGGCACCTCGGTCGGCGTGCAGGCGAAGCGCGCGCGGGCGGCACAGATCCTGGTTGCGACGCCCGGCCGCTTGAACGATCTGATCGAACGGCGTCTGGTCTCGCTGCGCGACGTGCGCGTGCTTGTCCTCGACGAGGCCGATCGGATGCTCGACATGGGCTTTCGCCCCCAGGTCGATCGGGTTCTCCGAGACGTTCCGGCAAATCGCCAGACCCTGCTGTTCTCCGCGACGCTCGAGGGCGCCGTCATGGATCTTGCGCGCGCGTACACCTCGGCGCCGGTGCACGTGCGCCTCGAGCGGCAGGTGGAGCAGGGGCGGAGCGAGATCGAGCATCGGTTCGTGCCGGTGACGGCCGAGACGAAGCTTGGTCGGCTCGCCGAGACGATCGGCGGCGCCGACGGCTTGTCGCTCGTGTTCGTGCGCACCAAGCACGGCGCCGACCGGCTCGCGCGAAAGCTCGCGCGCGAGCACCAGGTCCGGTCGGTGGTGATGCACGGGAACATGTCGCAGAACGCCCGTGAGCGCTCACTCGCGCAGTTCGAAAGCGGAAAGGTGACGACGCTCGTCGCGACGGACGTCGCTGCGCGCGGCCTCGACGTCGACGCGATCACGCACGTGATCAACTTCGACCCGCCGCGAACGGGCGACGACTACGTGCACCGCGTCGGCCGGACCGGCCGCGCCGGCCGCAGCGGCATCGGCGTCACACTTGTCCTGCCGGAGCAGCAGACCGACGTCGGCAAGCTCGCCGGCCGCCTCGGCCACGCTGCCTCGTTCGCGGCGTCCGTCGGCCGCCCGCCCGCACCCGTCCGCCGTCGGCGCCGCGGCTGAGCGAGTTGGGTCCGGTGCTTTTGGGCCGCCGCTGCAGCGTGCCCGGCAGAGGAGTACCGTTCGTTGCATGAACAACCTGATCGCGAAGATTCGCGGCTGGTTCACGACCAACAAGAAGTAGGTCGAACACCGCCCCGCTTTGACGGCCGCAGCGGTGGCGGCGAGTGTGCGAGCTCAGCGGTCGCAGCGTCTACTCTCTTTGCATGAAGCGCCGACTCACGTTGCTCGAGCGGCTTTTCGGGGGCCGCAGACCGCCGACCGGGCCGTTGACCACCGAGGAAGCGGCCGACGCGGAGGCGTCGCGGCAGAAGACGCTCGCGAGCGACGCCGAGGCAAGCAGGCACGAGCAGAGGGACGCGGGCGTCCGCGAACCGTAAGGCGACGTTGCGGGTCGCGGTTCTCGCGCCGATCTCTTGGCGGGTGCCGCCGCGCGGGTACGGGCCGTGGGAGCAGTTCGCGTCCTTGTTGACCGAAGGGTTGGTCAGGCGAAGCGTGGATGTCACCTTGTTCGCGACGGCTGACTCCGTCACGACCGCGCGCCTCGTCGGGACGGCGCCGACCGGCTATTCGGAGGATCCGGGAGTGGATGCGAAGGTGTGGGAGGCGCTGCACATCTCGGCGGTGTTCGAGCGCGCTCGCGAGTTCGATGTGATCCACAACAGCTTCGACTTCTTGCCGCTGAGCTACAGCGGCCTCGTCGACACACCGGTGGTGACGACGATTCACGGCTTTTCGTCGGAACGGATCGTTCCCGTGTTCGAAAAGTACAACGGGCGCGGCTTCTACGTTGCGATCAGCGATGCCGACCGGCATGAGCGGCTCGACTACGTTGCGACGATCCACCACGGCATCGACCTGAGCCAGTTCCCGCTCCAGGAAGGGCCGGGCGAGTACCTGCTGTTCTTTGGCCGCATCCATCCTGACAAGGGGACGGTGGAGGCGATCGAGGTGGCCGAGCGTGTCGGCTTGCCGCTCGTGATCGCCGGGATCGTCCAGGACGGCAGCTACTTCGAGCGGCTGGTCGAACCGCGCCTCGACGGTCAGCGAGTGACGTACGTCGGTGCGGTCGGACCAGACGCTCGCGGGGGACTGCTCGGCGGTGCGCGGGCGCTGCTGCATCTGGTCAATTTCGATGAGCCGTTCGGCTTCAGCGTGGTCGAGGCGATGGCCTGTGGGACGCCGGTGATCGCGTCACCGCGCGGCTCGATGGGGGAGATCGTGCGCGACGGCGAGAACGGCTTCCTGGTCGAGAGCATCGACGCCGCGGCTGCGGCCGTCGATGCTGCGAAGGGACTCGACCGGGCGGCGGTACGGGCCTCGGTCGAGCAGCGCTTCAACGTCGAGCGGATGGTCGACGACTACCTCGCTCTCTACCCGCGCGTGATCGAGGCTCACCGCGCCGTGCACGCCGCCGGCGAGGATCGCCGCTGAGCCTGCGACCGCACGCAGAACGGTTCCGCGTCGGCGTCAACTACTGGCCGGCGCGTACCGCGATGGGCTGGTGGTCGCAGTTCGATCGGGGCGAGGTTGCGGCTGACTTCGAGCGGATCGCCGCGTCCGGTCTCGACTCGGTGCGCGTGTTCCTGACCTGGGAAGACTTCCAGCCGTCGCCGGAGAGGGTCGACCGGGAGATGCTGGGACGGCTGGTCGCGGTCGCCGACCTCGCCGCTGAGCTCGGGCTCGCGTTGATCCCGACCCTGTTCACGGGGCACATGAGCGGGGTGAACTGGATCCCGGCCTGGGCGCTTGGAGGCCCGGCCGGTGATGATCGCTTCCGCGTCGTTTCGCGCGGCGCGATCGCCGAGGGCGGGCTTCGCAACTGGTACAGCGACCCGGCCGTCACGGATGCGCAGGCCCTGTTCGCGGCGGAGGCTGCGGCTGCGCTTGCGGGTCATGAGGCGCTCTGGGCGTGGGACCTCGGCAACGAGAACTCCAACTGTGTGATCCCACCGACCGCCGCGACGGCGCGCGCGTGGCTCGTCCGCCTCACCTCGGCGATCCGACGCGTGGACGAGTCGGCGCTGCTCACCGTCGGGCTGCACATGGAGGACCTCGAGGAGGACCGCCGGCTCGGGCCTGGCGACGTTTCCGCCTCCTGTGACTTTCTGTCGATGCACGGCTATCCGATCTACGCGCCCTGGGCCGACGGTCCCACCGACGAGCGATTGCTCGCGTTCCTCGCGCGGATCACGCGCTGGCTCGGCGCGGGCCGCGACGTGCTGTTCAGCGAGTTCGGTCTTCCGACCCTTCGTCGCGCCGGTCCGAGCGAAGGGAGAGCGGAGGGTGAGTCGTCGCTGCTCGTCGACGAGGATGCTGCGGCCGCGTACACGGCGAGGGCGCTGGAGGCGCTTCGTCGCGCCGGCTGTCTGGGCGCGATGCTCTGGTGCTATTCCGACTACAGCGCAGCGCTCTGGGAGAGCGCGCCGCTCGACCGCGCCAGGCATGAGCGCACGTTTGGACTCTGGCGAATTGACGGCTCACCGAAACCCTCGGTCGCGGCCGTGGCGGCGTTCGCCGGTGCTGAACGCTGCCAGGTCGCGCAAGCAGAGCCGTGGATCGACATCGAGCCAGACGAGTTCTGGCTCGACCCGAGCCGCCAACTGCGTCGCCTTTACCGCTGCTATCAGGACACCGTCAGCCTCGGGCAAGAAGAGTAGGGTGGAGGTGACTGGCCCTGCACAGAGGTTTCGGCCGGAGCCCGCAACCCACCAACGCGCGTTGCGCGCGAGGCGAGGAGCTTCTGGCGAACGGGCTTCTCTGCAGGGTCAGCCGTTTGCGGGCTCGCGCGGTGCGCTGAGCACGG
>JAGWRZ010000192.1 GCA_028876365.1 Acidobacteriota bacterium | reverse complement strand
CCCCGACCCGCAGAGGAGGGCCGGATGACGCTCGCTCGCCGCCTCGTCGGCTTCAATCTCCTGACCGCCTGCATTCTCGGTGTCGGCGGCTGGTACGTCGGCTGGTTCGGCGCGCACGCCGTCGTCGGCCCGAGCATCAACTTCTTCGGGACGATCGACTTCAACGAGCTCTCGCTCGTCCTCGGCTACCTCGGCGGCGTCGTCGGCTTCCTGATCGGGCTCGGCTTCCTCAACTACCCGATCGCGCGCCTGCGCGGCTATCCGCCGTCGCTGCGCGAGAAGGAGACCGGCGGGATGGGCCGCTACTTCGGCCTGTGCACCGATCACAAGGTCGTCGGCATCCAGTACCTCGTCGGGATCGGCCTCTTCTTCTTCATCGGCGGCCTGAACGCGATGCTGATCCGGACGGAGCTCCTCCGTCCCGATCACCAGGTCTGGCCGGCCGGCACATACCTGACGATCGTCGGCATCCACGGCACGATGATGATGGGGATGATGACGAGCGGGATCCTCGGCCCGTTCGGCAACTACCTCGTTCCCATCCTCATCGGCGCGCGGCGCATGGCCTTCCCGCGGATCGAGGCGCTGACCTTCTGGCTGCTCATGGCCGCCGGCGCGATCCTCGAGACGACGATCTTCTTCGGCGGGTTCCCGACCGGATGGACGGGCTACCAGCCGCTCGGCACGCAGGCCAACCCGGGCATGGACTGCTACTACCTCTTCTTCGCGCTCGTCGGAATCTCGATGACGCTCCTCGGCCTGAACATGCTCGTCACCATCGTGACGATGCGGGCGCCGGGCCTGACGTGGACGCGCCTGCCGATGTTCGTGTGGGGCATCGTCTCGACGGCGATCCTGATGGTGCTCGCGGCCCCGGTGCTCGTCGCGACCCTGTCGATGGCCCTGCTCGACCGCGTCGTCCAGACCAACTTCTTCATCGCGGCTCAAGGGGGTAGTTCGTACCTGTACGAGAACCTCTTCTGGGTCTTCGGCCATCCGGAGGTGTACATCCTCGCGCTGCCCGGCTTCGCGATCGTCCTCGAGATCCTGCCGGTGTTCGCGCGCAAGCCTCTGTGGGGCTACCGGCTGGCCGTCGGGGGAATGCTCGGCGTGTCGCTCCTCTCGTGGTTCGTCTGGCAGCACCATCTGTTCGTCAGCGGGATCAACGCCGACCTGCGGCCGTTCTACATGCTGTCCACCGAGCTGATCTCGATCCCGACGGGCCTGACGTTCATCTGCGGGATGATGACCCTGTGGCGGGGCAACATCCGCTACTCGGTGCCGATGCTCTTCTGCCTCGCCTGGTTCTTCAACTTCCTGCTCGGCGGCCTCTCCGGCGTGTTCCTGTCCGACGCGCCGAGCGACGTCACCACGCACGGCAGCTTCTTCTCGATGGCCCACTTCCACTACACGATCATGGGCGGGCTCGTGTTCACGTTCTTCGCCGGCATCTACTACTGGATCCCGAAGATGACCGGCCTCCAGTTGAACGAGCGGCTCGGGAAGATCCACTTCTGGACGATGTTCATCTTCTTCAACTCGACCTTCTTCCCGCTCTTCATCGCAGGCTTCCAGGGCCAGCCGCGCCGCGTCGTCACCTACCCGCACGGGCTCCAGTTCCTGAACGACTGGGTGTCGGTGTCGGCGTTCCTCCTCGGCGGGTCGATGCTGCTCTTCCTCTACAACTTCGTGAAGTCGCTCGTCTTCGACCGGATTCCCGCCCCGATCGATCCGTGGGGCTCGAAGTCGATCGAGTGGCAGCTGCCCTCGCCGGTGCCGGTGCACAACTTCGACCGCATCCCGGTCTTCTCGAGCGATCCGTACGGCTACGGCGAGCCGGCCGGCGTCCCTGTTCCCGCCGGCGCTCCCGCGGGGATGAGCTGATGACCGAGCTCGCACAGCCCGGCACCGACTACGCGGTCGTCGAGGGCGAGGACCCGGAGGTCCTGTCGCGCAACCTCATCTCGGCCGGCCAGCTCCTGGCGGGCGCGACGGCGTTCTTCTTCGTCGCCTTCCTCTTTGCGTACTTCTATCTCCGGTCGGTGAACAACGCCGGCATGTGGAAGCCGAAGCACGTCGACGCCTCGGTGACGTGGGGGACGATCGTGATGGCGTGCATCGTCCTCAGCGCGATGCTCGTCCGGTTCGGCCGCATCGACCAGGCGGCCGGCCGGCGCGAGGCATTCCGGCAGAAGGGATTCGCGGCGCTCGCGCTCGGCATCGCCGCCCTCGTCCTCCAGGTCATCGGCTGGACGCAGCAGGACTTCGGGCCGACGGACGGCGGGTTCGCGAGCGTCTTCTTCGGCTGGACGGCCTTCCTCTTCCTCTTCGTCCTCGGCGCGATGTTCTGGCTCGAGACGGTTCTCGCCACCTCGTGGCGGTACCGCAACGACGCGATGGGCGGCGCGAACGTGCCGCCCGGGCACGCGTCCGGCGATCCCGACAGGATGGCCCACGACATCCGCAACCCGGTGGAGCTCAACCGCGCCGAGCTCGCCGCCCTCAGCTTCTACTGGATGTTCCTGGCGGGCATCGCGGTTCTCGCCTGGATCATCCTCTACCTGATCTAAGGGGGCTCCGTTTGTCGATCCTCGCCCTGGTCGTGTGCGGCGCGGCGGCGACCCTGTACGCCCTCGGCCGGCGCGGCCGGCCGCGGCACCGGCGGGAAGCGTGCTTCTACGGCGCGGTGATCGCGAGTTTCGTCGTGCTCGAGCCGCCGTTCGACACGCTGGCGAACCGCTGGCTCGCGGTGCACATGGCGCAGCACGTCGTCCTGCTGACTGTCGTGCCGCCGCTCGTCGTGCTCGGGCGGCCGTGGCCCCGGATGTGGCTTCCGTTTCCCCTCTCCGCGCGCCGGGCAGTCGGCGGAGCGCTCGCGGGATCCGCGGTGTTCCGCGCCGTCGGGAGGGTGCTGATGCGGCCGCCGGTCGCGCTCGCGCTGCAGTCGGCCGCGATCGGGGTCTGGCACATCCCGGCCATGTACGACGCGGCGGTGCACAGCGAGACTGTCCATGTGCTCGAGCACATCTCCTTCGTCGCTCCGGCGCTCCTCTACTGGGGCGCCCTGCTCGACGCGCCGCCGGTCCGCGCGCGCATCGATCATCTCCATCGAGCGGGCTGGTTCGCCCTCGCGATGGTGCCGGGCTGGATCCTCGCGATCGTCCTCGCGTTCGCGAAGACGCCCCTGTACGGCGCGTACCATTCGCTCTCCGACCAGCAGCTGGGCGCCGGCGTCATGTGGGTCCCCGGCTCGCTGACGTACTTCATCTCCGCATTCATCGCTTTCTACCGCTGGCTCGAGCCCTCGGGCGCCGAGCCCCGACCCGAGGAGCTCTCATGGACGTGATCGCCTCGTTTCTCGCGGGGTCGCTACTGACGTGGGCGATGCCGATCGCCCTGCTGATCGTCGTGACGATCTGGTACATGCGGATCATGCGCCGGCGCTCCGGCGGCGACACGTGAAGGCAGCGGCGGCTGCTCTCGCTGTTGCAGCCGCCCTCGGCGTGGCAGGGGCCGCCGTCGCGCACGCGTTCACCGGCGGGCGCGCGACGCTCGCCCTGCCCGAGCTCCATGGGCAGGTGACGTGGAAGGCCGGAGTGCGACGCGCCGATGTTCCGCGCGGGCGCACCGCCGTCCTCGCCTTCGTCGCGCCCGGCTGCTCCGGCTGCCTCGCCGAGCTCCGCTATGCGGTCGACCGGCTGCCCGTCTCGCAGCGGCCGCTCATCGTCCGTCACGCGGTGGCGCGCGACTCGATCGTGCTCCTCGTCGACCGCAACGGCTGGGTTCGCACCGGGTACGCGTTCCCGTTCGCGCCCGCGTTCGTGGAGGGCGACCTGAGGACTCTCGCCCGATGAGGACGCTGGACGCGCCCGGGACGTTCCTGCGCGCGTGCGCGCTCGCGGTCGCCGCGGCGACGGCGTTCGCGGTCGTGACCGCGGAGGCGGGCTCCGTCCACCGTGTGGTCGCCGCGCTCGCCGGGCCGCCGCTCGCGGCGCTGCTCGTCGCGGCGATCGTCTCGCACCGCCATCTGCTCGCTCCGGTCGCGGTCACGGCCGCGCTCCTGCTCGCGACCGCCGCGTCGCCGGGCACCGCCCACCTCGCGCTCGCGATTCCGGCCTTCGCCGCCGCCGCCGTGCTCGCCGTGCTGACGTGGCGCGGGGAGCGCGTCGCACGCGGCGCCTGGCGCGACTACGTGACGCTGACGAAGCCTCGCGTGATGACGCTGCTTCTCCTCACCGGTCTCTGCGGAGCCGCGGTCGGCGCGCACGGGCGTCCCTCGGCATCGCTTCTCGTTGTGACGTTCGTCGGCCTCGCGCTCGCCTGCGGCGGCGCCGCGGCGCTGAATCACGTCATGGACCGCGACATCGACAAGCTGATGGGGCCGCGAACCGCGTCGCGCCCGGTCGCCGCGGGGAGGCTGACGCCGCCGCGCGCGCTCGAGTTCGGCCTCGCGCTCTCGGCGGCGTCGTTCACCTTGCTCGCGTCGACCGCGAACCTGCTGACCGCGGTGCTCGCCCTCGTCGGGAATCTCTTCTACGTCGTCGTCTACACCGGGTACCTGAAGCGGCGCGGGCCGGAGAACATCGTGCTCGGAGGGGTCGCGGGCGCCGTGCCGCCGCTCGTCGGCTACGCGGCCGCCACGGGAAACGTCGCCGTGCCCGCGCTGTGGCTCTTCGCGATCGTCTGCCTGTGGACGCCGCCCCATTTCTGGGCGCTCGCGCTCCTCATCCGCGAGCACTACGAGCGCGCCGCGGTGCCGATGCTCCCCGTCGTCCGCGGCGAGTCCGTGACGCTGCGGCGCATCGTCTGGTACACGGTGGTGCTCGTCGCGGCGACGGTCGTCCCGGTCGCCACGGGGACGTTCGGCCTGCTGTACCTCGTCGCCGCGCTCCTCCTCGGCGGGCTCTTCCTCGCGCTCGCGGTCCGGCTCCTGCGCGTGCCGTCGCGCAAGGGCGCCGCCGGGCTCTTCCACTACTCGCTGCTCTACCTCGCGCTTCTCTTCGTCGCAGCCGCGCTCGACCCGCTGCTCTGAGCGCTACGGCCCGGGTCTGGCGCTGACGCTCGGCCTGCCTCCGCGCGTCACCTCGAGCACGTCCCACATCCGCGCCTCCTCGTGGCCGGGGACGAGGCACGCGAGGCGGTAGGTCCCGACCCGGCCGGCGAGGAACGAGAACCCCGCCGTCCTGCCGGGAGGAAGGATCGGGGTCGCGGCGCCGGGGAACGACGGTGTGACCGTCATCGCCCCCGCCACGACGGCGCAGGAGTGATTGATCCCGCCGTGGTTCGTGCACGTCACGCGCACGCGCCAGCCGCGCGGCACGGAGATGAGCAGCTCGCCGCGGCCGTAGCCGTCGAAGTTGAAGCCGTTGTTCTCGCCGTTGTACCCGGCGATGAGCGTCACGAGGGCGGTGCGCGCCTTCGCGTCGACGTGGAGGAACTGCTGCGGGTTCGGATGGGCGACGAGCACACCCGTAGTCTCGCAGCTTTACGGGACGGTCGCGGCGCTCCAGGGGAAGTCGATCCAGCGATCCGTGCGCCGCCAGACGTACTCGCAGCGCACGACGGACCGCGGCTTCTCGTACAGCACCGCGACGCGCGCCTCGCGCACCTTGCCGGCGAGAAACTCCTTCACGAGCAGGAGCGTCTGGCCGGTGTCGGCGACGTCGTCGGCGACGAGCACGCGCTGATCCTGGAGATCGACGAGATCGGGGACCGGCGGCAGAAGCATCGGGACCGGGAGCCGCTCGTCGATGCCCGTGTAGAACTCGACGTTCATCGTGAACGCGTTCTTCAGCTCGAGCGCGTACGACAGCGCACCGGCCGTGAGCAGCCCGCCGCGGGCGATGCCGACGATCAGGCCCGGCGCGTAGCCGTCGGCGGCGATCTGAGCCGCGAGCTCGCGGGCGCCCTCGCCGAGGTGGGCCCACGTCATCCGCTCGCGCTCGGTCACCACCGCCATCGAGGCGATCCTCTCACCTTCCCTACACTCGCGCCATGGTGCGCGTCCGCTTCGCCCCGAGCCCGACCGGCTCCCTTCATCTCGGCAACGCGCTGAGCGCGGTCGCGAATCGCACGTTCGCCGACGCGCGCGACGGGACGATGCTCCTGCGGATCGACGACACCGACCGCGAGCGGAACCTCGAGGACGGCGCCCGGACGATCGCCGCCGATCTCGAGTGGCTCGGCGTCCGCTGGGACGAGGGGCCCGTCCACCAGAGCAGCCGCTTCGTCCGGCACAGGGAGGCCGCGCACGAGATCGGCGCCCCCGATGCCGAGGGAGCGCTCCGGTTCGGCCGGGTGACGCTGCTGCGCCCGGACGGATCCCCGACCTACCAGCTCGCGAGCGCGGTCGACGACGTCGACTTCGGGATCACGCACGTCATCCGCGGCTCGGACCATCGGGCGAACGCCGGGCTCCAGTCGGAGCTCATCCGGGCCCTCGGCGCCGAGCCGCCCGAGTTCATCCACCACGGCCTGCTGCTCGGCGAGGACGGGACGAAGCTCTCGAAGCGCCACGGCGCGTCCACGCTCGCCGACCTGCGCACGGCCGGCATACCGGGCGAGGCGGCGCGCGCCTACCTGGAGGAGCTCGGCCTGCCGAGGCACGACATCCACCTCGACCTCGCGCGCCTCCGCCGATTGTCGGTCGACGCCCTCGCGGCGCTGTCGGACGACGAGCTCGCCGCGCGCGTCGGCGTCGAGCCTTCGCTCGCGCCGGTGCTGCGGGGCGCGCGCGACCTCGCCGAGGCGCGCGACTACGCCCGGATCGTGCTCGAGCCGGAGCACGTCGAGGTCGACGCCGCGGAGACGCTCGCGCGGTTCGGGGACCTCGTCGAGTCGGGTGTCGATGCGCGTGCGATCGTGCGCGAGCTGAAGGCGGTCGGCGGCGACCTCAAGTCGCTTCGTCTCGCGCTCACCGGTCGCGACCGCGGCCCCGAGCTCGCCGCCGTCATCGAGGCGCTGCCGCGGGACGAGCTCCTGCGCAGGGCCCTAGGCTAGGGCCGTGCGTCTGTACAACACGCTGACGCGGCGCGTCGAGGACCTGCCGCCTCCGCCCGGGCCGGTCCGGATGTACTTCTGCGGGCCGACCGTCTACCAGCGCGCGCACATCGGCAACGCACGGCCGTTCGTGCTCGGCATGTGGCTGCGCGCGTGGCTGCGCGAGCGCGGGTACGACGCGATCCTCGTCCACAACATCACCGATGTGAACGACAAGATCTACGAGGCGGCGCCGAGCGCGAGCGCCGAGCTCGCTGAAAAGGCCACCGCGTGGTATCTCGAGGACACCGCCGATCTCGGGCTCGGCCTGCCCGAGCTGATGCCGAAGGCGACGGAGTCGATCCCGCAGATCGTCCGCTTCATCGAGGAGCTGATCGAGCGCGATGTCGCGTACGCGGTCGACGGCGACGTCTACTTTCGCGTCGCGAGCGACCCCGGCTACGGCCGTCTCTCGGGCCAGCGGCCCGACCAGGTGGAAGAGCAGGAGCCGAACCCGCGGAAGGAGGACCCCCGCGACTTCGCCCTCTGGAAGGCGGGGAAGCCCGGCGAGGACACGTGGTGGGACGCGCCGTGGGGGCGCGGCCGGCCCGGCTGGCACATCGAGTGCTCGGCGATGGCGGAGGACGCGTTCGGCCCCGTGTTCGAGATCCACGGCGGCGGCCTCGACCTCGTCTTCCCGCACCACGAGAACGAGCTGGCCCAGTCGAATGCGCTCGGCCACCCGTTCGCGCGCATCTGGACGCACAACGGGATGCTCTCGTTCGCCGGAGAGAAGATGTCGAAGTCGCTCGGCAACGACGTCTCGATCCGCAACGTGCTCGACACGTGGGGGCGCGAGGTGATCCTGCTCTTCTTCATGACCGCGCACTGGCGCAAGCCCATCGACTTCGACGACGACGCGCTCGCACAGGCGAAGGCGCAGGTCGAGGGCTTCCGCAACGTCTTCCGGCGCGAGAGCGAGAAAGCCGGTGACTGGGCCGACTTCCGACGCGCGCTCGACGACGACTTCAACACGCCGGAGGCGCTCGCCGTCCTGCACGGCTGGCGCGATCACGACCTGCTGCGCCGCGCGCTCGGCCTCTTCGGGCTCGCGTCGCTCGCGGAGGCGGACGTGGCGCCGGCCGACGTGGTCGAGCTCGCGGAGGCGCGCCGGGCTGCACGGACGGACGGGGACTTCGCCCGGGCCGACCGGCTTCGAGACGAGATCGCGGCGCTCGGGTGGGACGTGCGCGACACGCCCGGCGGCTTCGACCTCTACCGGAGATGAGCCGCGAGCAGGTCTACGGCCGGCGCCCGGTGCGCGAGGCGCTGCGCGGCCGGCGTGAGGTGCTCGAGCTGTGGGCGACCGAACGGGCGGTCTCCTCGGAGGATTGGCTCCGGGGCCTCGAGCGCCCGCGGGTACACGTGAAGCTCGACCGCGAGCTGACCGAGGCGGCGGGGACGCGCGATCATCAGGGCGTCCTCGCATGGTGCGAGCCGTACCGCTACGCGGACGCGTACGAGCTCGCGCGCGCGGAGCGCCCGCTCATCGCCTGCCTCGACCAGGTGAGCGACCCGCGCAACCTCGGGGCCGTCTGTCGCAGCGCGGAGGGCGCGGGCGCGACCGGCATCGTCGTCCCGGCCCACGGCTCGGCGCGCGTGACTCCCGCGGTGGCCCGCTCCTCGGCCGGCGCCGTCGAGCATCTCCCGGTCGCGGTGGTGACGAACCTCGCGCGCTACCTCGCCGAGATCAAGGGCGCCGACCTGTGGGTCGCGGGGGCCGCCGGCGAGGCGGGGACGCCGATGTGGCAGGCCGACCTCTCCGGCGGGCTCGCCTTCGTCTTCGGCGCAGAGGGGAAGGGCCTGCGCCCGCTCGTGCGCAAGACGTGCGACCTCCTCGTCTCGATCCCGCTTTGCGGGATGGTCGAGTCGCTGAACGTCAGCGTCGCCGCCGCCGTCCTCCTGTACGAGGCGCGGAGGCAGCGTGGCTGAGCCGAGCCTCTATCTCTTCGACGGCTTCAACCTCCTGCACGCGGGCGGCTTCCGCTCGCCCGAGGAGCTGCGCGACCTCCTCGCGAGCTGGGTGGCCGGCAAGGGCGCGCGCGGCGTGCTCGTCTTCGACGGGCACGGGGCGGACGAGAGCCACGGGCCGCTCGAGGTGCGGTGGGCCGAGGACGCGGACACGCTCATCGAGCGGCTCGCGGCGGAGCGGCGGAGCGGGGAGCAGGTCGCCGTCGTCTCCTCCGACCAGGCGGTGCGCGGGACGTCGGGCGCGCAGGTGCGCACGCTGTCCTCGCAGGCGTTCCTCGCCGAGCTCGTCCCGCCGGCGCACGCCGATCGCGCGCGCGGCGACATGCGCGACCGCCTCGACCCGGCGACGCTCGCCCGGCTCGAGCGGCTGCGTCGCGGGCTCTGACCCCGCCCGCGCCGAACACATGTTCGTATCATGTTGGGTCCATCGCAAATGGACTTGTAAGAATTTGGACCCCTTGCTATGTTCTGGCTCAAGTAGAGGGTGAGACTTCGCCCAGTCCGCCGAGAGGAGAAGCCCTGTGGCCGTCCGCGCCGCGCACGCCTATTCGCCGCAGAAGGCCCAGCGAGAGCTGGAGGACCTCCAGCTCGTCCTCAAGGCCCGGAACGGCGACGGGTCGGCGATGGACGGCCTCATCCGGCGCTACACCGGCTTCGTCCGGCTGAAGGCGAGCTCCTATTTCCTCGCCGGGGGCGACTCGGACGACCTCGTCCAGGAGGGCCTGATCGGCCTGTACAAGGCGGTGCGCGACTTCCGCCCCGACAAGGAGACCTCGTTCCGCAGCTTCGCCGAGCTGTGCGTCACCCGCCAGATCATCACCGCGATCAAGACGGCCACACGCTTCAAGCATTCCCCGCTCAACACGTACGTCTCCTTCAGCCACACCCCCGCCGGCCAGGAGGGAGACGGCGAGTGCACCCTCGGCGACGCGCTCCCGGGGCCGGGCGTCCGCGAGCCGTCGGTGATGGTCATCTCGAGCGAGGAGCTCCAGAGCCTCGTCTTCTGCCTGGGGACGGGCCTGTCCTCGCTCGAGGCGGACGCGCTCCGCCTCTACCTGGAAGGCTCGTCGTACGAGGAGATGGCGGAGAAGCTCGGGTGCGACACGAAGACGATCGACAACGCGCTCCAGCGCGTGAAACGGAAGATCGTCACGCACCAGAAGACGCGCGAAGTCCTCCTCTGATCGCGGCGAGTCCCCTACGATGAGGGGACGCGCCGGAGTAGCTCAGTTGGTAGAGCACCGGTCTTGTAAACCGGTGGCCGTCGGTTCGAGTCCGACCTCCGGCTCTCTCTATCGCCTCACTTCACGAGGAGGGTGAGGATGTTGTCGTCCCGCGCCTGGCCGACCATGACGATCCTGTAGGTCCCGCGCGCGAGGACGACGTGCTTTCCGATCGGGGCGGCGCGCATCCCGAAGGGGCCGCCGACGATGTCGAGAGTCGCCTCGTCGAGGTTGCTGAGGATCGCCGGGCCCTTGACCGCGAGCGTCCGTGTGAACTTCCCGTTGACCGAGAACCAGTGGCAGCCGGGGTCGTGCATGACGACGCTCACCGGGGTCGGCGCCGCCTGCCCCTTGGCGGCGGATGCCCGGCCGGCCCCGGCGAGAAGGGATCCTGCTGCGAGTGCGACAGCGAGTGTCAGTGTGAGCTTCATGTCCCGACTCCTTCCGCGGTGGTTTT
>JAGWRZ010000023.1 GCA_028876365.1 Acidobacteriota bacterium | reverse complement strand
TCAGGCCGCCGAAGGCGCCGAGCACGCCGAGCATGCCGGCGGTCAGAGCGGCGGCGACGCCGAGACGGGCGGCCCTTCCGCCCGCGCGCCGGCGCTCGCCGACGACCATCCGTGCGATCTCGTCCACGAGCTCGCGCCGCGGCTCGGGCCGGTGCGCCCGCAACTCGCGCTCGAGGTCGTCCTGCCGTCTCCAGAATCCCATGCGTTCCTCCACCTGGTCGCTTTGCGTGCTAGCAACCGGAATACCGGCGCGGCGGCGTAAACCCTTACAGGACATTCCGGCCGTGTCTCACAGTTCCTGTGTTTTTGTGTTAGACTGCACACGTGAAGAACATCACCGTCTCCGTCCCCGACGAGGTCTACCGAGCCGCCCGCATCCGGGCGGCCGAGCGTGGCCGGTCGGTGAGCGCGCTCGTCGCCGACTACCTCGGCTTGCTCGCGGACCGGGACGCCGAGTTCGCACGGCTGCGCGAGCAGCAGCGACGCATCGTCGACGGCATCGAGTCGTTCAGCGCCGCCGACCGCCTCGGGCGCGACGAGATCCACGAACGTGCCGTTCGTTGACACGAACGTCCTCCTGTACGCCGTCTCGCGCGCGCCGGCGGAGCGGGAGAAGGCGACGCGGGCGAACGAGGTCCTCGACGAGGGCGACCTGGCGCTCTCGACCCAGGTGCTGCAGGAGTTCTACGTGCAGGCGACCCGCCCGAGTCGCGCTCAGCCGCTCGGCCACGCGGAGGCGGCCGGCCTCGTCGAGGCATTCCTTCGCTTTCCAGTGCAAGAGATGACGACATCGATCGTCCTCGCAGCGGTGGCGACACGTGAGCGGTTCGGCATCTCCTACTGGGACGCCGCGATCCTCGAGGCCGCGCGCGCCGCCCGATGTGACGTCGTTCTCTCGGAAGACCTCGCAGCCGGCCGAGACTATGGCGGCGTGAGGGTCGAGAACCCCTTCGCCGGCCTCGGCGGCTGAGCGCTATCCGCCGGCGAGCACGGCGAGGTAAGGGACGAGGGCCGGGTCGAGCGGGTCGAGCCGGTAGGCGCGGTTCACCGCCGCGACCTGCGCCTTGCCGGTGGAGGCGCCGATGAGGTCGAGCCAAACGACCCAGTTGCGCGGGTCCTTGGCGGCCGCCCGGCCGAGGCTCCTTCGGGCGCCGGCCTTGTCGTGCAGGCCGAGCTGCGCCTCTCCGAGCGCCTGCCAGCCGGCGGCCGACCAGGGCATGAAGCGGATGGCGGTGCGTGCGTGGCTCTCGGCCGCCCGCCAGTTGCCGCGCGCGGCGGCCGCCTGGCTCGACTCGAGGGCGGTGTTGCCGAGGAGGCCGACGAGGGTGAGGGCGGAGAGGCCGACCGCGAGCGCGGCGGCGACCCCGCGCGGCCGGGCGCCGAGCGCCGGGGCGCCGTCGGCCCGACCGGCGAGGACGCAGGCGAGCCCGCAGAGGAGGGCGGCGAGCGTGACGCCCGCGAGCTCCCAGTCCCAGTCGATCGCCGCGTGCACGAGATATGCGCTGTAGGCGGCGGCGGCGAAGGGCACGAGCCGGTGGCGCCGGAAGCGGACGGCGGCGGCGAGCGGGATCGCGAGCACGGCGACGAGAAGGACGAGCCCGGCGACGCCGAGCTCGGCGAGCGTCTCGAGGTAGAGGCTGTGCGCGTCCTCGACGTTCTGCGCAGTGACGCGGTGCTGGAGGTAGTAGCGCTGATAGGTGCCGGCGCCGCCGCCGAGG
The DNA here is from genome assembly GCA_028876365.1 of Acidobacteriota bacterium. GTDB lineage: Bacteria > Actinomycetota > Thermoleophilia > Gaiellales > Gaiellaceae > Palsa-739. Next base: position 3,165 of record JAGWRZ010000023.1, on the reverse strand, counting down.
AGGAGGTTCGCGTCCGCCTCGTGCCAGGCGACCTTCCAGAGCGCGATGCGGCCGTCGTTCGAGAGGTTGAAGACGCGCGTGTTGAGGTTGACGACGTTCTTCGGCGGCGGGGCGGTGAAGTCGTGGTAGACGCGGTGCGCGATCCTCGCCGGCGAGCCGTAATGGGCGAGCGCGCCCCCGGCGGCGCCGAGCACGGCCGCGACGAGGAGCGCGGCGAAGCCGAGCCGCAGCGCGTGCGGTATCGCGAAGCGCCCCGCGGCGCGGAGGCCGAGGGCGACTGCGGCCTCGGCGAGGGCGACCGCGAGCAGGACGAGCGCGATGCGGTGGCCGTCGTGGCGCGCGGCGGCGAGCGTCGAGTTCTGGCGGGTGAGCGCGCCCGAGCGCGAGGCGAGGTAGACGACCAGGGCGGGCGCGGGCGCGAGGGCGGCGAGGCCGGCGGCGGTCGCGAGCCGGTTCGGGTCGAGCGCGAGCAGCACGACGAGCCCGGCGGCGAGCGCGACCCAGGCGCCGCGGCTGTAGGTGAAGTACAGCGTGAGAAGGAGAACGGGCAGCGCAAGCGCGGCCAGCGCTCTACTTGTTGTCGCGCGCGCGCGTAGAGAGAAGCCGAGGGCGAGGACGGCGCCGAGGGCGGCGACGATCCCGAGCCCGTTCCAGTAGCCGACGGGCGTGTTCAGCCGGTAGACGGCGACGGGGTCGAAGTGCCCGACGTGCCCGGGGAGAAGCCGCGTCGCGAGCGCGTACCCGCACGCGACGACGATGCCCGCGAGCGTCCCTCCGAGCAGGGGCCGCACCGGGCGCCGCTGTGCGAGCGCGAGACCGGCGCCGACGGCGGCGACGAGCATGAGCGAGCGCTCGCCCTCGAACACCGACTGGGTGACGTCGCTCGTCCACGCGATCGAGATCCACACCCAGGCGACGAGAAGGACGAGTGCGCCGAGGAACGCGCGCTCGATCCGGGTCGGCCGGAAGGGCGCGCGCAGCACGAGGGCGAGCGCTCCGACCCACAGGAGCGCGAGCGATGCCCAGCTCCACGAGACCGGGAAGAAGCCGCCGTTGGAGGAGAGGAGGGCGCCGACAACGCCGGCGGCGCCCACGGGCAGGATCGCACGTTCCGCACCGGCAAGGAAAGTGTCCGTTCGGGACAGGGGTGGGGTCAGTCCTGCGTGCGCGGCGTCCATTGCAGCTCCGCCGGCTCCCCCTGCCCGGCCTCGTCGGAGTCGAGGATCGCGCGCAGCTTCGCGAGTGTGCGGTGGAGCGCGACCTCGACGGCGTTCGTGTGCATGTCGAGCAGCTCGCCGATCTGCTTCGCGGTCAGGTCGCCGCCGAAGCGCAGGGCGACGAGCTCGCGGTCGCGCTCGTCGAGCTGCGCGACCGCGGCGGCGAGCTCGATGCGGCGGACGGCCCGCTCCTCATGCCCCTCGATCGCGACCTCGGGCATCTCGTCGGTCGGGAGCTCGCGCCGCAGCGCCGCGTCGGCGATGCACCGCCGCGCGATCCCGATCAGCCACGAGGCGGGATCGCCGCGGCGCGGGTCGAAGCCGTCGCGATAGCGGAGCGCGCGCTCGAACGTCTCGCTCGCGATGTCTTCGGCGGCGTGGCCGTCCCCCACCCTGTACGCGACGTAGGCGTATACCCGACGCAGCAACCGCGCGGGGTCGGAAAAAGGATCATTGCGCGGCATCAGGGCATCATCGATCCATCGCCCGGATTTCTCAACCGTAGCGATGTTTGCGGGATACATCACGCAGGAGTGCGTCGTACGAGCTCACGACATCGGCCCATACATACTCCCGGGAGACGCGCTCGCGCGCCCGAGCCACCTGATCGTCCTGACTCCGCGGGTCGGCTTCCACTCGATCGATCGCAGCCGCGATTTGCGCGGGACTGTCGAACCACAACGCTGAGCCGCCGGTGGTCTCCCTGTTGTACGGGCAATCGAAGGCGATGACCGGGGTCGCGTGAACCATGGCCCGAAGAAGAGATGGATTGGTGCCGCCTACGGAGTGACCGTGTAGATACGACATCGCTCCTGCGTACATCGCGTCGAGCAGATCCTGATCCCAGACAGGCCCTACGAGAGACACGCGTCGATCGCCTCGTATGGCCTGTTTGATCCGCCAGCCGTATTCGCCTGGATAAGCCTGGAATCCCACGACGACGAGCGGCATACGCGCGGTGCTCGACGAATAGCCCTCGACGATCTCCGCGACATGGTTTTCGGGCTCGAAGCGTGCGACGACGAGGTGATAGCCCCCGCGCCGAAGATCCATCGAAGAGAGGCGCTCGTCGATCACCCTCACCGAGGCGGACGTCTGGTCGGCGCCGTACGGGATGAAGACCACCTTGGGATCGTGCGCGAGTCCGAGCTCGAGCTGAACAGTCTTCGAGTCGACGACGACTCGCTCGGCAACGCGCACGCCAACGCGCGTCGCGACCGAGTAATAGCGGGACCCGATCCCACGCCACTTGGCCCGATGGGCGTCATGGCCGTCGAGATGCAGCACCGTGGGGACACCGGCAGCTCGCAGCACCGCGACATAAGGCGCGTTTGCCGCATTGAGGACGAGCGCGACATCTGGCCGATGGAGGAGCGCGTGAATGGTCGAGAGACCGGCATGGGACACTGTCTCGAGCGCCCTGCGGTGAATAGACGGCAGCACAACTCTTCGCATCCCGCGGTAGAAACGCCCGCCGCCGCTGCGTCTGCAGTAAACGACAACCATGTGGCCGATGGCCGCCAACCCGGCCCCGATCTCCTCAACCGCGGTCTCGAAACCGCCATAACGGGCGGGCACCCCGCGCGTCCCGATGATCGCAACCTTCATCTGACCCGGCATGTGGCCGAAGGGCCGACTACTCGTGGCCCTTCGGAGGGCCGAATCCCGTCTTCAAAAGTCCGCAGCACCCCGATAGAATGTCTGAAGTGGCGGCAGATCAGGACGAGCTCCTCGACGCTCTAGAGGGGGAGAACGATCTGCTGCGGGCCCGAATCGTTCACCTGGAGGCGACCATCGAGGAGTATCGCCGCCAGATGGGCGACGTCCTCACGTCATCGTCGTGGCGAGCCACAGCGCCACTGCGCACCATCGCCGGGCGCGGCCGCTTGGTCCGCCGCCGAGTCCGACGCTTGCCGGCGAGGTTGACCCGCGGTCCCGCTGCAACCAC
>JAGWRZ010000191.1 GCA_028876365.1 Acidobacteriota bacterium | reverse complement strand
TTCGCCGATTGACGGATGCTTTGCGGCAAGGCCTTCGAGCGCCTCGCGGAAGACGGGGCCGAGCTCGGCGGCGTGCTCGACGATGCCCTCCTCGCGGAACGCCTCGATCGATGCGACTCCGACGGCGCACGCGAGCGGGTGTCCGCTGTACGTCAGTCCGCCGGCGAAGAACTTGTCCTGCAGCCACTGCGCGATCGGCTCCCGAACCGTCATCGCACCGAGCGGGATGTAGCCGGAGTTGATCCCCTTCGCCATCGTGAGGATGTCCGGGACGACGTCCCAGTTGTCGACGGCGAACCATTTCCCGGTGCGCCCGAATCCGGCCATCACCTCGTCGGCGATGAGCAGGATCCCGTGCCTGTCGCACACCTCGCGGATCGACCGGAGGTAGCCGTCCGGCGGGACGATGATCCCGTTCGTCCCCGTGACCGTCTCGAGGATGACGGCGGCGACCGTGTGCGCGCCCTCGTACTGGAGGATCTCCTCCAGGTGCGGCGCGCCCGTGCACACGGGGCACGGGTCGGGATGGCCGGCCGGGCAACGGTACGTATACGGGTCGAACATGCGGACGACGCCGGGGATGCCCGGCTCGGACGGCCACCGGCGCGGGTCGCCGGTGAGCGTCAGCGATCCCGCGGTCGCGCCGTGATAGCTGCGATAGCGGGCGATGATCTTGTGCCGGCCCGTGTACCAGCGCGCGAGACGGATGGCGTTCTCGTTCGCCTCGGCGCCGCCGTTCGTGAAGAACGTCATCGACAGGTCTCCGGGCGTCACCTCGGAGACGAGGCGCGCCAGCGTGGAACGCGGCTCGGTCGCCATCGGCGGGCCGATCGTGCACAGCTTGTCGGCCTGCTCCTTGATGGCTGCGACGAGCCTCGGATGCTGGTGCCCGATCTAGACGTTCACGAGCTGCGAGGCGAAGTCGAGGTAGCGCTTGCCGTCGTAGTCCCAGAAGTAGCGCCCCTCCGCGCCCGCGACCGGGATCGGGTTGATCGCGTTCTGCACCGACCAGGAGTGGAGGACGTAGCGCTTCGCCTCGTCCTGGACCCGGAGGCCGAGCTCGTGATTCGTCTCAGTCGTCGCCATGCGCAGAGCGTATCGTTTGGGGGTGGGTCCGTTCCTCGCGCTCGCCCTCGCGAGCATCAGCATCCCGCTGCCCTCGCACGCCGACCTTCTCGCCAGCCAGGCGAAGTACCAGCAGTACGCCGAGCAGGGCCTCGTGCAGATGCAGAAGGACTGGTGGAACCCGAGCAAGGGCTGGTTCGACAACCGCTTCCCCGACGACGGCCAGCTTCCGAGCGAATGGTCGTCGTACCCGATGATGGAGCTCGTCGCAGCGGTCGCGATCGCCGACCCGACGCCGGACAACAAGGCGCTCGTCGACACGGTCTTCAGGGCCGGCGAGAACTTCTGGGACCCGACGATCAACGGCACGGGCGGGATCGCGTGGCAGTGGGGGCTCAAGGACAGCGGGAACGCGTACTTCGACGACGCCGGCTGGTGGGGCGTCTCCTATCTCGACGCGTACCGCGCGACGGGAAACAGGCGCTGGCTGTGGGATGCGGGCCGTGTGCTCGCCTACATCGACCGCTACGGCTGGGACACCGTCGACGGCGGCATGTGGTGGGACACCGGCCACGCGTACAAGACGTCGGAGCCGCTCGCGGCCGCGACGCTCATCGCGGCGACGCTCTACCGCATCCAGCACCGGAAGTACTACCTGAACCTCGCGACGAAATACCTCGCGTGGGCCGATGCGCATACCGAGAACCCGAGCGCGGGCGATCTGTACGGGCGGAACGCGACCGACGGCACCGTCATGGACTACGTCGAGGGGATGATGATCGACGCGCACGTCCAGCTCTGCCTGGGGACGAAGCAGCAGTCGTACTGCGACCGGGCCGAGTCGATCGCGCAGGCATCGGTCGACCATTTCCCCATCCTCCATCCGTGGACGCCCGAGCCCGACACGATCTATCTCAAGGGGATGCTCGACCTGTACGCGGTCGACCACAACCCGACGTGGTACGCCCTCGCGTACGCGAACGCCGAGGCCGCGCGGGAGAACGCGCGCGACGACACCGGCTGGTGGTCGAGGGACTGGTGGGGCGACTGGGCCGATCCGGGCGTCCTCTTCACCCCCGCCGCGACGCTCGAGTTGTTCGCGTGGATGGCGGCGACGCCGCCGCCCGCGAGCTAACCTCCGTTCATGACCGAGACGATCGAGGCGCCTGCCGCCCTGAGGCAGATCAACCACTGGATCGGCGGCCGCTCCGTCGCCGGCACGTCGGGCCGCAAGGGGCCCGTGTACAACCCGGCCGCGGGCCGGCAGACGGGCGAGGTCGACTTCGCGACCGTCGAGGAGGTCGACGCGGCCGTGCAGGCGGCGAAGGCCGCGTTCGCGACCTGGCGCCAGATGTCGCTCGCCAAGCGCGCGGAGATCTTCTTCCGGATCCGCGAGCTCGTGCACGAGCGGCGGGAGGAGGCAGCGCGGATCCTCACCTCCGAGCACGGCAAGGTGCTGTCGGACGCGATGGGGGAGGTGACGCGCGGGCTCGAGGTGATCGAGTTCTGCTGCGGCATCCCGACGCTCTTGAAGTCGGAGTTCTCGGAGCAGGCCTCGACGGGCATCGACGTGTACTCGATCCGGCAGCCGCTCGGCGTCGTCGCCGGCGTCACCCCGTTCAACTTCCCGGCGATGGTGCCCATGTGGATGTGGGCGCCGGCGATCGCGTGCGGCAACACGTTCGTGCTGAAGCCGAGCGAGAAAGTTCCACTCACGGCCATCAAGATCGCCAAACTGCTGGAGAAAGCCGGTCTGCCGAAGGGCGTGTTGAACAT
>JAGWRZ010000190.1 GCA_028876365.1 Acidobacteriota bacterium | reverse complement strand
GCGTCGGCATGCGCGGGCGGCGCGTCGCTCGCCTGCGGCCACACGAAGAGGAGCGCGACCGCGACCAGCCAGAGGCCGCCGAGGATGAGGAGGGCCGTGACGAGGCGGCGCAGCACGGCACGACGGTACCCTCTGCCGCCGTGCGGACCGTCCTCTTCACGTGCGCGGGGCAGCGCGTCGACATCGTCACGTCCTTCCGCCGCGTGGGCGCGCGCACGCTCGCCGTGGACGTCAACCCGCTCGCGCCCGCGCTCTACCACGCCGACGAGCACGCGTTCGCGCCTCGCGTCGACGACCCCGGGTACGTCTCAGCGCTCGCGGATCTCGTCGCCGCGCATGACGTCTCGCTCGTCGTCCCGCTGACCGATCTCGACCACGGCGTCCTCTCTCGCGCGCGCGACGAGCTCGGCGCGCTCGTGCTCCTCCCTTCGCCGGAGATCGTCGACGCGCTCGCCGACAAGTGGCTCGCGCACCTGCTGTTCGTCGAGCGCGGACTCGGCTCGCCGCCGACCTGGCTGCCGGGCGACGTCCCGGCGGACGTCGAGTACCCGGTGCTCGTGAAAGCACGGCACGGCTTCGGCTCGCGCAACATCTTCCGCTGCGCCGACGCGCGCGAGCTCGAGTTCTTCCTCGGCTACACGAAGGTCGACTCGATGGTGCAGGCGTGCTGCCGCGGCGAGGAGTTCTCCATCGACGTCTTCTGCGATCTCGAGTCGCGCTGCCTCAACGCGGTGCCACGGACGATGATCGAGTCGAAGGGCGGCGAGTCGATCAAGGGGATGACGATCCGCGACGCCGAGCTCGTCGAGGTGGGGCGCAGCGTGTCCGAGACGCTCGGCCTCGTCGGCCCGGCGAACATCCAGTGCTTCCGGGAGCCGGACGGCACCCACCGCATCACCGACATCAATCCCCGCTTCGGCGGCGGCTTCCCGCTTCCCACGGCCGCAGGCAGCCGGTATCCGGAGCTCGCGCTCGCGCTCGCGGCCGGCGAGCGCCCGGAGCCGCGACTCGGGGACTTCCGGGAGAAGCTGTACATGACGCGTTTCTTCTCGGAGCTCGTCCTGGCCGAGGACGGCGATACCCTGAAGCCGTTCGCGGAAGAGCTGCCAGAGCCTGTCGCCGAACCCTAGGGGTTGTGGTCTTCGCCGTTCTCGTCGCGGGCTGCGGCGGGACGGCGCGCCATGCCGCCCCGCCGGCGCACCCCGCCGCCGCGCCGAAGATCGTGCGCCACTCGCCGACACTGCGGCCCGCGAAGCTCGTCGTCACGGTGGTCGACGGCGACAGCGGCAGGCGCGTGCGCGGCGCGACCGTGCGCCTGTGGCGCCGCGCGGCGCGCACGAACCGCCGCGGCGTGGCGGTGGTGCGCGTCCCGAACCGCGAGAGCATGTACGTCACCGTCGGCGCGCCCGGCTTCGGCGTGCGCTCGCTGTTCGAGCCGTTCGCGCAGTCCCGGCTCGTGACGGTGCGCATCTATCGCCCGGAGCTGCAATGGCCCATGTACGGAGCGACGCCGACGCGCACGCAGGCGCAGGCGAACATCCACCTCCGGCCGCCGTTCCGGACGATGTGGTACGTGCCGCTCGGCGGGCTCGTCGAGTTCCCGGCGGTCGTCGACGACGGCGTCGCCTACGTCGGGAATCGCAGCGGCACCGTGTACGCGATCTCGATGCGCCAGGGCCGCGTGCTCTGGCGTCACCGCACGAACGCGACGATGGCCTCCTCGCTCGCGGTCGACGGAAACGCGCTCGTGCACCACTCGATGGGCGGACGCGTGTCGCTGCTCGACCGCGCGAACGGCTCGGTGCTGTGGAGCTACGACGTCGGATCGCCGATCGAGTCGTCCCCGATCGTCGATCGCGGCGTCGACTACTTCGGGACGTGGGACGGCCGCGTGCTCGCGCTCGACCTGCGCACGCATCGCGTCCTCTGGACGAGGGAGCTCGGCGCGAAGATCACGGCGAGCGCCTCCATCGCCGGCGGCCGCCTCTTCATCGGCGACTACGGCGGCAGGATCTGGGCGCTTTCACCGGCGACGGGCGCGACGCGCTGGGTCGGAAGCGTGAACGGGCGCGTGTACGGGACGGCGGCGGTCGCAGGCGGGCGCGTCTTCGTTCCCTCCTCGACCGGGGACTCGCTGACGGCGTTCTCGACGAGCGGCCGCTACCTGTGGAGCGTCGGCACGGGCTCGTACGTCTACTCCTCGCCGGCCGTGTGGGGCGGCCGCGTCTTCTTCGGCGCCTACAACGGCGTCTTCTACGCCGTGTCCGCCGCCACCGGCGGCGTGCAATGGGAGGTCGGCACCGGCGGCCCGATCTCCGGGGCCGCCGTCGTCGTCGACGGAATCGCCTACGCGGGGAGCTTCTCCGGCCGGATCGTGGGAGTCGCAACGAGCACGGGGCACGTCGTCCTCAACTTTCGGCACGGTCATTACGTCCCAGTATCGGGGGACGGAATGCGACTGCTGTTTCACGCATACGCGGGCCTGTACGCCGTCGAGCCGCTCCGCGCGGTGCGATGAGGCG
>JAGWRZ010000189.1 GCA_028876365.1 Acidobacteriota bacterium | reverse complement strand
CGCGGGCGACGCGGGCGCAGGCCCGCGCGAGCTCGGCCGCCGCCTCGGCGTCGCCGCAGACGGCGGAGCTCAGCCTGTCGCCCGCGCGTAACGCGATCGCGACCACCTCGTCCGCGACCGAGGCGATCGCCTCGGGGACGCGGATGATCTCCGCCCGCGCCGCGTCGCTCCGGTCCGCCATGAACGCCGCGTAGGCGCGCGCGTCCTCCTCCCCCAGCTGCACGAGCTCGCGCGCCAGCTCACGCGCGCGCGCCGCTGCCACCTCGTCGCCGGCGTAGCGCGACGCGAGCTCCGCCAGCGCACTCGCCAACGCGCCCGTCAGCGCGACGGCCGCACCGCTCGCGGGCGCCGGCGTCCGCTCGCCGATCGCCGCGAGCAGCTCATCGACTCGCAGCTCGCTCAGCATGCCGGTAGAAGTCTGCACGGATCGGGTCGAGCGGCGTGTTCCCGCGAATCAGGTCGGCCGCCTTCTCCGCCACCATCATCACCGGCGCGTAGATGTTCCCGTTCGGGACGGTCGGGAAGACGGACGCGTCGACGACGCGAATCCCGTCGAGCCCGAACACGCGCATCGTCGCCGGATCGACGACGCTCCCCATCGCGCACGTGCACGAAGGATGCAACGCCGTCTCCGCGTCGCGCGCCACCCAGTCCAGCACCTCCTCGTCGCTTCGCACCCCGGGCCCGGGCGAGACCTCGCCGCCGTCGAGCGACGCGAACGCCGCCTGCCCGAGAATCGAGCGCGCGACGCGGATCGCCTCCACCCACTCGCGCCGGTCCTGCGCCGTCGACAGGTAGTTGAACCGGAGCGACGGCTTCACGCGCGCATCCTGCGAGACGATCTTCACCGACCCGCGCGCGTCCGAGTACATCGGCCCGACGTGCACCTGGTAGCCGTGCTTCGCCGCGGGCTGCGACCCGTCGTAGCGAATCGCCAGTGGCAGGAAATGGAACATCAGGTTCGGATATGCGACGTCCTCGTTCGACCGGACGAAGCCGCCCGCCTCGAAATGGTTGGACGCGCCCGGACCGCTGCGCAGAAAGAGCCAGCGCGCGCCGATCTCCGGCCGCCGCCATTTTTTCAGTGCGGGCTGCACCGACACGGGCTGCGTGCACGCGTGCTGGACGTACACCTCGAGATGATCCTGGAGGTTCTCGCCGACCGGGAGATCCCGCGCGACCCCCGCGAGCTGCAGGAGCTGCGGCGAGTTGATCGCGCCGCCGCAGAGGATCACCTCGTCCGCCCTGATCGTCTCGCCCTCCACCTCGACACCGATCGCGCGCGTCCCCTCGAAAACGATCCCGCCGACGAACGTGTTGCAGCGCACCTCCAGGTTCTCACGTCCCATCGCCGGATGGAGATAGACGCGCGCCGCGCTCTTGCGCCGCCCGCGGTGGAGCGTGCGGTCGAACGGCGCGAACCCCTCCTGCCTGTACCCGTTGACGTCGTCCGTCAGCGCGTATCCCGCCTGCTGCACCGCCGCGAAGAACGCGTCGAAGAGCGGGCCGCGCGCAGGCCCGCGCTCGAGCACGATCGGCCCGTCGCCGCCGCGCCACTCGTCGGCGCCGGCGAGGCAGCTCTCCATCTTCTTGAAGTACGGGAGGCAGTGGGCGTAGTCCCACTCCTCGATCCCCCACCGCTCGTAGTCGAGCGGGTTGCCGCGCTGGAAGATCATCCCGTTGATCGAGCTCGACCCGCCGAGCACCTTGCCGCGCGCGTGGTAGATGCGGCGCCCGTGCATGAACGGCTCGGGCTCCGACGCGTACATCCAGTCGTAGCGCGGGTTCCCGATCGGGAAGGAGAGCGCCGCCGGCATGTGGATGAACGGGTCCCACAGGTGATCGGGCCGCCCCGCCTCGAGGACGAGCACGCGCGTCGAGGCGTCCTCCGTGAGGCGCGCGGCGAGCGCGCAGCCCGCGCTTCCGCCGCCGACGATGACGTAGTCCCAGGTCACGCGATGACGACCGTCTGCAGCTCGGAGAACGACTCGAGCGGGGACGATCCGCCGACGCGGCCGATGCCGCTCGCCGTCCCGGAGCGGCCGCCGAACGGAAGGTGCGTCTCCCAGTAGTTCGACGACTCGTTGATGTTCACCCAGCCGGTCTTCACCTCGTCGGCGTAGCGGAGGCCCTTCGCGAGGTCGCGCGTGAAGATCGCCGACAGGAGCCCGTACGGCGACGCGTTCGCGAGCGCGATCGCCTGCTCGAGCGAGTCGATCGCGACGACGGGCGCGACGGGCCCGAACGTCTCCTCCGTCGCGACGAGGGCGTCGGGCGGGACGCCGTCGAGGATCGTCGGCTGCCAGTACAGATCGGTGGGGAAGCCGGACGCGCGCTCGCCGCCGGCGACGACCGCCGCGCCGCGCTTCACCGCGTCGGCGACGTGCTCGTCCATCTTCTCCGCGACGCCCTCGTTGTTCAGCGGCCCCATCGTCGTCTTCTCGTCGAAGGGGTCGCCGAGGACGACCGCGCCCACGCGCTCCCGGAGCTTTGCGACGAACTCCTCGCGGACGTCGCGGTGGACGAGGAGGCGCTCGCCGGCGGTGCAGCTCTGCCCGGAGCAGAGAAAGCACGCGGCGACGGTCGCCTCTGCGGCAAGGTCGAGGTCGGCATCGTCGAGGACGACCACCGGGCCGTTGCCGCCGAGCTCGAGGATCGCCGCCTTCCCCGCGGCCGCCTCGGCCACGCGGCGCCCGGTCTCGGTCGAGCCGATGAAGCCGACGCCGTGCGTGCCCGGGTTGCGTGCGATCTCGTCGCCGACGACCGAGCCCGGCCCGGTGACGAGGTTGAAGACGCCGGGCGGCAGGTCTGCCTCCGCGACGCAGTTCGCGAGGGCGATCCCCGCAATGGCGGTCGTCGATGCCGGCGTCCACACGACCGCGTTGCCCGCGGCGAGCGCCGGCGCGATCAGCTCCGCCGGCATCGTGTACGGCCAGTTCCACGGCGTGATCACGCCGATCACCCCGCGCGGGCGGCGGACGAGCAGCACGCGCTTCCCCGCGGACACGGAGTTCGCGAGCCGGCCCTCGAGCCGCTTCCCGTCCTCGGCGGCGTTGCGCCAGTACGCGACGAGCTCCTCCACCTCGTCGCGCGACTCGGCGAGCGGCTTGCCCTGGTCGAGCGTGAGCGCGTGCACGAGCGCGTCGCGCCGTCGCTCCACCTCATCGGCGACGCGGTTGAGATACGCCGCGCGCTCGAACGTGGAGAGCCGCGCCCAGCCGCCGGCAGCCGCGTTCGCGGCCGCGATCGCGCGGCCTGCGTCCTCGCGCCCGCCCTTCTGCACGACGCCGATGACCTCCCCCGTCGCCGGCGAGGTCGCCTCGAAGACGTCCTGCGCCGTCGCCCAGGCACCGTCGATGAACATCAGTCCCCCAGCTCGGTGCGGCGGCGGTCGACGTAGGCCTTCAGCTCCGCCTGGAGATCGGGCTCGATGGGCGGCTGCTCGTACTCGTCGAGCGTCTTGCGCCAGATGTCGGTCGCGCGCGTCGCCGTGTCGCGGCCGCCGTTTCGGTTCCAGCGCTCGTAATTCTCCGTGGACGAGACGAGCGGCCGGTAGAAGCACTCGCGGAACCGCTCGAGCGTGTGCGCGGCGCCGAGGAAGTGCCCGCCCTGCCCCACCTCCTGGTGCGCCGAGTACGCGAGCGTCTCCTCGTTGATCTCGAGCGGCTTGAACACCTCGTGCAGCATGCGCAGCGTCTCGACGTCCGTGACGAACTTCTCGTAGCAGGAGACGAGCGCCGACTCGAGCCATCCCGCGGAGTGCATGACGAAGTTGGTGCCGGCGAGAAACGTCGGCCAGAGCGACATCATCGACTCGTAGCCCGCCTGCACGTCGACGACCTGCGACGACGTCAACGCGCCGCCACCGCGGAACGGGAGGTTGTAGTGGCGCGCGATCTGGCCCGTGCAGAAGAGGCCGACCGCCGACTCGGGCGTGCCGAAGCTCGGCGAGCCCGACTGCATGTCGGTGTTCGAGAGGAACGAGCCGAAGACGACCGGGCAGCCGGGCCGGATCGTCTGCACGAGCGCGATGCCCGCGAGCGCCTCCGCAACCTGCTGCGCGAGAGTGGCGGCGACGGAGACGGGCGACATCGCGCCCATGAGCAGGAACGGCGTGACGACCGTCGCCTGCCCCGCCTTCGCGTACTCGACGAGCGCCGACAGCATGCGGTCGTCGTAGCGCAGCGGCGAGTTGACGTTGATGAGCGAGATGACGGCCGGCGTCTTCTCGAGCGATTCCCTGCCGAAGATCATCTCCGCCATCGCGATCGTGTCGCGCGCGTTCGGGCCGGATGTGACCGAGCCCATGAACACCTTGTCCGAGAGGGTCGTCAGCGCGTAGACCATGTCGAGGTGGCGCGAGTCGAGCGGCAGGTCGTTCGGCTCGCAGATCGTCCCGCCCGGGGAGTCGAGCTGCGGGAACGACTGCGCGAGCTTGACGAGGTTCTGGAAGTCGTCGTAGGTCGCATCGCGCCGCTCGAGGCCCTCCCGCACGAACGGGCAGCCGTAGACGGCGGAGAAGACCATGGCGTTGCCGCCGATCTGGACGCTGCGCTCGGGGTTGCGCGCCTGCAGCTCGAACCGGGACGGCGCTTTCGCCACCTGCTCGAGGATCCAGTCGGGGTCGAACTTGACGAGCTCGCCCTCGACATCCTGGCCGGCGACCTTGAAGACGTCGAGTGCCTCCTCGTAGAGAAACTCGATGCCGAGGTCGCTGACGATGCGGCGCCAGCCGCGCTCCAGCTCCTGCAGCGCGAACTCGTCGAGGATCTCGTACCGCGGCATGTCGTTGATCAGCACAGGAGCCTCTCCAGTTCGCGTTCCAGGCCGGTGACGCCAGTCTCTCGCACCTCGAGCGGCAGCCGGAGGAGAGCCGCCGCGCGCTCGGCCCCTTCGCGCAGCTCCGGCGTCGGCTCCTGCGCGAGCCAGACGCAGCGCTCGTAGTGGCGGAAGTAGTCGTCGCGCAGCTCCGGGTGCCGGTCGAGGCCCAGCCCGCGCCAGACGACGCGGTCGAAGCTCCGGACGAGGAAGTCGGTGAGGAAGTACGTGGCCGGCTCGTGCTCGGCGCCGTACACCTCGTAGCAGTGCGCGCCGGCGAGCCGCTCGAACCCGGCGAGGTCGGCGCCGCAGTGCGCGTAGGCGACGACGACGTCGTCCCCGTTCGCGGCGTCCTCGACGGCGGCGCGGATCCGCTCCGGCCGGTTGTGCAGCTCGGGCGGGACCGGGCGCACCTCGACCTCCCACCCGCGCCGCGCGGCGATCTGCTTCACGTGCACCGCGAGCGCTCCACACGAGACCACGACCTTCGGGACACGGCAGGGGCCAGACCCCCCACATGTCCGGTCGGGACTTTTTGGCTCAACCATGCGGCCGACTTCGTCGTTGGTGCCAGACCCCCGACGTGTCACTTGGGGACTCATCCCGGGAACGCGAGCTGGTCGATGAACAGATCGTTGAAGTCGGCGCGCCCGGAGAGCTCGACGTACTCGACCTCGTCCAGGATCGCGTTCGCGGCCGCGCGCTCGGTCACCGACAACGAGACGATCTTCGCGCCCTCGCCGGCGACGTTCCCGGCCGCGACGATGCGCGTCAGCGGCAGCTTCGGGACGAGCCCGATCCTCACCGCCGACGCCGGCGTCAGGTACGTCCCGAACGAGCCGCCGAGCATCACCTGGGCGATCTCGCCCGGCTCGACGCCGAGGTCGCGGCAGAGGAGGCTCCACCCGGTCGCGATCGACGCCTTCGCGAACTGCAGCTCGCGCACGTCGCGCTGGGAGAGGTACACGTCCTCGCTCAGGTGGAAGACGTTCTCCTCGCCGATCTTCCCGAAGCGCTCCGATGCCTCGAGGACGAAGCGCCCCGAGTGGTCCAGCATGCCCGCGCCGACGAGCTCGGCGACCGCGTCGACGAGGCCCGAGCCGCACAGGCCGACGGGCTCGACGTCGCCGATGACGGTCAGCCGGACGTCGCCGTCGACGATCTTCACACCCTCGATCGCGCCGTCGGCGGCGCGCATGCCGCAGCGGATCTGCGCGGCCTCGAACGCAGGGCCGGCGGGGGCGGCGGTGGCGAGCGCGCGCGCGGACGAGCCGAGCACGATCTCCGAGTTCGTGCCGACGTCGATGAAGAGCCGCACGCGGCGGTCGAGCGTGAGCCCGGTGGCGAGGATGCCCGCGACGATGTCGGGCCCGACGTACGCGCCGAGGGCCGGGAAGAGGACGGCGGGCGCCCGCTCGTGCACGCGCACGCCGAAGTCGGCCGCGCGCGCCTCGGGCATCGTGCGCGCGGCGATCGCGAACGGCGCCATCGAGAGCGGCTCCGGGTCGATGCCGAGCGCGAGCTGGATCATCGTCTGGTTCCCGGTGACGACGACCTCGTAGACCTCCCGCAGGTCGACGCCCGCCTCCGCGCACACCTCGCCGGCGAGCTGCTGGAGAGTCTCGTGCGCGTGCGCCTGGAGACGGGCGAGTGCATCGTCGTCCATCATCGTCGCGCTGATGCGCGAGATGACGTCGGCGCCGAACGGCTGCTGCGCGTTGAGGACGGAGCGCACCGCCTTCGGCTGCCCGGTCTCGAGGTCGAGGAGCGTCGCGACGACGGTGGTGGTGCCGAGGTCGAAAGCGATCGCATGGCGGCTCGTCGAGGTGTCGCCGGGCTCGACGGCGATGAGGACGTCGTCGGCGAGCACCGCGGTCACCTTCCAGTCGCTCTCGCGCAGCGTCCGCCCCATCGCCCGCACGACGTCGAGGGGAACGCGCGGCTCGACGTCGTCCATCGCGTCGAGCAGGCGCTCGAGGTCGGAGCGCTGGTCGTGCAGCGTCGGCTCGACGAGCTCGACGTAGCGCTTCTGCACCGCCGGCCGGAGGATGACGTGGCGACCGACGCCGGCGAGCGCGGCCTTCGGCCGCGTCTGCAGCTCCGGCACCTCGACGGTCAGGTCTTCCTGCGCCGCGGCGCGACAGGCGAGCCGCCAGCCGCTCTTCAGCTCCTCGACCGAGAACGCGCGCGGGTCGACCGGCGAGATCTCGGCGGCGCCGGAGACGACGCGCACCTTGCACTTCTTGCACGTGCCGTGCCCGCCGCAGGTCGAGTCGATCGCGACGCCGTTCCAGCTCGCCGCGTCGAAGAGCGTCGTCCCCGCGGGGACGCGCGCCTCCTTGACCGCGTCGTCGGCCTGGTGGAAGCGGAGCCGAACCCGCGTCTGCGCGCTCAGGCCGTCTGTCGTGCCCGATAGCGGCGAATCCACGCCGCCCCCCATTCGTCGCGTCCCAGCAGGAAGTCGGTGGCGCGCACGGCCTCGACCGTCTCGTCGCGACGCGCGTCCATGATCGCGCTCGTCAGCCCGTGGCTCTGCGCGAGCGCGAGGAACGCGGCGCCGAGCGTGTGCCTGCCCGGCAGCCCGAACGACGTGTTCGACGCGCCGCAGGTCGTGTTCACGCCGAGCTCGTCGCGCAGCAGGTGCAGCGTCTCGATGAAGAGCGTGACCGCGCGCGGCTCCGCGCCGACGGGCATCGCGAGCGGGTCGATGATGACGTCCTCGGGCGGGATGCCGTGGTCGCCGGCGACCGACACGATCTTCTTCGCGATCTCGACGCGCCGCTCCGGCTCCATCGGGATGTCCTCCGCGTTCGCGAGGCCGATGACGGCGGCGCCGTGGCGCGCGACGATCGGGAGGATCGCCTCGAGGCGCTCGTCCTCGCCGGTGACGGAGTTGACGAGCGCCTTCCCCTGGTAGGCGGAAAGGCCCGCCTCGAGCGCCTCGATGACCGACGAGTCGATGCAGAGCGGCAGGTCGGTGATCCCCTGCACGAGCGGGACGGCCTGCCCCATGAGCGCGACCTCGTCGGCGAGGGGGTCGCCGACGTTGACGTCGAGCATGTCGGCGCCGCCCTCGACCTGTTGCGCGACGTCGACCTCGAGCTGCGACAGGTCGCCGGCCTGGAGCTGCGCCTGGAAGGCCTTGCGCCCGGTCGGGTTGATCCGCTCGCCGATGACGCAGAACGGCTGGTCGTGGCCGATGACGACGGTCTTAGACGGCGACTGGACGACTGTGTGCACGTGACTCCCTGGTCGGAATGCCGAGGCGTTGGCAGAGGCGGGCGATCCCGGCTTCGCGCCGGAAGCTGATGAGATGCAGGCCGGCGACGCCGGGCAGCGAGCGCGCGTGCTCGGCGAGCTCGCACGCGACCTCGAAGCATTCGGCCTCGGGGTCGGCGGCGCTCTCGACCCGCTCGATGATCTCCGGCGGAACCTCGATGCCGGGGACGTTCGCGTCGATGAAGCGGAGCGCGCCGGGCGAGCGGACGAGGCAGATGGACGGGATGAGCGCGCACTGCTCGGCGAGCCCCTTCTCCACGGCCTCGCGCATGAACACCTCGGTCTGCTCGGGCCGGAAGCCGACCTGCAGCTGGAGGAAGCGCGCGCCCGCGCGCACCTTCTTCAGCGCGCGGTCGACGCGGTAGTCGTACGGCGGCGCGCCCGCGTTCTCGACGGCGCCGAGGAAGAGACGCGGCGCCGGGTCGATCCTCCGTCCGGAGAGATAGGCCCCGTTCATCATCGTGCGGCCGAGCGCGAGCAGCTGGATCGAGTCGAGGTCGAAGACGCGGCGCGCCTCCGGCTCGTCGCCGGCGGTGACGTCGTCGCCGGTGAGGCAGCAGATGTTCTCGATGCCGTGCAACGCGGCGCCGGCGATCTCGGCCTCGAGCGCGAGCCGGTTGCGGTCGCGGCAGGTGAGCTGCATGACGGGCTCCATCCCGAGCTGCTTGAGCGCTATCGCGACCGCGAGCGGCGAGGCGTGCGCGTGTGCGGCGGTGTTGTCGGTCGCGTTGACGGCGTCGACGTAATCCTCGTACGGCGCGAAGCGCTCGTACACGCCGTCGGTGTCGACGGTGAGGAGCTCGGCCGTCAGGACGAAGCGTCCCGCGGCGATCGCGTCCTCGAGCCTAGACACGCCAACCTCGCGGGGCGGCCTTGTCGCGGCCGGTGACGAGGTTGACCCACGACGAGGTTCCCTCCAGGCGGTTGTCGACGGGCGGCCGGATGTCGTGGATCTCGTGCGCCCACGGGAGGCGGCGCGAGCGCTCCACCGCCTTGACCCAGACGCAGCGCATCTCGGGCTTCACCTCGCAGCGCCCGTCGGGGCGGACGCCGCCGCACGGCCCGTTGCGGAGCGTCTTCGGGCATTCCATCGGGCAGGTGAGGCCGGTCGAGTGCAGCACGCACTGGCCGCACATGTGGCAGCCGAAGATCGGCTTCTTCACGGCTGCCTCGACGGCGGCGATCACGCGGGGACGGCGCTCCGGCGGCGTGCGATCAGGTCCTTCGCGAGGCGGACGGCGGAGGATGCATCGGCCGCGTAGCCGTCGGCGCCGACGCGGTCGGCGTACTCCTGCGTGACGGGCGCGCCGCCGACCATGACGATGACGTCGTCGCGGATGCCGGCCTTCTCGAGCGCGTTGATGTTCGCCTTGAACATGGGCATCGTCGTCGTGAGGAACGCGGAGAAGCCGACGATGTCGGGCTTGTGCTCGGCGATCGCCTCGATGAACGTCTCGGGCGCGACGTTGACGCCGAGGTCGTGGACGGTGAAGCCGGCGCCCTCGAGCATGATGTTGACGAGGTTCTTGCCGATGTCGTGGACGTCGCCCTTGACGGTGCCCATGACGTAGGTGCCGACTTGCTCGACGCCGGTCTCGGCGAGCAGCGGGCGGAGGATGTCGAGCGCGCCCTGCATCGCGCGCGCGGCGAT
>JAGWRZ010000188.1 GCA_028876365.1 Acidobacteriota bacterium | reverse complement strand
GCGGTGCCGGCGCCGGTCCGCACGAGGCCGCCGACCCCGCCGTCGTCGGCCGTCAGCACCCAGGGCCCGTCCGCCGTGATCGCGACCGTGTGCTCGAAATGGGCCGCAAGCGAGGAATCGACCGAGGAGATCGACCAGTCGTCGTCGTGGACGAAGACGTCCGGGCCTCCCGCCGTGATCATCGGCTCGATCGCGAGCGTCATCCCCGTCTGAAGGGCCGGCCCTCTCCCGGGCGGCCCGTAGTTCGGGATCTGCGGGTCCTCGTGGTAGCTCCGGCCGACCCCGTGGCCGACGAGGCTGCGGACGACGGAGAAGCCCGCCTCCTCCACCACCACCTGGACGGCGTGGGAGATGTCGGACAGATGGTTGTCCGCGCGCGCCTGCTCGATCCCGGCCGCGAGAGCCTCCTGGCAGACATCGAGGAGCCGCTGCGCCTCCGGGTCGACCTCACCCACCGGCAGCGTCACGGCGCTGTCCGCGACGAGCCCGTTCAGGGTGACGCCGAGGTCGACGGAGATGAGGTCGCCCTCTCGCGCGCGATAGTCGCTCGGGATGCCGTGCACGACCATCGAGTTGGGCGAGATGCAGAGCGCGGCCGGGAACCCCTTGTAGCCCTTCGAGGTCGGAACGCCGCCCTTCGAGCGGATGTGCTCCTCGGCGATCGCGTCCAGCTCGAGCATCGAGAGGCCCGGCTCGAGGTGCTCCGCGCAGAGCTGGAGCGTCTCGTGCACGAGCTCGCCGGCGAGGGCCATCCCCTCGATCTCGGCGGCGGACTTCCTGATGATCATGCTCTCGCCTCCACGGCCGAAAGCGACTGCTCGATCTCGGTGAAGACCTCGTCGATCGTCCGATGCGCGTGCAGCCCGACGACGTTGCTCCGCGTCGCCCGGTAGTGCTCGATCAGCGGCTCGGTCTCGCGCTCGTACGTCGCGAGGCGGCGCTCGATCACCTCGAGCGTGTCGTCGGGGCGGCCCTCCTCCTCCGCGCGGCGCAGGAGGCGGTCGATCAGGTCCTGGCGCTCCGGGACGCGGAAGGCGAATACGACGTCGAGCGCGCGGCCGAGGTCGTCGAGCATCGCGTCGAGCGCCTCCGCCTGCGCGAGGTTGCGCGGATAGCCGTCGAGGATGAACCCCGGCACCGTGTCGCCGCGCGAGAGCCGGTCGCGGATGAGCGGGATGGTGATCTCGTCCGGGACGAGGTCGCCGGCGGCGAGGATCGGCTCCACCGCCCTGCCGAGCTCGGTGCCGCGCGCGATCGCGTCGCGGTAGAGATCGCCGCTCGAGATGTGCGGGATGCCGTACGTCGAGGCGATCTTCTTCGCCTGGGTCCCCTTGCCGGAGCCCTGCGGGCCGAGCAGGAGAATGTTCATCGCCGCTATCGGAGGAAGCCTTCGTAGTGGCGCATCATCATCTGCGACTCCATCTGGCGCATCGTGTCGAGCGCGACGCCGACGACGATGAGCACGGACGTGCCGCCGAGCGCGCGCGCGGTCGCCTGCGAGAAGCCGAAGTAATGGATGAAGACGCTCGGCGCGACCGCCACAACCGCGAGGAAGAGCGACCCCGGCAGGGTCAGCCGCTGGAGCACGCGGTCGAGATACGCGGCGGTGGGCGGGCCCGGCCGGATGCCGGGGATGTAGCCGCCGTACTTGCGCAGGTTGTCCGCCTGGTCGACGGGGTTGAACTGGACCGAGGTGTAGAAGTAGGTGAAGACGATGATCAGCACCGCCTCGGTCGCGAGGTAGTACCAGCTCGTGTACTGGAAGTTCGTGTTCACCCAGTTCGACCAGCGCGGCACGAAGCCGGCGACGGTCTGCGGGAGCGCGAGCAGCGCCGCGGCGAAGATGACCGGGATGACGCCGGCCATGTTCACGCGCAGGGGCATGTAGGTCGAGCCGCCCGTCGTCTGCCGGTTGCCCAGCTGCCGGCGCGCGTACTGGACGGGGATCCGCCGCTGGCCCTCCTGGACGAACACGACGGCAACGACGACCGCGATGGCGACGATCGGGAAGAACAGGCGCTCCGTCGTGCCGCCGTTGATCCAGGCGCTGATGCCCGTCGGGGCGTACGCGAGGATGGACGCGAAGATGAGGAGCGAGATGCCGTTCCCGACCCCGCGCTTCGTGATCAGCTCACCCATCCACATGAGGAGGACGCAGCCGCCGGTGAGCGTCAGCACGATGATCACGAGCCGGCCCGAGTTCACGCCCGGCAGCGCGCCCTGGCGCTTGAACAGGAAGGCGTACCCGGTCGACTGCGCGGCCGCGAGGAACACGGTCAGGTAACGCGTGTACTGCGTGATCTTGGCGTAGCCGGCCTCGCCCTCCTTCTGCAGCCGCTCGAGCGACGGGACGACCGCCGTCATGAGCTGGAGGATGATCGACGCCGTCACGTACGGCATGATCCCGAGCGCGAAGAGCGAGAAGCGCGACAGCGCCGAGCCGGAGAAGAGGTTGAGCAGCGTGAGGATGCCGCCGCCGGCGCCGTTGAAGTACTGCTGGATCGCGTTCTGGTCGATGCCCGGCGCAGGCACCCACGACCCGAGTCGGTAGACCGCCAGGACCGCCGCGGTGAAGAGCACGCGACGGCGCAGCTCGGGGACACGCCAGGCGTTCGCGAGCCAGGAGAACACCTACTCCTCCGGTGTCTCTTCCTCCGCGGGCGCGTCGGCCTCGGGCTCCTCAGCAGCCGCGGGATGCCTTTGCTTCTGATGGCGCGCCTTGCGCACCTTCGGCTCGCGCAGGAGCTCGACGGTGCCGCCGGCCTTCTCGATCTTCTCGCGCGCGCTCGCGGAGATCGCGTGCACGCGCACGGTGAGCTTCTTCGCGATCTCTCCCGAGCCGAGGATCTTCACGTCGGTCCTCGTGTTCTTGATGATCCTCTTCTCGACGAGCGACTCGGGCGTCACCTCCGCGCCGGCGTCGAAGCGGTCGAGGTCGCGCAGGTTCACCGGCACCGTCTCCGTGCGGAACGGGCCGATCGGCATCGCGTCCTTCGAGGTCGGGCCGCGCTGCTTGCCGATCCGCATGTAGATCGGCATCTGGCCGCCCTCGAAGCCGGCGCGCATCTTGTGCGAGCCCGCGCGCGACTTCTGGCCCTTGATCCCGCGGCCGGAGTAGCGGCCCTTGCCCGATCCGGGACCGCGGCCGACGCGCTTCCTGTCGACACGCTCCTGCGCGGGCTGGATGTTCGAGAGGTTCAGCTGCTTCGCCATGTCAGTCCCGCTCGATCTTCACGAGATGGTTGACCTTCCGCAGCATGCCTGCGAGAACCGGGCTGTCGTCGTGCTCGGCCGTCTTCCCGATCCTGCCGAGCCCGAGCGCGCGCAGCGTGCCGCGATGCACCTGGCTCTGGCCGATCTGGGACTTGACCTGCGTGAGCTTGACCTTCGCCGTCACGCGTCGTCCTTCTTCCGCGCGGCGCGCGGCTTCGGCGCCTCTTCGGCGGCCGCGGCCGGCTCCTCCGCCGGGGCCGGGGTGTACGGGAGGACGTCGGAGATCTGCTTGCCGCGGACCTTCGCGACCTCCTCGGGGCGGCGCAGCTCCTTCAACGCGACGATCGTCGCCTTCGCCATGTTGATCGGGTTCGTCGTGCCGAGGCTCTTGGCGAGGACGTTGCGGACGCCCGCGAGCTCGAGCACCGCGCGGACGCCGCCCCCGGCGATGACGCCGGTGCCGTCGGAGGCCGGGCGCAGCATGACCCGGGCTGCATCGAAGCGGCCGAGCACCTCGTGCGTGATCGTCGAGCCGTGCTTCGGGACGGTGAAGAGGTTCTTCTTCGCGTCCTCGACCGCCTTCGTGATCGCGAGCGGGACCTCGCGCGCCTTGCCGTAGCCGACGCCGACGCGGTCGACCTCGTCGCCGACGACGACGAGCGCGGTGAACGAGAAGCGCCGGCCGCCCTTGACGACTTTCGCGACGCGGTTGATCTCGACCACGCGCTCCTTCAGCTCGCGGGTCTCGGAAAAGTCCACTGCCATCAGAAGCTCAGTCCTCCCTTGCGCGCGCCGTCGGCGAGCGCCTTCACGCGTCCGTGGTAGAGGTAGCCGGCGCGATCGAAGACGCAGGCATCGACACCGGCCTTCTTGGCGCTCGCCGCGAGCAGCTTCCCGACCTCGGCCGCCTGCCCGCTCTTGTCGCCCGTGAACGATTTCTTCAGGCCGAGCCACGACGCTGAGGCGACCGTGCGGCCGGCGAGGTCGTCGACGAGCTGCGCCTCGATGCCCCGGTTCGACCGGAACACGACGAGGCGCGGCCGCTGCGCCGTCCCCTGCACCTTGCCGCGCACGCGCTTGTGGCGGCGCTTCCGCGCTTCGAGGACGCTAGGCACGCTTCCCTACTTTCCGGCGGACGAACTCGCCCTCGTAGCGGATGCCCTTGCCCTTGTACGGCTCGGGCGGGCGCACCTTGCGGATCTCGGCCGCCGTCTGGCCGACCTGCTGCTTGTCCGTGCCCTTGACGACGATCTGCGTCGGGGCGGGGACCTCGAAGCTGATGCCGGTGCGCGGCTTGATCGTGACGGGATGGGAGTAGCCGACGTTCAGCTCCAGATCGCTGCCCTTGAGCGCGGCGCGATAGCCGACGCCCTGGATCTCCAGGCGCTTCTCGAACCCCTTTGTCACGCCTTCGACCATGTTCGCGATGAGCGTCCGCGTCAGGCCGTGGAGCGCGCGATCGTCGCCGCGCTCGGTCGGGCGCGTGACGACGACGGACCCGTCCTCGTGCGCGATCTGCATGCGCGCCGGCACCTGCTGCTGCAGCGTGCCGAGCGGCCCGGCGACCTGAACGCGGCCGGGGTCGACCGTCACCGTGACGCCGGCGGGGACTTCGATGGGCTTTCTTCCGATTCGGCTCATTCGCTCACCAGATGAAGCAGACGACCTCGCCGCCGATCCCGCGCTCCTGCGCGGTCCGGCTCGTGACGAGCCCGGAGGACGTGGACAGGATCGCGACACCCATCCCGCCCAGCACGCGCGGGAGGCGGTCCTTCCGCGCATAGACCCTGCGGCCCGGCTTGGAGACGCGCTTCAGGCCGGAGATGACCCGCTCGCGATTCCGTCCGAACTTGAGATCGATGACCAGGGTATCGAAGGACTCGCCCTTCTCGACGTGATAGTCCCGGATGTAGCCCTCCTCCTTGAGGAGGCGGGCGATCTCCACCTTCACGCGCGAGGTCGGCATCACCGCCTTGTCGTGGAGCGCCTTGTTCGCGTTCCGGATGCGGGTCAGCATGTCGGCGATCGGATCCGTCAGCATTGGAACGCCCCACCTCTTTCGGAAAGGGACACCTGAATCACCAGCTCGACTTCGTCATGCCGGGGATGGAGCCCTGATGGGCGAGGTCGCGCAGGCAGATCCGGCACAGGCCGAACTTGCGGAACACGGCGCGCGGACGCCCGCACCTGTTGCAGCGCGTGTAGTTGCGCACCTTGAACTTCTGGGGTCGCTTCTGCTTCACGACCAGGCTCGTCTTTGCCACTAGTCCCTCCTCGGCCCCTCGCCGAACGGCAGGCCGAGGGCCTGCAGCAGCGCACGGGCGTGGTCGTCGGTCTCGGCGCTGGTCGTGATCGTCACGTCGAGGCCGCGTACCTGCTGAATGTCGTCGTAGTTGATCTCCGGGAAGATGAGTTGCTCGCGCACGCCCATCGAGAAATTGCCGCGCCCGTCGAACGACTTCGGGTTGAGGCCCCGGAAGTCGCG
>JAGWRZ010000187.1 GCA_028876365.1 Acidobacteriota bacterium | reverse complement strand
GCGACGCCTCGGCGACGATGTGCGCGTCGGCTTCGAGTGACGGGCGCCCTTCGATGAACTGGCGCACGATCGGATCGTCGGTGTGCTGGATCTCGGCCACCGTACCGCACTGGCGGACCTTGCCCTCGTAGAGCATGGCGATGCGCGTGCCCACCGTGTAGGCGCTGCGCATGTCGTGCGTGATCACGACGCCGGTGACGCCGAGTCGTTCGCGCAGGCGGACCATGAGCTGGTCGATCACGGCGCTGGTCACCGGGTCGAGGCCGGTGGTCGGCTCGTCGTAGAGGATGTACTTGGGACGGGTGGCGATGGCGCGGGCGATGCCGACGCGCTTGCGCATGCCGCCCGAGAGCTCGGCGGGGAACTTGTCGGGGACGTCCTCGAGGTCGACCAGGGCGAGGGCCTCGTGGACGCGCTCGGCGATCTCGGATTCGGACAGCTCGCCCTGCTTGCGGAGCCCCATGGCGACGTTGTCGCCGACGGTGAACGAGTCGAACAGGGCGGCGAACTGGAACACGTAGCCGACGCGGGCGCGGAGCTGGTAGAGCTCCTTGCGGGACAGCCGCTGGACTTCGAGGCCGTCCACCCAGACCTGGCCGGCGTCGGGTTCGAGAAGGCCGACGATGTGCTTGATGGCGACGGACTTCCCGCTGCCCGAGAAGCCGATGATGACGACGGTCTCGCCCTCGGGGACGTCGAGGGTGAAGCCGTCGAGGACGACTTTGGGACCGAAGGATTTATGGACGTCGATGAGGCGGATCATGGGCGGGCAACAAATGTGATGTAAAGTGTGGCGGACTGCAAACGGCGCCGGCAAGTAGGGCGCCGGCAAGGACGGCGCCGACAAGAAGAGCGCCGGCAAGTGAAGCGCGCGGAAAAGGAAGGGGCCGGCTTGCGCCGGCCCCATTCCGGAAACTACGCGTCTGTGCATGCGGTCCTACACTCCTACCCCCCTACCCTCCTACTCCGCTACGCGGCGAAGCTGCCGAGCGCCCGGCCCACGTCGCCCTCGCGGAGGCGCTTGAGGGCGCGGTCGCGAAGCTGGCGGACGCGTTCGCGGGTGACGCCGAGCATGGAGCCGATTTCCTCGAGCGTGTGCTCGCGGCCGCCTTCGAGGCCGAAGTACAGGCGCAGGACCTTGGCGTCGCGGGGCGGGAGCGTGTTCAGGGCCTGCTCGATCTCGTCGTTGAGGAAGCGGTTCATCGCTTCCTCTTCGGTGTCGGGCATCTCGTCGGCCACGAAGCGCTCGATGAGCGAGCGGTCGCCTTCGGGGTCCATGGGGGCGTCGAGGCGCACGTCGCTGGTGTTGAGCGCGGCGAGCGACTGGACGACGTCCACCGAGAGGCCGGTGAGGTGCGACAGCTCCTCGGGGCTGGGCTCGCGGTTCAGCTTCTGGCGCAGGATCTCGGAGGCCTTGATGATGCGCGAGAGGTCGGCGGTGCGGTTGAGCGGCACGCGGACGGTGCGGCCCTGCCGCGCGAGCGCGGACAGGATGGCCTGGCGGATCCACCAGACGGCGTAGGAGATGAACTTGACGCCCTGGTCGGGATCGAACTTCCGGGCCGCCGTGAGCAGGCCGACGTTCCCCTCGCCGATGAGGTCGATGAGGGGGAGGCCTCGGTTCTGGTACTTCTTGGCCACGGAGATCACGAACCGCAGGTTGCGCTTGACGAGTTCCTGGAGCGCATCCTGGTCGCCGGCACGGATCTTCCGGGCCAGCTCGATCTCCTCCATGCCCTTGAGCAGGGGGTAGGTGCTGACCTCGTAGAGGTACTGATCGAGGATGTCGCGCTCGGGCTCGTTAGGCGCGATGCCCGCCGGCGCGGCCCGCCGGCGGCGGCGCTTGACTTCGGTCATTTCTTGCCTCGAACGGACTGCGTGTTGAATGATCTATGGAGCTGCGGCGCGGAGCGTCGCGAAGCTGGACAGCATGCATGCGCGCCGAGGGCGCGCGGGTCCCAGGTGTCGAGACACCGGGAGGCGACAAAAAATACCAGATTGCCGGGGAATCGCCAGCCCCCTTCGTTGACACCCATTATACGCCCGGATATACTTCGCGGTTCCTGACGATCGGCGGTACGAGGCCGGTCGTCCCCGGGGGCGTAGCTCAGTTGGGAGAGCGCTTGAATGGCATTCAAGAGGTCAGGGGTTCGATTCCCCTCGCCTCCATCGGCGACCGCCGGAGCGGTCGTTGACGGCCGGGCCAAGTGAGACACCGAACGGTGGCTCGGAGTTTGCGGGAATAGCTCCGTTGGTAGAGCACAACCTTGCCAAGGT
>JAGWRZ010000186.1 GCA_028876365.1 Acidobacteriota bacterium | reverse complement strand
GTGGAGGCGATCGTCGGGGTGGGGGCGGCCCGCGTCCGGGACCTCTTCGCGAAAGCGCGGGCGGCCGCGCCGGCGATCATCTTCATCGACGAGCTCGACGCCATCGGCCGCTCGCGCACGTCCGGCGTCGCGGGCTTCAGCGGCGGCAACGACGAGCGCGAGCAGACGCTCAACCAGATCCTCACCGAGATGGACGGCTTCGACTCCTCCACCGGCGTGATCGTCATCGCGGCGACGAACCGGCCGGACGTCCTCGACCAGGCGCTCCTGCGGCCCGGCCGCTTCGACCGCCGCGTCGCCGTGCAGCCGCCGGACCGGAACGGCCGCGAGGCGATCCTGAAGGTGCACACGCGACACGTCCCCCTCGCGCCCGACGTCGACCTCGGCGGCATCGCGTCGACGACGCCGGGCATGGTCGGCGCCGATCTCGCCAACCTCGTGAACGAGGCGGCGCTGCTCGCAGCGCGCCGCAACCACGACTCCGTCCGGGAAGCGGACTTCACCGATGCGCTCGAGAAGATCGTGCTCGGCGCCGAGCGCAAGGTCCTCCTGAGCAAGGACGACAAGCGCCGCACCGCCTACCACGAGAGCGGGCACGCGATCGTCGGCATGCTCACCCCGGGCGCCGACCCGGTGCGGAAGATCTCGATCATCCCGCGCGGCCTCGCTCTCGGCGTGACGTTCTCGGCGCCGGATGCCGATCGCTACAACTACTCGCGGGACGAGCTGCTCGCGAAGATCAAGGTCTCGCTCGGCGGACGCGCCGCCGAGGAGGTCGTCTTCGGCGACCTGACGACCGGGGCGGAGTCGGACTTCCAGCAGCTGACGCAGATCGCCCGCTCGATGGTCGGCCGGTGGGGCATGAGCGACGAGATCGGAACGATCACCGTCGTCCCGCAGGACGGGCACGGCCCGCTTCTCCCCGGCGCGTCGGGGGTCTCCGAGGAGACGCAGCGGATGGTCGACGAGGAGGTCAGAAAGATCGTCGCGGCGGCGCACGAGGAGGTGGTCGCGCTGCTGCGCGAGAATCGCGACAAGCTCGACGGGCTCGCGCACGCCCTCCTCGAGCACGAGACGCTCGACCAGCCGGACGCCTACCGCGCAGCGGGGCTCGAGCCGGTTACCGTGGCTGCGTGACGACGCTTCAGGACCGGCTCGGCCGCCCGCTCGAGACGTTGCGCGTGTCGATCACCGACCGCTGCAACTTCCGCTGCGTCTACTGCATGCCGAAGGAGGTCTTCGGCCGCGATCACGCGTTCCTCGACCGGCGCGAGCTCCTGAGCTTCGAGGAGATCGCCCGCCTCGTCTCGATCTTCTCCGGCCTCGGCGTCCGGACCGTGCGACTCACCGGCGGCGAGCCGCTCGTGCGCCGCGACGTCGAGCGGCTCGTCGAGATGCTCGCCGCGATTCCCGGCCTCGAGCTCGCGCTGACGACGAACGGCGCGCTCCTCCCGCAGAAGGCGCAGGCGCTCGCGGACGCGGGGCTCTCCCGCGTCACCGTCAGCCTCGACTCCGTCGACGACACGGCGTTCCGCGCGCTGAACGACGTCGACTTCCCCGTCGACCGCGTGCGGGAGGGGATCGACGCGGCCGCGGCGGCCGGCCTGCCGGTGAAGGTGAACGCGGTCGTCAAGCGTGGCGCCAACGACGACGGTGTCGTCGCGCTCGCCGAGCGCTTCCGCGGGACCGGCCACGTCGTGCGCTTCATCGAGTACATGGACGTGGGGCACACGAACGGCTGGCGTCTCGACGACGTCGTTCCGGCGGACGAGATCGTCCGCCGGATCGGCGAGCGCTGGCCGCTCGAGCCGGTCGCGGCCGGGAGCGACTCGACCTCTCTCCGCTTCCGCTACCGCGACGGGGCCGGCGAGATCGGCGTCATCGCATCGGTGACGAAGCCCTTCTGCGGCGGCTGCTCGCGCGCCCGGCTCTCGGCCGAGGGCACGCTCTACACCTGCCTCTTCGCAGTCCGCGGCCACGACCTGCGCGCCCCGCTCCGCGCGGGCGCCGACGACGACGAGCTGGCCGGGACGCTGCGCGGGATCTGGACGGCGCGCACCGACCGCTACTCGGAGCTCCGCACCGCCGAGACCGCGGCCCTGCCGAAGGTCGAGATGTCGTACATCGGCGGATGAATCGGCGTACGCTTCAACCCCTGACGCAGCCGGAACGAGTCGAAAGGAAGGGCATGAGAAGGAAGAGCATCATCGCGGGCGCGGCCGCCGTTGCCGCGCTCGCCGTCGTCGCCGTCGCCGCGGCGTCGGTCACGCCGCCGCCGGCGATCAAGTCGGCCGGGAAGATCGTGTTCTGCAGCGACGAGACCTACCCGCCCGAGGAGTCGATCTCCGCGGGCAAGGCGGTCGGCTCCGACATCGACATCGGGACGGCGGTCGCCGCGCAGATGGGCGTCAAGGCGACGTTCCCGAACACGACGTTCGACTCGATCATCGCCGCCCTGAAGGCGAAGAAGTGCGACGCCATCATCAGCGGCATGAACGACACGGCCGCCCGCCGGCAGCAGGTCGACTTCGTCGACTATCTCAAGGTGGGGCAGTCGATCATGGTCAAGGCAGGCAACCCCGAGCACATCACGTCGCTCGCGAGCCTCTCCGGCAAGAGCGTCTCGGTCGAGTCCGGGACGACGAATCGCGACTTCCTCGCCGCCACCTCGGCGAAGCTCGTGAAGGCCGGCAAGAAGGCGATCTCGATCAAGACGTTCCCGAAGGACACGGACGCCGCCGCAGCGCTCAAGGCCGGTCGCGTGGACGCGTACTTCGGCGATTCGCCGGTCGCGGTCTTCTACGTGTCCAAGGACAAGGCGTTCGCGGTGGGCGGCAGCCCGATCTCGCCGCTCCCGATCGGCATCGCGGTTCGCAAGGGCGACCCGCTGAAGGCGGCTGTCCAGAAGGCGATCAACGCGCTGTACGCGAACGGGACGATGCAGAAGATCGTCGCCAAGTGGGGGATGACCCACGCAGTGACACTGCTCAAGAAGTAGTTGCTCGCGTCAGTCGACTGGCACGTGGTCTGGGTGCGCATCGCGCACCCAGACCACGTGTTCTTCCTCGCGCTCGTCCGCACCGTCTACATCTCGGTCATCGCGCAGGTGATGGGCGTGATCCTCGGGCTCCTCGCGGCGCTGATGCGCATGTCGAAGGCGTGGCCGCTGCGATTCCTGTCGGGGATCTACGTCTGGATCTTCCGCGGCACGCCGCTGCTCGTGCAGATCTTCTTCGTCTACTACGCGTCGAACCAGCTGCTCGGCTTCACGCTCATCCCGAACTCGCTCAATCTCGGCTTCTTCAGCCTCGACGGCGCCATCGTCGCCGGCATCCTCGCGCTCGGCGTGAACGAGGGCGCGTACATGCGCGAGATCGTGCGCGCCGGCATCGACTCGATCGACAAGGGCCAGATGGAGGCCGCGAAGTCGCTCGGCATGCGCTACGGCATGGCGATGCGGCGCATCGTCCTGCCGCAGGCGGCGCGCGTCATCGTCCCTCCGCTCGGCAACGAGTTCAACAACATGATCAAGAACACGTCGCTGCTCTTCACGATCGGCGTGTACGAGATCTTCGCCGACGCCGAGATCGGCTACTCGAACTCGTTCCAGCCGGTCGAGTACTTCCTCGGCGTCGCGTTCTGGTACCTCGTGCTCACGACCGTGTGGACGTTCATCCAGGCGGCGATCGAGCGCAGGCTCGCGGCGAGCGAGCGCGGCGAGGAGCTGAGCCTCTTCGAGCGGATGCAGGCAGCGTGGAATCCGGTGAGCCTGTGGAGGCGCGCCTGATGAGCGAGATCGTCATGCGCGCGGAGGACGTGCACAAGCGCTTCGGCCGCCTCGAGGTGCTGAAGGGCGTCTCGCTGGACGTCGAGAAGGGCGAGACGGTCTGCATCATCGGCCCCTCCGGCTCCGGCAAGACGACGTTCATCCGCTGCATCAACCACCTCGAGAAGATCGACGGCGGCCGCATCACCGTGAACGGCCACCTGATCGGCTACCGGCAGCGCGAGGACGGGAAGCTCGCCGAGGACTCGGAGAAGAGCATCGCCCGCCAGCGGACGCAGATCGGCATGGTCTTCCAGCGCTTCAACCTCTTCCCCCACAAGACCGCTCTCGAGAACGTCATCGAGGCGCCGGTCCGCGTCCTCGGCCGGCCGAAGGAGCAGGCCGCGGAGGAGGGCGTGAAGCTCCTCACGCGCGTCGGGCTCGCGGACAAGTGCGACACGTATCCGGGCAAGCTCT
>JAGWRZ010000185.1 GCA_028876365.1 Acidobacteriota bacterium | reverse complement strand
GCGGCGACGCAACGCGCGGTCTCCATGGTCTGCTCGCGCGTCTCCACGGTGCACGGCCCGGCGATGAAGCCGAAGTAGCCGTCGCCGATGCGGCGGCCGCGCGCCTCGATGACGGTCGGGTCCGGGGAGAGCTCCCGCGAGACGAGCTTGTACGGCTTGAGGATGGGCAGCACCTGCTCGACGCCGGCGTAGCCCTCGAGCGGGAGCGCTGCGAGGAGCTCGCGCTCGCCGATCGCGCCGATGACGGTCGCCTCGCGCCCGGGCGTGACGACCGCGCCGCAGCCGGCCTCCTCCAGGCGTGCGACGACGTCGTCCACCTGCTCGGCGGAGGCGTTCGCGCCCATGACGATGAGAAGCTCGGGTGCGCCGGTGACGGCCATGCCGAAAGCTTAGGCAGAATCACCCGTCATGGCCGACGAGCGCCCCATCATCTTCTCCGGCATCCAGCCCACCGGCCGCAAGACGCTGGGCAATTACAGCGGCGGCTTCCGCCAGTACGTCCAGACCCAGGAGGCGGGCGAGGCGTTCTTCTGCATCGTCGACCTCCACTCGATCTCGGTCGAGTACGACCCGGCCGACCTCCGCAGCTCGACGCTCGACCTGGCGGCGTTGCTCTTCGCCACCGGGCTCGACGCCGACCGGTCGACGGTCTTCTGCCAGAGCCACGTCACGGCGCACGGGGAGGCTGCGTGGCTGCTGTCGGCCGTCGCGAGCTACGGCCAGTTGGGCCGCATGACGCAATTCAAGGAGAAGGCGGCGGCGCATGAGTTCGTGTCGGCGGCTCTCTTCACCTATCCGGTGCTGATGGCCGGCGACATCCTCCTGTACCAGACCGATCTCGTCCCGATCGGGGACGACCAGCGCCAGCACCTCGAGCTGACCCGGGATGTCGCGCAGCGTTTCAACCACCGCTTCGGCGAGACCTTCCGGCTGCCGGATGGGCAGTTCCCATCGGTCGGCGGCCGGATCATGGATCTCCAAGATCCGACGAGCAAGATGTCGACGACGCTCTCGAGCGAGCAGGGCGCCGTCTACATCCTCGATTCACCGGATGCCATTCGCAGGAAGTTCAAGTCGGCGGTGACCGACTCGGGGCGCGATGTGCGTTACGACCCGGCGGTGAAGCCGGGCGTGTCGAACCTCCTCGAGATCATGTCGGTCGCGACCGGGGAGACGATCGACGCGCTGACGCGGAGGTTCGCGGATGCAGGCTACGGCGAGCTGAAAGAGGCGGTCGGCGAGTCGGTCGTCGAGTTGCTGTCGCCGATCCGCGAGCGCTTCGAGGCGCTGCGCGCGGACGAGCGCGAGCTGCAGCGGCTGCTCGCCGTCGGCGCGGAGAAGGCGCGCCGCGCGAGCGAGCCGACCCTCGAGCAGATGTACGACCGCATGGGCTTCGCTAAGCCGGAGGCGGGCCGCTTCTTCGGAGCTGCTCGACCTCGCGGTCTGTGAGCTCGCGGTAGCCGCCGGGGTCGAGCTCGTCGACCGTCAGGCCCGCGTACGCGCTGCGGTGGAGCGCGCGCGCGGGATGCCCGACCGCGTCGAGCATGCGTCGCACCTGCCGGTTTCGTCCTTCGTGGATCGTGAGCTCGACCGTGTGCTGCCCGAGACGCAGGACGCGCGCAGGCGCGGTCCGGCCGTCCTCGAGCTCGACGCCGGCGGCGAGCGCGCCGAGGATCGCGTCCGTCGGCTCTCCCTCGACATCGGCGACGTAGGTCTTCTCGACGCCGTAGCGCGGGTGTGCGAGCCGGTGCGCGAGAGGGCCGTCGTTCGTGAGGAGGAGGGCGCCCGTCGTGTCCACGTCGAGGCGCCCGACGGGGACGACGCGCGGCTCGGGCGGGACGAGGTCGACGACGGTGCGCCGTCCCTGCGGGTCGTGCGCGGTGGTGATGACGCCCGCCGGCTTGTTCAGGAGCAGATACGCGAGCCGTTGCAGCGCGACCGGGCGTCCGTCCACGTCCACGCGGTCGCGGGACTCGACGAACGTGTTCAGCTGTCCCGGCTCCCCGTTGACGGTGACGCGGCCGGCCTTGATCAGCTCGTCGGCGCCGCGGCGGGACGCGACGCCCGCGCGCGCGAGGTATGCGTTGAGGCGCATTGTTGAGAAGATACGGCCGGTGCCGCACTACATCTCGCTGATGCGCTGGACGACGGCCGGGCGGGCGGGGCTGCCGGCGTGGCGCGACCGGGTCGAGGACGGCGAGCGGCTCATCGAGGAGGCGGGCGGGAAGCTCGTCGGCGTCTGGGTGACCTTCGGGCGCTACGACGTCGTCGAGGTGTTCGAGGCGCCGGACGACGCGGTGGCGCTGGAGATCGTCACGCGGCTCGGCCAGGGCGGCGGCGAGGACACGGAGACGCTTCGCGCGTTCACGCGCGACGAGGCGGAAGCGATCATCCGCAAGCTGTGAGGCGCGTCCCGGCGGCAGTCGTCGACGGGGCCGCGCTCGTCGTCTTCGTCTCGGTGGGCGTGGCGACGCACGGCGCGTCGGCGGGCGCGTTCTTTCGGGACCTCGCGTGCATCCTCGGAGGATGGTTCGCGGCTGCGGCGGCCGTGCGGCTGTATGCGCGTGGCGCTCGCGGCGGCCGGTGGCGGCTCGGTGCGACCTGGCTCGCGGGGGTTTCCGCCGGCGTCCTCGTGCGTGCCGCCTTCGTCGGCCACGTCGCCGTCGACTTCTGGGGCGTCGCGCTCGCGTTCACGGCCCTCTTCCTCCTCGCCGCCCGCCTCACCACCCACGTCTTGGCAAGACACGTCGGGGGTCTGGCCCCCTAGTAATAAGTGTGTGCCTACTTCGAAAAGTCTGTCCCGCGTGACGAAGTCCCAGGCATGTTCGAGCGATGCCTCGCCCTCCGCGCGACCTCCGACCCGGCCTTTTCCATGTCTACACCCATTCGGTATGGGCTGCCGACTCGCTCTTTCGTGACGACGGCGATCGCCTGACATTCCTACGCGAGCTCGCCCGAGCCACGGCCCGGGCCGGCTGGCGGTGCCTCGGCTTCTGCCTCATGGGGACGCATTACCACCTTGTCCTCGAGGTGGACGCAGGCGCGCTTGCGAAGGGAATGCACTACCTGAACTTCCGGTACGCCACGCACTTCAACGAGAGGCACCTGATGAAAGGGCATGTCCACGGCCGCCGTTACGACGCCCGACGGATTGGGAGCCGGGATGGACTCCTTCGCGTGACCAAGTATGTCGCGCGCAACCCTCTCGAGGCGGGGCTCTGCGAGAGACCCGAGGAGTGGCGATTCAGCAGCTACGCAGGGACGATCGGGCTTCGTGAGCAGCATTCGTTCGTCGACGACCGCCTCATCCTCGGGTGCTTCGAGGGATCGATTGCGTACGCACGCTCCGCGCTACGGATGTACGTCGAGAACGCGTAACTCGACGACGTTGGGGCCAGACCCCTGACGTGTCCGGTTAGGCGGTGCGCTTTTCGGCGACGGCATGGAGCCGGTCGCGGATCTCGTCCACGCCCGCGCCGAGGTCGTCGAGGCGCGGGAGCTGGGACAGCGACTCGAGGCCGAACACGCGCTCGAAGAGCGGCGTCGTCTTGTACCTGATCGCGCCGCCCTCGTCGTCGCGCCCCGCCTCCGCGATGAGGCCCCGCTCGACGAGCGACGCGACCGCCGAGTCCGCCGACACGCCCCGGATCCGCGCGACGTCCGGCCGCGTGCACGGCCCGAGGTACGCCACGATCGCGAGCGTCTCCAACGCAGCCTGCGACAGCCCGCGCTGCGCCGGCTTCTCGACCATCCGCGCGCACGCCTCCGCCGCCTCGCGCGAAGCCCGGAACGCCCACCCACCGGCGACATGCTCGAGGACGATCCCGCTGCGGCCCTCGCGGTAGCGCTCGCCGACGAGGCCGAGCGCCGCCTCGACGCGCTCCGGATCGTCCG
The DNA here is from genome assembly GCA_028876365.1 of Acidobacteriota bacterium. GTDB lineage: Bacteria > Actinomycetota > Thermoleophilia > Gaiellales > Gaiellaceae > Palsa-739. Next base: position 2,302 of record JAGWRZ010000185.1, on the reverse strand, counting down.
CCGCCGCCTCCGCGAGCTCGCCCGCCGAGAGCGGCGCCGCCGCGACGACGAGCAGCGCCTCGACCGTCCTCGCGAGCTGGTCGAGCGGGTTTGCGGAGATCAGGCGGAGCGGAGCGTCCATGAATCCTCTCTTTCGATGTCGGTACGGGAAATCCTGATCGGGGCGAACGGGGCCGCCTGCTCGATCGCGACCTCTCCCGCGCGGCGCAGCTCCAGCAATGCGAGGAACGCCACCGCCTGCTCGATGCGCGACAGCTCGCCGACCTCCTGGTCGAAGTCGAACCGCGACCGCCGCCGCAGAACCGAGCGGAACCGCTCGAGGAACTGGGTCACCGGCGGGAATCGAAGCGCCATGTGCGCGAGCGAGACCTCCGGCGGCGGCGTCGCAAGGAGCCGCAGCGCCGCCGCGAGCTTCGCCGGATCCTGGGGCGCGAGCTGCGGCTCCGCCTTCGGCGCGAGCGGCGCCGGCCCCATGCGGAAGAAGCGGTCGCCCTCGGCATCGAGCCGCTCGCGCAGCCACGCCGCCGCCTCCTTCATCCGCCGGTACTCCGCGAGACGCCGCGCGAGCTCCTCGGCCGCCGCCTCCGGCTCGAGCTCCGCGAGCTCGGCCGCCTCCTCCGGGAAGAGGCCGCGCGCCTTCAGCTCGAGGAGCGCCGACACGAGGACGAGGAACTCTCCGCACGCCTCCAGGTCGAGCTCCTCCCGCTCGGCGAGCCGTTCGATGAAGGCGAGCACGATCGCGGCGACGTCGACCTCCGCCAGGTCGAGCTCGTCCTTCAGCACGAGCGTCAGCAGCAGGTCGAAGGGCCCCTCGAAGGCGTCGAGGTCGAGCTCGAGCTCACGGACGATCACGCGGGGACCCTATCCCCGCTGGCGGACGCGGCCCCGCGGGACGGCCATCGTCGGCCCCTTCGGGATCGGCCGCGCCTTCTGGACGGCCGGCCTGTCGACGTCCGAGCGGAAGAACTGCCACCAGACGAAGAACGCGACGGAGATGAGAAAGCAGCCGAGCGACACCCAGAAGTTGATGCGCTGGCCGAGGAAATGGTTCGACGGGTCGATCCGCAGCGTCTCCTCGTACGTGCGGAACGCGGTGTAGAAGGAGACGTACAGGGCGAAGAGCCCCGGCGGCTTGATCCGGAAACGCCGCGCGATCCAGAGCAGCGCGAGCACCGCCAGCACGTCCCACAGGAACTCGTACAGGAACGTGGGCTGGTACTCATTCAGCGGGCCCTTGCCGTGGATCTCGAGCGCCCATGGCAGCGTCGTGTGCCCGCCGTACAGCTCCTGGTTCCAGTAGTTGCCCCAGCGCCCGATCCCCTGCGCGAGGAGAAGGCCCGGGGCGACGGCGTCCATGAACAGCCGCACCGAGTTCCCCGACCTCCGCACGACGATCGCGCCGGCCGCTGCGCCGAACGGGATCGCGCCCCAGATCCCGAGCCCGCCCGACCAGACGGCGAACGGCCCGTACCAGTGCGCCTGAATCGCCGGGTCCTGATTCCAGGAGGTGATCAGGTGGTAGATGCGCGCGCCGACGATCCCGAAGATGACGCCCCAGATGGCGACGCGGTACACGAGGTCCCAGTCCCCGCCGAGCCGTACCCAGCGGCGGCCGGTGAGCCACAGGCACGCGCCGATGCCGAGGAGCAGCATCACTCCGTACATGTGGATCGTGAGCGGCCCGAGGTGATAGACGCCCGTCGGCGGCGACGGGATCGATGCGAGGACGACGCTCACGCGCGTCCATTCTGCCTGAGCGCGAAGCTAGAGCAGGATTCGAGCGGCGAGTTCGGGAGGGCAGCCGCGCTCGACCAGATCGGCCGCCCCATGCAGGTCGACTCCGGGCTCGCCCGCGAGGAGGACGGCCGTCTCGAAGTCGAACCCGACGCGAAGCAGCTCGTCGGTCCGCCAGCGCTCGACGCGCTCCGACTCGGTCTCGATGAAGGTCTCTACCGCAGACATCGTTTCCCCTTATTCGGTAAAACGGCTGTGGTGGTTTAGGAGATTCCCGCGGTCGCCAATTCCTTACGAATGACCGGCGCGACCTCCGTTCCGAAGAGCTCGATCGAGCGCATGACGCTCGAATGGGGGAGCCGCCCCACCCCGAACTGGAGGAGGAACCGCTGGTGGCCGAAGATCCCGTGCTGGAACAGGATCTTCTCCACCACCTCCCCCGGGCTGCCGACGAAGTTCGCGCCCCGGAGCGTCCGGCCGGCGTCGAAGCTCGGCCGCTCGAGCGGGGGCCAGCCGCGCTCGCGGCCGATCCGGTCCATCGCCGCCTTGAACGCCGGGAAGGCCTCGT
>JAGWRZ010000184.1 GCA_028876365.1 Acidobacteriota bacterium | reverse complement strand
TTCCGCCGCTCGAGAAGGCGTTCAAGACGCTCGGCGGCACGATCGACGCGAACATCACTCTGACGCCCGGCCAGTCCTCGTACAACGCAGAGCTGGCGCAGGCGTTCTCGAAGCATCCGCAGGTGATCTTCGACTCGATGGACTCGCAGTCGGCGGCCACGCTGTTCTCCGACGGCCAGCAGCTCGGCTACATGAACGGCCCGTGGATCGGTGACGACCTCCAGTCGGCCCCGAACGGCGACTACGCGAAAGCGTTCGGCAAGACGGCCTCGACGGAGCTGACCGCGGCTCTGCCGGCATCGCCGGCGGGCACCGCGTTCAACCACTTCCTCGCCGACTACCAGAAGGTGTGGCACACGAAGAACATCCTTCCGACGACGTTCAACGAGTACGACTCGATCGTCATCGCCTCGCTTGCGATGACGGCGGCGAAGTCGACGGACCCGAAGGTGTGGGTGAAGGACGTCGTGAAGGTCGCCGACCCGCCGGGCGTCCAGTGCTCGACCTACGCCACCTGCGTGAGCCTGCTCAAGAAGGGCAAGGACATCAACTACCAGGGCGCGTCGGGGAACGACGACTTCAACAAGTACCACAACGTGTTCAGCGGGTTCCAGATGCTCGGGTTCGATGCGAACCTGAACAACGTCACCCGCGGATTCGTCACGCCCCAGCAGCTCGAGTCGGTCGTCGCCAAGGGCGGCTGAACGATCGAGACGCCGTAGGAACCGGAGCGGGGGCCGCGCGCAACGGCGCGCGGCCCCCGCTTTCGTTGCGCCTTGCGCCCGGACGATATATAGGTCAAGGTTGCAACATTGTGAACGGCGTCGAGGTCGCGGTCGTCGGGGCGGGCATCACCGGCCTCGCCGTCGCACGCGAGGTGCGCGACCGGGGCCGGTCGGTCGCCGTCCTCGAGCGGGACGGGATCGCGGCCGGCGCCTCGGGCGTGCAGCCCGGCGGGGTGCGGCAGCAGTGGGGCACGCGGATCGCCTGCCGGCTCGCGCGCGAGTCGGTCGCGTTCTGGCGCGAGGTGGACGAGCGCCTCGCCGCACGCGTGCCGCTCGCCCTGCGGAGCGGCGGCTACCTGTTCGCCGCCGAGGGCGAGGCTGCGCTCGCGGGCCTCGAGGCGAACGTCGCTCTCCAGAACGAGGAGGGGATCCGCTCGCGCATCGTCGGGCCCGCCGAGGCCGCCGATCTCGTGCCGGGCCTCGTCGCGGATGCGATCGCCGGCGGGGCCTGGCTCGGAGAGGACGGGTACTTCGACCGCCCGCAGGCCGTCGTCGAGGCATTCGCCCAAGGGCTCGACGTGCGGCGCGCAGACGTCGGCGACCTGCGGCGGGACGGATCGGGGTGGCGCGCGGGGCCCGTGACCGCGGACGCGGTCGTCGTGGCCGCCGGCGTGGACACGCCCGCTCTCCTCGCGACGCTCGGGATCGAGCTCCCGATCGAGGCCGAGAGCCGGTATCTCTTCTTCAGCGACCCCATCCGCGAGCGCCTCCTCGAGCCTCTCGTCGTCGCCGCCGAGCGCGGCTTCGCGGCGAAGCAGCTCGCGGACGGGCGGGTCCTCGCGAGCGATCTCTCGGCGCGCGGCGACGCCGAGGCCGGACGGGAGCGCTGGCGCGCGACGATTCGCGCAGCGAGCGAGTCGCTGCTGCCGCAGCTCGAGCACGTGTCGTACCCGCTGCTCGTCCACGGGGCCTACGACGTGACGCCCGATCATCAGCCGATCCTCGGGCCCGTGGACGAGGGCCTCTTCGTCGCCGCAGGCTTCAGCGGCCACGGCTTCATGATCGCTCCCGCCGTCGCGCGAATCACGGCCGACGCGGTCGAGGGCAGGCACGACCCGGCTCTCGATCTCCTCGGCGCCGGCCGCTTCGCGGCGGGCCGTCTCGTGTCGGAGTCGCAGCTCGTCTGACGTGTTCCTCCAGCTCGTCGCCAACGGCTTGGTCGAAGGCTCGATCTACGCGATCGCGGCCGTCGGCGTGTCGCTCGTGTACGGGCTGCTCCGCCTCGTCAACTTCGCGTACGGGGACATGATGGCCTTCGGCGCGCTGATCGCCTACGGCGTCGACGGGCCCCTCCATCAGTCGATGGTCGTCGCCGCGCTCGCGGGAATGGCCGCGACCGCCGCGCTCGCGCTCGTCCTCGACGTCGTGCTCTGGCGGCCGCTACGGCTGCGGCGCGCCGGCTTCATGAGCCTCTTCCTCGCCTCGATCGGGCTCGCGCTCGTCCTCCGCCAGGCGCTCCTGCTCGCCGCGGGCTCGCAGCCCCGCAGCTACGACGTCAATCCCTACCGCGTCTTCGTGCTCGGCAGCGTGCGCCTGTCCGAGGCGCAGGTGATCGCGATCGCGACGGCGGCGGCGACGATCGTCGCGGTCGGCCTCTTCCTCGCCTCGACGACCGCGGGCCGCACGCTGCGTGCGATGGCCGACGATCGCGTCCTCGCCGCGATCGCGGGCATCGACGTCGGCCGGACGACGCGCCTCGCATGGCTCATCTCCGGCCTCCTCGCCGGGCTCGCGGGCGTTCTCGCCGGCCTCGTCGAGTACTCGTTCGACCCGAACTTCGGCTTCGACCTCCTCCTGCCCGTCTTCGCGGCCGTCGTCCTCGGCGGGATCGGCAGCGCGTACGGCGCCCTCGCGGGCGGGCTCGTCCTCGGCCTCGTCCAGGAGCTCTCGACGTGGTCGGGGTTCGCCGGCGGCGTCAACCCCGTGTACAAGCCGGTTGTCGCCTTCGCTGCGCTCGCGGTCTGCCTCCTCATCCGGCCGCAGGGCTTCTTCGGGCAGGCGCGCGTCGGATGAGCATCCTCGCGAGCGGAGGGTTCTGGGCGTTCGTCGGCGTCGTCGCCGGCATCTACACGATCCTCGCGCTCGGGCTCCAGGTGCAGTTCGGGTTCGCCGGCCTCCTCAACTTCGGCCAGGTCGGGTTCATGGCGATCGGCGCGTACACGATGGCGATCCTCGTCGTGAAGGAGGGATGGAGCACGTGGCTTGCCGCGCCGCTCGGCATCGCCGCGGCGGCCGTCGGCGGGCTTCTGCTCGGCCTGCCGTCTCTGCGCCTGCGCGCGGACTACTTCGCGATCGTCACGATCGCCTTCAGCGAGATCATCCGCTACGTCGCGACGAACGACACGGCCCTGACGGGAGGGTCGCAGGGGACGATCGCACTCGGCCCGATCGGCACCGCCAGCCAGTACAACGGACAATGGAGCTCCTTCGAGGCGCGCGTCCAGCACGCGCTCGGCTTCTCGTCGAGCGACGCGACGATGCTCGTGCTCGTGTGGGGCGTCGCGGTCGTGCTGCTCGCGCTCTGCTGGCTCGCGCTGCGGACGCCGTGGGGGCGGGTCCTGCGCGCCATCCGGGAGGACGAGGACGCGACCGCGTCGCTCGGCAAGAACGTGTTCGCGTACAAGCTGCAGGCGCTGGCGCTCGGCGCGGCGCTCGCCGGGATCGCGGGGCTCTTCTACGCCTGGGAGTTCTCGTTCTTCAGCCCCGACGACTTCCAGCCGCTGCTGACGTTCTTCGCGTGGATGATCCTGCTCCTCGGCGGTCTCGGCCGCGTGTGGGCGGTGCCGGTCGGCGCCGGCGTGTTCGGCTTCATCTTCGCCGGCACGCGCTTTCTCGACTTCGCCCCGTTCACGTGGTTCGCCTCCGACCAGCGCGCCTATCTGCGGCTGATCATCATCGGCCTGATCATCATCGTGCTCGTGCTCGTGCGGCCGCAGGGGCTGCTGGGCAACAAGCGGGAGATGGTGCTCGAGTGACGGAGCTCCTCCGGGTGGAGGACGTCGTCCGCACCTTCGGCGGCGTACGCGCGGTGGACGGCGCCTCGTTCGCGGTCGCGGACCACTCCGTCACCGGTCTCATCGGTCCGAACGGCGCCGGCAAGTCGACGCTCTTCGCCACGATCGCGGGCTCGCTCAAGCCCGACTCCGGTCGGATCGTCTTCGGATCGGCGCGCATCGACCGGCGGCCGGTGCACCGCATCGCGCGCGCCGGGCTCGTGCGGACCTATCAGGCGGCGCGCGTGCTCACCCGCATGACCGTCCTCGACAACGTGCTGCTCGCCTCCGCGGCCCATCCCGGCGAGCGGCTCGCCGGCCTCGTGCTCCGCCCGGGAGCAGCGCGTGCGCACGAACGCCGCATCCTCGAGCGCGCGCACGACCTCCTCGCCCTCGTCCGGCTCGAGTCGCATGCGCACGCATACGCCGGAACGCTCTCCGGCGGCCAGCGGAAGCTGCTCGACCTCGCGCGCGTGCTGATGCTCGAGCCCTCGCTCGTCCTGCTCGACGAGCCGATGGCCGGCGTCAACCCGGCGCTGCGCGAGGAGCTGCTCGAGCGCATCCTCGCGATCCGCCGCGACCGCGGCGTGACGTTCCTCATCGTCGAGCACGACCTCGACTTCGTCATGCAGGCGGCCGACAGCGTCGTCGTCATGAACGAGGGAAAGGTCATCCTCGTGGGGACGCCCGGCGAGGTACGCGTCGACGAGCGGGTCGTCGACGCGTACCTCGGGAAGGCGCATTGAGCGCCCCGTTGCTCGAGGTCGCCGCGCTCGAAGCCGGCTACGACGACGCATTGATCCTCCGCGGCGTCGATCTCGTCGCGCAGGCCGAGCAGATCGTTGCGATCGTCGGGCCGAACGGCGCGGGCAAGTCGACGCTGCTGAAGGCGGTCTACGGGCTCGTGCGGCCCCGGGCCGGCACCGTTCGCCTCGACGGCGACGACGTGACGGGTGAGCGCGCCGACCGACTGACCCGCCGCGGCATGAATCTCGTGCCGCAGGTGGACAACGTCTTTCCGACGCTGACGATCGCCGAGAACCTCCATGTCAGCGCGCTCGTGGTCGCGCGCGCCCGCCGGCAGGACGCGAT
>JAGWRZ010000183.1 GCA_028876365.1 Acidobacteriota bacterium | reverse complement strand
TTGTCACGCTCGATCTCGCGAACGGCCTCGATGATCTCCTGGCTCATCTCACACCCTCTCGTCGATGAGGTTCGCCCGCACGATCTCCTCGAGCGGGACTTCGGTGTCGTCGATCTGCACGCGGCGCGCATCTGCCGCGACGAGCTCGCCGCGGAGGCGGCGATCGCGCGTGCGCAGCTTCACGGAGCGCCCGACGGCGCCTGCGAAATGCTGCGGCTTGCGAAGCGGCCGCTCGATCCCGGGGGAAGAGACATCGACCGTGTACTCCCGCAGGTAGTCGCGGAGCACATCGGTCACGCGCGCGCAGAGCGCGTGGTCGACGCCGGCGGGAGAATCGACGTAGACGGTGAAGCGATCCGGCCCCTGAAGCTCGACCGCGAGCACCTCGACGCCGTCGAGGGCTTCCTCGACGCGCGAGCCGACCTCCTGCTCCAGCTGCTTCTCCTTCTGACGGATATCCGCCACGGAAACTCCCCCTGTCACAAAAAATGGGCCCGGAGGGCCCATTTCGCCGAACCGGTGAAAATGGTCTCAGGAGTGTAGCAAGCCTCGGATTTTCGTCGTGACGAGCGCCCGGGCGCGGGACGAGTCGAGGGCGACGTTGCGGGCCCGGCCGGGCGGGGTCGGCGCGCCCTTCGGGTCGCGGGCGCCGAGAAGCCGCGCGAGCTCGAGGCGGGAGACGGCGTCCGGGCCGGCGAGGTGGAGCGTGCCGGTGAGCTCGAGGGCGGCGAGATCGAGGAGCGCCGCGGCGAGGTCCGAGACGTGGACGGGAGTCCGGATCTCGTCCGTGTGGAAGACGACGTCGCCGCGAGCGGCGAGAGCCTCCTGCGGCCCGCCGGGCCGGCCGTACAGAAGCGAGGTGCGGACGACGAGGGCGCCGGCCGGGAGCAGGCGCTCGGCTGCGAGCTTGGCGCGGCCGTACTCGGAGACCGGGAGCGCCTCGTCCTCCTCCGCGTAGGGGGCATGCTCCCCGTCGAAGACGAGGTCGGTCGAGAGGTGGATGAGGCGCGCCCCGGCGCGCTCGGCGGCGGCGGCGGCGTTGCGCGTGCCGCGGACGATCGTGTCAGCGTCGTTCATCACGTAGGTGGTGTGGACGATGACCTCGGCGTCGGTGTCGAACGGCTCGCGGACGTCGAGCGCGACGGCCCGGCCGTGCGGCGGCGGCGTGCGAAAACGGGTGGCGGTGACCTCGTGGCCGGCCTCGACCCCGAGGCGGCAGACCTCCGATCCCAGGTAGCCGGCCCCGCCGGTCACGAGCAGCCTCATGGCCAGACCGGTACCAGGTACGCGCACGAAACCGTCACGGGTGTGGCACGGGGTCCGTGCGGTACCTGGTACCAGGCCGTGCCCTCATAGGTCGAGGACGATGGTGACAGGGCCGTCGTTGACGAGCTCGAGCGCCATCGCGGCCCCGAAGACGCCCCGGCTCACCGGGACGCCGAGCGCCTCGAGCTCGGCGCAGAACCGCCCGTACACGGGCTCCGCCTCCGCGGGCTCGGCGGCGCCGCTGAAGCTCGGCCGGTTTCCCTTGGCCGTGTCCGCCAGCAGCGTGAACTGGGAGACGACGAGCGCCGCGCCGCCGGTGTCGAGCAGGCTCCGGTCGAAGCGCCCGGCAGTGTCCGGGAACACCCGCAGCCGCGCGATCTTGGCCGCGAGGCGCAGCGCCTCCTCCGCCCCGTCCCCCCGGGCGACGCCGAGGAGGACGCAGAGACCGTCACCGGTCTCGGCCACGACCCGGCCCTCGATGCGCACCCGGGCCTCGCGCACCCGCTGGCAGACCGCCCTCATGGCGGGAGCACCATAGTCCGATAGAGGGACGATGGAGAGCCCTGCGGACCTCGCCACCCCTCTTCCCCTGCGCCTCGCCGCCGAGGGAACCTGGCGCGTGCCCCTCGGGTCGCTCCTCCTCCGCGACGGCGTCATCACGACCGACCAGCTCGAGGCCGCGCTCGCGGAGAAGGACGTCACCGGCCGCCGCGTCGGCGAGATCGTCGTCTCCCGCGGCTGGGTGGCGGCGGCGACGGTGGCACAGCTCCTCGCCGAGCAGCACGGGCTCGACTATCTCGACCTTCCGACCGCGCAGGTCGACCCGCGCGCCGCCGCCATGCTGCCCGAGAAGTACGCACGCCGGTACGAGGCGATGCCGATCCGCTTCCTCCGGGACGACCTTCTCCTCGTCACCGTCGCCGACCCGACGAACGTCCTCGCCTCCGACGACCTGAAGCTGACCCTCGGCCTCAACGTGCGCCTGGCCGTGTCGGCCGCGCCGGACGTCAAGGACGCGATCGAGCGCTTCTACCACGCGGCGGTCGTCGTCCACGAGGAGGAGGACGTCGCCGATCTCGACGACGTCCGCAGCATCGCCGCGAGCGCACCCGCGATCAACAGCGTCAACTCGCTCGTCTCGCGCGCGATCGCAGAGGGGGCATCCGACCTCCACTTCGAAGCGGAGGCCGGCCACATGGTCGTGCGCGCGCGCATCGACGGCGTCATGCGCCAGTTCACGACGATCCCTCGCTCGCTCCAGCCCGCGGTGACGAGCCGCTTGAAGGTGATGGCGGACCTCGACATCGCCGAGAAGCGCGCGCCCCAGGACGGGCGCATGTCGATCCGCTACGGCGGCCACCCGATGGACATCCGGGTCGCGGTGCTGCCGACGACGCACGGCGAGCAGGTCGTGCTCCGGATCCTCAACCGCCCCGGCGCGCGGCTCGGCCTCACCGAGCTCGGGATGAGCCCCGACGCGGAGCAGCGGTTCGCGCGCGCGATCCGGCAGCCGTACGGCGCGGTGCTCGCCGTCGGGCCGACCGGCTCGGGCAAGACGACCACGCTGTACGCCGCGCTCGAGCTGCTGAACGAGAGCGAGCGCGTCCTCATGACGATCGAGGACCCGGTCGAGTACCAGACGCCCGGCATCAACCAGATCGAGGTCAACTTCAAGGGCGGCCTCACCTTCGCGCGTGGGCTGCGAACCATCCTCCGCTCCGACCCCGACGTCCTGCTCGTCGGCGAGATCCGCGACGAGGAGACGGCACGCATCGCCATTCAGGCGGCGATGACGGGCCACCTCGTCCTGACGACGCTGCACGCGCACAACGCGTCGGCGTCGATCGCACGACTCGTCGACATGGGCGCCGAGCCGAGCCTGCTCGCCACAGCGATCAACTGCATCGTCGCCCAGCGGCTCGCGCGGCGCCTGTGCGAGACCTGCCGGGAGCCATACGCGCCGAGCGACGCCGAGGTCGCCGAGATCGGCATCGCCGACTTCGGGCCGGAGACGACCCTCTACCGTTCCGTCGGCTGCGCGCAGTGCGCCGGCACCGGCTTCGCCGGCCGCGTGGCGCTGTACGAGGTGCTCCCGGTGCACGGGCGCATGCGCAGGCTCATCGAGTCGGGCTCGACCGACGAGATCTTCGCGGAGGCGGTGGCGGAGGGAATGACCACGCTGCGCGAGGACGGACTGCGGCTCGCGGCGATGGGGCTCTCCTCGCTCGACGAGATCCGCCGCGTCACCGGCGACCGCCTGAGCTAGGGATCCCTGATCCGCGCGCGGTACTGCTCGGACTCGGGCTGGAGGGAGCTCGCGAGCTTGTAGTGCCCGTTCGCCTCCTGCGCACGCCCCTGCTTCTCGAGGCAGCGGCCGAGTGCGTAGTGCGCGTAGTCGTTCACCGGGGAGAGCTCGAGCACCTTGCGGAACTCCGCCTCGGCCTCCTCCCAGCGCCGGATGCGGAAGTACGCGATGCCGAGCGCCTCGCGGATGGACGCCTTGTCGGGCTCCCGCCTCTTCGCCTTCTCGAGCGCGACGGTCGCCTGCGCGGCCATTCCCTTCTTCAGATGCGCCTTACCCTGCTGAAACAGGCTGTACGTGCTCTCGCTCATGACCCCAGGTAGGTGACGTTCTCCTTCACCAAGTCTTCCGGATGCGTCAAGTCGCGTGTCTTCCCGATCTCGATCCCCGCAATCGGGAGCCCGGCGGCGATCGCGCGCACGAACGCGTCCGCCAGCTCGTACGGCGGGCCGGAGAGCCCGTCGAGGAACGGGACGAGGCCTGGCCCGAGGCCCCACAGGGGGGCGCTGCCGAGCGTGTTGGCCGGGTCGCGGTCGACCGGCTCGACGACGCGCCCGTCGACGATCGCGATCGCGGCGCGGTGGGGAAAGACGGCCGGCGGGTCGCGCCGGCCGCTCATCGCGCCGGCCGCGCCCGAGCGGACGAACGCGTCCGCGAAGCGGCCGATGTCGCCTTCCGAGAAGACGGTGTCCGCGGCGAGGACGAGGCACGGCGGCTCCGCCCCGGCGTCGAGCCCGCGCCGGACGGCGTCCGCCGAGCCGAGGACGCCCGGCTGCCGCGTCGTCCGGATCGCGAGGCCGAAGCCGCTGCCGTTGCCGACGAGATCCTCCACCTGCCCGGCGAGGTGACCCGTGACGACCACGGCGCGCGCGCAGCCGGCCGCGACGAGCTCGCGCAGGAGGGTCGCGATCACCGGACGGCCGTCGATCGGCAGGACCGGCTTCGGCCACCGCTCGGTGAGCGGGCGCAGCCGCGTTCCCTCGCCGGCCGCCATGACGATCGCGTTCAGAGCAGCGGTTCGACGGCGTCGAGGATCGCGGCGGCGATCTCGTCCTTCGGCGCCTTCGACACGACGCGCTCGCCGGAGGGCGTGATGAGCGTCACCTCGTTGTCGCCGGAATCGAACCCGATGTCGGCGCGCGATACGTCGTTGAAGACGAAGATGTCGGCGTTCTTGCGGTCGAGCTTCTCGCGCGCGCGCGCGAGACCGCTCTCGCCCGCGTCGGCCGCGAACCCGACGAGCACCTGCCCGGGGCGTTTGCGCCCGCCCAGGGCGGCGAGCACGTCCTTCGTGGGCTCGAGCTCGACGGTCCACGCCGCGCCGTCCTTCGGCCGCTTCGTCGCGAGCGCGGCGGCAGGCCGATAGTCGGCGACGGCGGCCGCCATGATCACGACGTCGGCGTCGCGAGAGAGAGCCTCGCGCTCGAGATCGCCGGCCGTCGGCGTCTCGACGAGCTCGACGCCTGGCGGCGCGGGAACGGCGAGGTTCGCGCCGAGGAGCGTCACCTCCGCGCCGCGCCGCCTCGCCTCGGCCGCGAGGGCGGCGCCCATGCGACCGGACGAGCGGTTCCCGACGAACCGCACCGAGTCGATCGGCTCGCGTGTCCCGCCGGCCGAGACGAGCACGCGCTTGCCCTTGAGCCTGCTGTCCCCGGCGAGGAGATCCTCGGCCGCGCGCACGATCTCCTCCGGCTCGACCATGCGCCCGACGCCGATCTCGCCCTCGGCCGTCTCGCCCTCGTCGGGCCCGGCCAGGGCGACACCGCGGAGGCGCAACGTCTCCGCGTTCGCGCGGGTCGCGGGGTGCGACCACATGCGCGGGTTCATCGCCGGGGCGACGAGCATCGGGCCGCGGTGGGCGAGCGCGGCTTCGGTCACGATGTTGTCGGCGATGCCGTGTGCGAGCTTCGCGAGCGTGTTCGCCGTGCACGGGGCGACGACGAGCAGGTCGGCGCGCGTCAGGTGCAGGTAGAGGTCCTCCGCGGCGGGCCGGCGCGCGAGCGCTCGGAACGTCTCGGCGGCGACGAACCGTTCGGCCGCAGGGGTGACGAGGGGGACGACCTCGTGGCCGAGCCTGACGAACAGACGGCACACCTCGCAGGCCTTGTAGGCCGCGATGCCTCCGCTGACCCCGAGCAGGATCCGCGCCACGCCGAAAGTGTGCCTACGCTCGGAGGCTACTTCGAGTAGTCGTAGCTCAGAAGACCCTCGGCGACCTCTTCCATCGCCATCGTGAGGTAGTTCTTCGAGCGCGACTCCACGAGCGGCGGCGGGTTGTCGTCGAAGGTGCCCTCGCCGAGCTGGTGGTGGTAGTTGTTGATCTGCCGAGCCCGCTTCGCCGCGACGATCACGAGGGCGTAGCGGGAATCGACGTTCTCGAGCAGGTCGTCTACACGGGGATGGATCATGGCCGCGCCATGGTACCGACACCCGAGAGGAGGCCGCGGACGAGCTCCGTCAGTTCCTCCACGGCCCGGTCGAGCTCGTCGTTCTCGACGATGTAGTCGAACTCGTCCGCCTGCTCCAGCTGATGCCGGGCGAGCGCGATCCGCTCGCCGATCTCCCCCGTGCTCTCGGTGGCGCGCTCGCGCAGGCGCCGCTCGAGCTCCTCGACGCGTGCGGAGATGAAGATGGTCACGGCGCCCGGGACCTCGCGCTTGACCCGCAGCGCCCCCTCCGTCTCCAGCTCGAGCAGCGGCACGCGCCCCTCGGACCGGAGCCTGTCGAGCTCGGAGCGGAGCGTCCCGTACCGGTGGCCCGAGACGTAGGTCACCTGCTCGAGGAACTCGCCCCGCTCGATCAGGTCGAGGAACTCGGCGAGACCGAGGAAGTGGTACTCGCGGCCGTCCTGCTCGCCGGGGCGGCGGTCGCGGGTCGTCGCCGACACCGCCGCCGCCGCGCCGGAGACCCGTGAGAGCACCTCCCGGATCAGCGTCCCCTTGCCCGCGCCCGACGGCCCGGTGACGACGATGACCGACGGAGCTCTACTTGTGGAAGAGGTCAATCAGCTCCGCGCGCTGGCGGTCCGACAAGCCGCCGACGGTCTTCGACTGGCTGATGCGGCACGTGTTGAGAAAGCGCGCAGCCTTGACGCGGCCGAACTTCGGCACCGCCATGAGGATGTCGATCACCTTCGCGGTCGACACGTACTCCGGCGGATTGCCGAGGATCTGTTCGATACGCACCCGGCCGTCCTTGAGATCTTTCTTCAACTTCGCACGACGAACGCGCACGTCGTTCGCACGCTTCAGTGCATCCATCCGTTGATCCAGCGACCGCAGAGGTGCATGTGCTTGCGTCTTCGTCGCGGCCGGCATGAGCGCCCGATACTACCAACGCTCTGGCGCGGATCAAGCGTGCACGGCGGCCGATTCGTGAGCGGTCCCGAACACCTCGTCGAGATCGGCGTCTCCGATCTCGACGCGCACGCGCGTCGGCGCGTCGGGGTCGGAGAAGAGGATGGTTCCGAGTGCGACGTCGCGCGCGCCGCAGGCGACGAGGTCGACGACGTCCCGGCCGGCGGCGACGCCCCCCATGCCGACGATCGGCAGCTTCGTGGCGGCGTAGCAGGTGTGGACGGCCGCGAGCGCGACCGGCTTCAGCGACGGCCCGGACAGCCCGCCCTGTCCGCGGGCGAGCACCGGCTCGTGCGTTCGCGGGTGGAGCGCCATTCCGCGAAGGGTGTTCACGAGCGACAGGCCGTCCGCCCCGGCGGCCGCCACCGCGCGCGCGACCTCGCTCAGGTCGGGGTGCGCGGCCGAGAGCTTCGCGTACAGCGGCAGCGCGGTGACGGCGCGGCAGGCGGCGACGATCTCGGCGGCGGAGTCGGCCGCCTCGTCGACGTTCGGGCAGGAGAGGTTCAGCTCGAGGGCCTCGACGTCCTCGAGCGCAGCGCACGTCTCGGCGTAGTCGGCGGCGACGAACCCGCCGACCGAGATCCAGAGCGGGACGCCGAGCTCGCGGAGCTGTGGCAGAGCCTCCGCGAGGAAGCGCTCGCGACCCGGGTTCGCGAGACCGATCGCGTTCAGCATCCCGTACGCCGTCTCCGCGATGCGCGGCGGCGCGTTGCCCTCGCGCGGCAGCGGCGTGATCGTCTTCGTCACGAAGCCGTCGAGCGAGCGCGCGACCCCGGGCGCGGTCAGCGCGTCGAGGCAACCCGATGCATTAAGCAGCCTCAAGGACCGGCCCCTCGACGCACAACCGCTTGAGCTCTCCGTCGACGTCGACGGCGCAGCCGTAACACGCGCCGTAGCCGCATGCCATCGGCGCCTCCCACGCGAGCTGGGCGCCGGGGCACATCGCAGCGACCGCGTGCAGCATCGGCTCCGGCCCGCACGCAAGCACCTCGTAGCCGGGGTCGATGAGCTCCGTGACGAGACGCGGCTCGACGACGACCTCCGCGTCCGGCAGCAGCGCAGCCGCCTCCGCGTGCCGTTCGGACCGGAAGCCGAGCACCGCCGGAGCGCGGCCGAGGCGCGTCGCGAGGTACGGGAGGGGCGCCATGCCGATCCCGCCGCCGACGAGAAGCGGCCGCTCGACGTCGAGCCGGAACCCGTTTCCGAGCGGGCCGAACACGTGGATGCGCTCACCCGGCTCGAGTGCGCACAGCGCCTCGGTACCGGGGCCGACGGCATCGAGGAGGAAGGCGAGCTCGCCCGGCGACGCCTGGCACAGCGAGAGCGCGCGCGGCAGCAGCCGACCCGGCGCCTCGAGCATGAAGAACTGGCCCGGCACGCCGGGCTCGAGCCCGCCCCGGTCGAGCCGCAGCAACGTGTACGCGCCGACACGCTCGACGCCGGTGACGCTACGCCGTTCGCGTCTCGGCATCGATTCGCTCCTGGAGCGACACCGCCTGTTCGGCGCGCGCGTTCGCGATCGCGTGCACGGCCGCGGCGGCGCCGGAGATGGTGGTGATGCACGGGACGCGGCGCGACAGCGCGGCCTCGCGGATCGCGTATCCATCCGAGCGCGCGTTGCGTCCCTCCGGCGTGTTGATGACGAGATCGCAGCGGCCGCGGCGGATGAGGTCGATGACGGTGAGCTCGTCCCCGTCGGCCTCGCTCAGCTTGCGCACCGCCTCGACGTCGAGACCGGCGCCGGAGAGCGTCGCGGCGGTCCCCTCCGTCGCGTACAGCCGGAAGCCCAGCCCTGCGAGCGTCGCGGCGATCGGGACCGCCGAGCGCTGCTCGGCCGGACGGATGGAGAGGAAGACCGCGCCCTCGTGGGGAAGGGTCCGGCCGGCGGCGCGCTCCGCCTTCGCGAGGGCTGTCGGGAGATCGGCGGCGCTCGCCATCACCTCACCGGTCGAGCGCATCTCCGGGCCGAGGACGGGATCGCTCCCGGCGAAGCGAGCGAACGGGAGCACCGCGGCCTTCACGCTCCATTGCCGCGGAGGCCGCTCGGGCGGGAGACCGAGATCGTCGATGCGCGCGCCTGCGGCGAGCCGGCACGCGGCGGGAACGAGCTGCACGCCCGTCGCCTTGCTGACGAACGGGACCGTGCGCGATGCGCGCGGGTTCGCCTCGAGCACGTACACATCGCCGTCGGGGGTGAGCGCGAGCTGAACGTTCAGGAGGCCGACGACGCCGAGCGCGCGGCCGAGCGTGCGGACGATGCCCTGGATCTCCTCCTGCTGCACCGGGGAGAGCCCCGGCGCGGGAAGCACGCACGAGGAGTCGCCGGAGTGGATGCCCGCCTCCTCGACGTGCTGCATGACCGCGGAGACGTACGTGTCGACGCCGTCGCACAGCGCGTCCACGTCGATCTCCACCGCGTCCTCGAGGAACCGGTCGACGAGCACGCGGCCGAGCACGGGGACGTCCCGCACCTCGTCGTCGTCGAAGCACACGCGCATCGCGCGGCCGCCGAGCACGTACGACGGGCGGATGAGCACCGGATAGCCGACCTCGTGCGCGACGCGCACCGCCTCTTCGCTCGACGACGCCATCCCCCATCCCGGCGAGCGGATGTCGTGCGCGCGCAGCAGGCCGGCGAAGCGCTCGCGGTCCTCGGCGAGATCGACCGCGTCGTACGGCGTGCCGAGGATCGTGTAGCCCGCCTCCTCGATCGCGCGCGCGAGCTTGAGCGGCGTCTGGCCGCCGAACTGGATGACGACGCCTTCGGGCCGCTCGCGGTCGCAGACCGCGAGCACCGACTCTGCGTCGAGCGGCTCGAAGTACAGGCGATCGGAGGTGTCGTAGTCGGTCGAGACGGTCTCCGGGTTGCAGTTGACCATCACCGCCTCGTAGCCGAGCTCGCGGAACGTCCACACCGCGTGCACGCAGCAGTAGTCGAACTCGATCCCCTGGCCGATCCGGTTCGGGCCGGAGCCGAGGATGACGACACGCGGTTTCGCGGATCCCAGGGCCGCAGGCCTCTCGTCCACCTCTCCCCACGTCGAGTAGTAGTAGTTCGACTCGGCGGCGACCTCGCCCGCGCACGAATCGACGCGACGGTAGGCCGGCCGGACGCCGCAGTCGCGCCGGCGCGCCCGGACCACGGTCTCGGGGACGTCGGCGGCGGCGGCGATGTCGGCGTCGGAGATGCCGAGCCGCTTCAGCCGCAGCCAGTCGTCGGCGACGAACTGCTCGACCTCGCCGCCCGCGATCTCGAGGAGCGCCTCCTGAATGCGCCAGATCTCCTCGGCGAAGAACGGGTGCACGTCCTCGGGGACATCGGCGAGCGTCTGCCACGGCGTCGCCGCGCCGGCATCGAGCTCGCGCGAGCGCATCGCCTTCTGGAAGGCCTCCGCGAACGTGCGGCCGATGCCCATCGTCTCGCCGACCGACTTCATCTGCGTCCCGAGCGTGCGGTCGGCGCCGGGAAACTTCTCGAAGGCGAAGCGCGGGAACTTGACGACGACATAGTCGAGCGTCGGCTCGAAGCTCGCGGGCGTCGTGCCGGTCAGGTCGTTCGGGATCTCGTCCAGGGTGTAGCCGACCGCGAGCTTCGCCGCGACCTTGGCGATCGGGTAGCCGGTCGCCTTCGACGCGAGCGCGGACGAGCGCGACACGCGCGGGTTCATCTCGATCACGCGCACCTCGCCCGTCTCCCGCGAGCGAGCGAACTGGATGTTCGACCCGCCCGTGTCGACGCCCACCGAGCGGATGACGGCGATGGCGGCGTCGCGCAGCTCCTGGTAGGCCTCGTCGGGAAGCGTCATCTGGGGGGCGACCGTGACCGAGTCGCCGGTGTGCGTCCCCATCGGGTCGAGGTTCTCGATCGAGCAGACGATGACGACGTTGTCGAGCCGGTCGCGCACCACCTCGAGCTCGAACTCGTCCCAGCCGCGCACCGACTCCTCGACGAGCACCTGCCCGATCGGGCTCTCGCGCAGGCCGATCTCGACCTGCCGGAGCAGCTCGTCTCGCGTCGACGCGAACCCGCCGCCGTGGCCGCCGAGGGTGAATGCGGGACGGACGACCGCGGGCAGCGCGAGCTCCTCGATCCGCGAGAGGTCGGTCACGATGCGCGAGCTCGGCACCTTGAGGCCGCAGCTCTCGACCGCGTCCTTGAAGAGCTGCCGGTCCTCGGCGCGCTGGATGACGTCGAGCGGAGCGCCGATCAGCTCGATGCCGAGCTCGGCCAGCACACCTGCCTCGGACAGGTCGCGTGCGAGGTTCAGCGCGGTCTGCCCGCCCATCGTCGGCAGCAGAGCGTCGGGCCGCTCGCGCCGCAGCACGTCGGCGACGCCGTCGAGATCGAGCGGCTCGAGATACGTGCGGTCGGCGAAGCCGGGGTCGGTCATGATCGTCGCCGGGTTCGAGTTGACGACGATGGTGCGGAAGCCGTCCTCGCGCAGGACCTTGAGCGCCTGGCAGCCGGCGTAGTCGAACTCCGCCGCCTGCCCGATGACGATCGGGCCGGAGCCGACGAGGCAGATCGTCTCGATGTCGGCTCTACGCGGCAAGCTCACCGACCCATCTCTCGATCAGCGACCACGCGTCGTGCGGGCCGGGCCCCGCCTCCGGGTGGAACTGGAGCGAGCGTGCGCGGAGATCCGGGAACGCGAGGCCCTCGACCGTGCCGTCGTACAACGACACGTGCGTCGCCTGCTCCCCATCGGCGGCGCGCACGGCGAAGCCGTGGTTCTGGCTCGTGACGAGCACGCGCTCGTCGGCGCGCTGGAGCACGGGATGGTTCGCCCCGCGGTGCCCGAAGGGGAGCTTGAAGGTCTCGTGCCCTGTCGCCATCGCGAGCACCTGATGCCCGAGGCAGATGCCGAGGACGCTCGTGCGGCCGAGGAGCGCGCGCATCGCGTCGGTCTCCGCGCGCAGCGGGCCGGGGTCGCCGGGGCCCGGCGAGAAGAGCACGCCGTCGTACCCCGCGAGCGTATCGGCGTCCGCGTCGTGCGGATGGACGTCGACCGCGGCTCCCGCAGCGGCGAGCCGGCGGAGCACGGAGCTCTTCACGCCGTAGTCGACGACGGCGACGCGCACCCGGCCTTCCGCGGCGAACGTGTACGGCTCGGACGTCGATACGCCCGCCGCGAGCGCCCGTCCTTCCATCTCCGGGAGAGCGCGCGCCGCCTCGACCGCCTCTTCGACCGAGCCGGGCCCCGCGACCGCGACGGCGCGCATCGAGCCGAGCTCGCGGATCTTGAGCACGAGCGAGCGCGTGTCGATCCCGGTGAGCGCGACGACGCCGCGCTCGTGCAGCCAATCCGTCCACGCGGGACCGCGCGCCTCGCGCATCAGCACCGCCTTCGCGTGGACGCGGCGCGACTCCGACCGCGACTCGGCGACGCCGTAGTTGCCGACCATCGGCGCGGTGAAGCAGATGATCTGCTCCGCGAAGCTCGGGTCGGTGACCGCCTCCTGGTAGCCGCTCATGCCGGTCGTGAAGACGGCCTCGCCGGCGGCGAAGCCCTGGGCCGCGACCGACTCGCCGCGGAAGACGGTCCCGTCTTCCAATGCGAGGAAGCCGGTCATGCCTCGAACGCCACCACGCCGCTCGCGATCGTCATCGCCGTGCCGCCCGTGAGCTGCGCGCCGAGGAGCCACGAGTTGCGCGACCGCGACCTGAAGGACTCGACCGTCCACGCGCGCTCGAGGTCGAGGAGGACGAGGTTCGCGGTCGCGCCCGCCGCGACGCGCGGCCGGTCGAGGCCGAAGGCGCGCGCCGGGCCGGCCGACATGCGCTCGAGCAGCGTCTCGAGGGTGAGCAGCCCCGGTTGCACGAGTCGCGTGTACAGAGCGGCGAACGCCGTCTCGAGGCCGGTGACGCCGAACGGCGCCGCCTCGAACGGGACGTCCTTCTCGTGCAGCGCGTGCGGTGCGTGATCGGTCGCGATGCACTCGATCGTCCCGTCGCGCAGCGCGTCGAGGAGGGCGGCACGGTCGGCGTCGGCGCGGAGCGGCGGGTTCATCTTCACGTTCGGGTCGAGCGAGCGCACAGCCTCGTCGGTGAGGACGAGATGATGCGGCGTCACCTCGGCGGTGGCGGCGACGCCCGCCGCGCGGGCGCGGCGCAGCGCCGCGACCGATTCCGACGAGGAGAGGTGGAGCAGGTGGATCGGCTGCCCCTCGTAGTGCGCGAGCGCGAGGTCGCGCTCGACCATGACCGACTCCGCGACGGACGGATAGCCGGAGAAGCCGAGCTCGGCTGCGACGGCGCCCTCGTGCACGTGGCCGCCGTGCGAGAGCGACCGCTCCTCGCAGTGCAGGGCGAGCTTGCGCCCGGTGATCGCGGAGTACTGGAGCGCGCGGCGCATCATCCCCGCCGAGGCGACCGGCACCCCGTCGTCGGAGAAGGCGACCGCGCCGGCGCCGGCGAGCTCCGCCATCTCCGTCAGCTCGTCGCCGCGCTGACCGCGGGTGATCGCGGCGAGGAAGCCGACCGCGACCTCGGCTTCGCGCCCCGCGGCTTCCACGAGCGCCCCGAGCGTCGCGGCGGAGTCGACGACCGGGTCGGTGTTCGGCATCGCGAGGATCGCGCAGAAGCCGCCGGCGGCTGCCGCCTGCGTGCCGCTCGCGATCGTCTCCTCGTCCTCGCGCCCCGGCGTGCGCAGGTGCACGTGCGGGTCGACGAACGCGGGCGCGAGCACGAGCCCGGCGGCGTCGACGAC
>JAGWRZ010000182.1 GCA_028876365.1 Acidobacteriota bacterium | reverse complement strand
GGGCGGCACGTCGGCCCGGTCAGCTACGCGCACGCCGGCTACTACCCCTTCCTCCTCGCCGGCGTGAAGGTCGGCGTCGCGCTCATGCTCGCTCGTGTCGCATGGCGCTTCGCGAAGGCGCGCAGGCTCGCATCCGTGCTCGGCCGGCCTCGCATGCGCGTCGAGCTGTCCGCGCGGCTCTGGCTCGCGTCGTTTCTCGGGACGTCCGCGATCTATCTCGTCCAGATGAACATCGAGCATGCGACCTCGCCGCTCGGTCCCTGGCTGCACACGTCCGCGCTCCCGATCTTCGCCGTGCTGTCGGTGCTCGTCGCCGTTCTCTATCGCAGCGTCGAGCTCTGGCTCCGCGACTACGAGGAGCTCGCCGCTCACGCCGCCGCATGCATGCGCAGGATCGTGCCGCGCCGCGCGGACCCGGTCGACCTCCACCTCGCCGCGCCCCCGCGCCGGCTCTTCGGCCTCGCGTTCGAGTCGCGGCCGCCTCCCGTGCCCGCCTGACCGGCGGGACGCACGACGAGAGGAGGGCAAGGACATGAGCGCGGACATCGCGCACGAACTGCATGAACGGAAAGACCACGAGCTCGCGAGGCGGGCCGTCCGCGCGCGCCTCGTCACGGGGATCGGCCCGGCGACGATGCTCGCGGGCCTCGTGTGGGTGCTCGTCCAGCCGTGGCGGCTCACACTGCTCCATCCGCACGGGCAGGGGTTCTGGTGGCTCCTCGCCGAGCCGCCGCTGTACGTCGTGCTCGTCGGCCTCGTGTTCCGCCTCGTCGTCGCGCCGGGCCTCGTCGAGGACCTCGAGGAGGGGAGATGATCGTCGCCGGCATCGAGCCGAGGGCGGAGATGGTGCACTGGTGGTTCGCCACCGGCATCCTCGTCCTCGCCCTCCTCGCCTTCGCCGAGACGATCGTCGGGCCGGAGGTGTGGGGAGCGCGCCCGTGGCGCCGCTATCTCTGGCCGGGAATGCTCTTCCTGCTCGGGATCCTCATGTGGCCGGTGATGGCGCTGTACACGAACTCGATGATCCACATGGTCGCCCACGGATCGTGGGCGCAGGCGTTGATGGTCGCCGGCGGAGCCGAGCTCGGCGTCGCACGAGGGAAGCTGCATTCGCAGTACTGGCGGCTCACGTCGGCGGGCGCGCTGCTCGTCTCCGGGGCGGCCTTTCTCGTGCACGAGCAGAACGGCTGGCTCTTCGGACGCGCCGCGTTCCTGCACCACGCACTCGGCTGGACCCTGCTCGTCGCGTCCGTCTTCCCCTTCGCCCAGGCGATCCGGCCGCGCTCGATCGTCGCGGCCTCCGGCTTCGCGACCACCCTCGTCGTCATCGCCGTCCTGCTGTACTGCGACCGCGACTCCGCGGCCATCTTCGGCCACTTCTCGCAGTTCGCCGGTGTGATGCACCGATGAAGCGCGCACTCGTCATCGGGATGCTCGTTGCGCTCGCGCTGCCGGCGTCGGCGCTCGCGCACGCCTCGCTCGTGCGGGAGGCCCCGTCCTTCGGGCAGCGCCTGCCCGTGTCGCCGCGCCGGGTCGTGCTCCGGTTCGACGAGACCGTCGACGCGCTCCCGAAGGCGATCGAGGTGCTGACGCCGGAGGGCGCGAACCTCGCAGGCGCGGCGCATGCGATCCCCGGCGAGCGCGAGATCGTGGCGTCGCTGCCACGCCTGGCGAAGGGGGCGTACACGGTGCGCTGGCAGGCGCTCTCGAACGACGGGCACATCGTCTCCGGGGTGTACACGTTCGGCGTCCGGGTGGCCGCGCCGCCCGTGACCGACGCGGTCGGGGCGCAGGGGCCCACGCGCACGGAGGACATCGTCCGCTGGCTCTACTTCGTCGGTCTCGCGCTCGCCGTCGGCGGCATCGGCTTTCGGCTGCTCGTCGTGCGCGAGCCGATGCCGGCGCGCGCGCAGCGGCGCTTCTTCTGGGTGACGGGCATCGGCGTCGCCGGCCTGCTCGAGGCGAACATCGTCGCGTTCCTCCTGCGCGGCGAGGACTTCCTCCATCTTCCGTTCTCCCTCTTCCTGTACGGCGATCTCTCTCCGCTCGCGAACGGCACGCGGTTCGGGCAGACGTTCATCGCCATGGAGCTCGGCTTCGCCCTCGTCGCCGCGCTGCTCTATCTCGCGTGGCTGACCGACCGCACCGTCTTCCTCTGGGCCGCATTCGCGCTCGGCCTCGTCTTCGTCTCCGGGCTCTCGCTGTCGGGGCATTCCGCCGCCGGTGCGGGGCACTCGTGGGTGTCCGAGCTGGCCGACTGGTTCCACCTCGCCGCGGCGATGCTCTGGGTCGGCGGGCTCGTGCAGCTCGCGATCGTCGTGTGGCCTGCATCGCCCGAGCTCCGCGCGCCCGCCTTCCGCCGCTTCTCGCTCCTCGCGACCGTGTGCGTCGCCGTGCTGCTCGGCGCCGGGACGTACCTGAGCATCCTGCGCCTTCCCCGCGTTCACGACCTGTGGTCGACGGGGTACGGGCACGTGCTGCTCGTGAAGCTCTCGCTCGTCGCGCTCGCGCTCGCGTGGGGCGCCGGCCACCGGTTCCTCGCGCTTCCGCGCATCGAGCGCGCCGGCGTGACGGGAAGGCTCGCGCGATCGCTCGTCGGGGAGAGCGCGGTGGCGATGGCGGTGCTCCTCGCCGCGGCGATCCTGACGGACTCGAAGCCGCCGCCGCGGCCGATCCCGAGCGCGCCGGTCGCGGCGGTGCCGGCGAGACGGTGAACCGGGCGGAGTTCCTCCTTCGATCGGCTGCGTTCGTCGTCTCCGCCGGCGCGCCGCATGCGCCGTACCGCTCGCGGCCCGACCTCGATCCGCCGCCGCTGACCGTCCTCCGCCGGTCCGGCCGCCTCGCGCCCGGCTACCTCTTCCTCGCGCCGTCGTCCGGGCCGGGTCGGCACGGGCCCCTCATCGTCGACGACGCGTTGCAGCCGGTGTGGATCCACCCGACCGGGCTGCCGGCGATGAACTTCCGTGCACAGCGCTGGCACGGCGAGCCGGTGCTGACGTGGTGGCAGGCGCTTCCCGGCGGCGGGCTCGGCAGGGGCACCCACGTGATCGCGGATGCCTCGTATCGCGAGATCACGCGCTTCCCGGCGGGGAGCGGCAGGCCGTCGGACCTGCACGAGCTCCTGCTCACCGACCGTGGCACCGCGCTCGTCACGAGCCTCGAGACCCGGCGGCGGGGCGCGAGCGGCCTGACGCTCGGCGGCATCGTGCAGGAGCTCGAGATCCCGAGCGCGCGCGTCCTCTTCGAATGGAAGAGCATCGACCATGTCGATCCCTCCGAGTCGTACGCGCCGGTCGGCTATCCCTGGGACTACTTCCACGTGAACGCGATCGACGTCGACGCGGACGGCGACCTCCTCGTCTCGGCGCGCAACACGTGGGCCGTCTACAAGGTGAGTCGCCGCACGGGCGCGGTGGTGTGGCGGCTCGGCGGCAAGCGCAGCGACTTCGCGCTCGGGAGCGGCGCGCGCTTCGCGTGGCAGCACGACGCACGCAGTCACGAGGGCGGCCGCGTCGTCTCGATCTTCGACAACGGCGTCGCGCGCTCGCGCGGGCTCGTCCTCGCGCTCGACGCGAAGCGGATGCGCGCCTCGGTGCTGCGGGAGTACCTCCACGAGCCGCCGGTGCACGCGCACAAGCTCGGCAGCGTGCAGCTGCTCCCGAACGGCGACGTGCTCGTCGGCTGGGGAACCGATCCGCACGCGACCGAGTTCGCCGCGGACGGCACGGTCGAGCTCGACGCGACGCTGCCGCACGGGGGCGAGAACTACCGCGCCCTGCGCTTCCCCTGGTGGGGCCGGCCGCGCGAGGAGCCTGCCGTCGTCGTTCGCGGGTCGACCGTGTACGCGAGCTGGAACGGAGCGACGGAGGTCGCCGCGTGGAGGATCGACCCCGGGGGGGACGCCGTGCCCCGCACCGGCTTCGAGACGGCGCTTCCGCTGCGGCCCGGGCGCATCGTCGCCCTCGATGCGCGGACTCGAGCGCTCGGGAGCTACCGTCTGCCTTCGTGATGCTCGTTCTCACCCGTGCGGAGGTGGAAGAGCTCCTCGATCTCGACGCTCTCGTCGAGGCGCTCGCGAAGGCGCACGCGGAGCTCTCGGCGGGGTCGGCGTCGATGCCGCCGCGCATCGCCGCGCTCGCGGAGCGCGGTCTCCTCGGCGCGATGCCTGCGTATCTCCCGTCCGCCGGCCTCGGCTGCAAGCTCGTCTCGCTCTTCCCGGAGAACGCCGACCGGCCGACGCATCAGGCCGAGATCGTCATGTTCGACCCGGCGAACGGGACACCGGCCGCCGTGATGGACGGGACGTACATCACCGCCATGCGAACGGCGGCGGCCGCCGCGCTTGCGACGCGCCTGCTCGCGCGCGAGGACGCGAGTGTGCTCGCGATCGTCGGCACCGGCGTGCAGGCGCGCGCGGCGCAGGAGATGTTCCCCCGCGTCCGGGACTTCGCCGAGATCCGCGTCGCCGGTCGCGGCGAGGTCGAGGAGGCGGTGCGCGGCGCCGACGTCGTGCACTGCGCCACGCACTCGGCCGATCCCGTCCTGCTCGCCGGCTGGCTCTCGCCGGGCGCGCACGTGAGCTCGGTCGGCTACAACGCGCCCGGCTCCGAGCTCGACCCCGCGATCGTCGCGGGGGCGGACGTGGTCTGCATCGAGTCGCGCGGCTCCACGCTCGCTCCGCCTCCTTCCGGCGCACCCGAGCTCGCGGGCATCGACCCCGAGACGGCGGTCGAGATCGGCGAGCTCGTCTCGGGCTCGCGGACCGGCCGAACCGGCGAGGAGCAGTTGACCTTGTACAAATCGGTGGGCGTCGCCGTGCAGGATCTTGCCGCGGCCTCGCTCGTCCTGGCAGCAGCGGAGGCACGCATATGAGTGATTTCGTTCCCGGTCTCGCCGGCGTCGTGGCCGTCGAGACGGAGATCGCAGAGCCCGACCGCGAAGGCGGCGCGCTTCGCTACCGCGGCGTCGACATCGAGGAGCTCGTCGGGCACGTCCCGTTCGAGAACGTGTGGGGCCTCCTCGTCGACGAGTCGCTCGAGCCCGGGCTCCCCGCCGCCCACTGCGACCTCGAGGTGCGCACCGGCGGCCACATGTCCGACCTGCAGGCGATGCTCGC
>JAGWRZ010000181.1 GCA_028876365.1 Acidobacteriota bacterium | reverse complement strand
GCGATCGGTCCCCTCGGGGCCCGGCTGTCATCGGCCCGGCCCCGAGGGGAGCGGCCCCGCTATCGCAGCGAGACCGGGAAGGAGACGAGCAGGCGGGTCGAGATCCCGCCCGTGATCGGGTCGCTCGGCTTGCGCGCACGCAGGAAGACGACGAAGAGCTCCTGCCTGCGGGCGGCGGGGAACCCGCTCAGCTGGCTCATCGTCAGCGTCGCCGTGCCGTCCGCTCCCGTGGTGGCTTCCGCCGGGACGGAGTACTGGTTGTACGGGACGCCGGTCGCGTACAGAAGCGCCCCCTGCACGGGCCGGCCGTTGCACGCGGTCACACGGGCACTCAGCTGGAGCGTCGCCGCCCCCGGGGTCACGACGCCCGGAGTGAGCGACTGCCGGTCGATGACGAGACGGGCCGGCGGGTTGACGTCGGCCACCTGGATCGTCCCGGCTCCGGTCGTCGGACAGCCATTCGCAACCGTCGGCGGCGGAGACTGGACGACCGCTGTCGGCACCGAGGTCGCGGAGGTCGCACCGGCGCTGTTTGTCGCGGTCACGCGAACGCGCAACGTGTTCCCGGCGTCGACCTGCGCGAGTGTGTACGTCGACGCCGTCGCGCCCGCGATGTCGGCGCAGCTCGAGCCGGTCTGGTCGCACCGGCTCCAGGCGTAGGCGTAGCTCGTCGGGCTGCCGCTCCACGAGCCCTTCGCCGCTGTGAGCGTCGATCCGACCTGCGGCGTCCCCGAGATCGTCGGCGCGCCGCTGTTGCCCGGCGCGGACGCGCTCGAGACGACCGCGGTCGGCGCCGACGTCGCCGACATCGATCCGTCCGCGTTCGTCGCGGTCACCGTCACACGCAGCGTGTGGTCGACATCTGCCGCCTGCGCCTGATAGGTCTGCGCCGTCGCACCGGTGATCGTCGCGCAATTGTCGCCGTTCTGGTCGCACCGGCCCCACGCGTACGCGTAGCCCGTCGGGCTCCCGGACCAGGTGCCGTTCGAAGCGGTGAGCGTCGAACCCTCCTGCGGCGTCCCGGAGATGGTCGGTGTGGCGGTGCTCGCCGGCGTCGCCTGGCCGGCAGCCCGACCGCTGTGTGGCGATCCGAAGACCGCGCCGATCGCGACGGCGGCAGCGGCGATCGCGACCGCCGTCGGCCAACGGCGTTTGGCAGTGCCCCGTGACATGTGCTCCCCCTTGTCGACTGGACGAATGCGTTCGCCCTCACTCCTACCCCGCGCCTGAGGGCCGGCCGTTAAGCCTGTGTCACGCGCACGTAAAGCGTCTCACCCGCCGGCGACCGTGCTCGGCGTCGTGCCGGGTCCGCCGTTGCGGTTCGGGCCGCTCGGCGGCGGAGCACCCGCGGTCGTTCCACTTCATCCTCCCCGTGTCGGTCGCTCGCGGTGCCTCCGGGGAAGCAGCGATCCGTTTTCCGGACATCGGCGTCCGCCGCCGTTGTTGCGCACGCATATGCTGAGCCATGGCATCGACGCCCTGGATCCCGCCGTCCGACGATGCCGACGGCCGGCCCCAGCAGTCGGCGTTCCGGGCCCTGGCCGGATTCGAGGTCCTGCTGTACGCCGCCGTCGGTCTCCTGCTCGCGGCCGCGGCAGTGCTCGTGCTCGTCGGCACCGTGAACGGGCTCGTGGACGGGATCGCTCGACGACACGGCGCCGTCGGCCTCGGGGTCACGGTCCTCGACCGCATCCTGCTGACGCTGATCATCGCCGAGCTCGTGTACACGCTCCGGTTCGTTCTCAGGACGCACGAGATCGCCGTCGAGCCGTTCCTCTTCATCGGGTTGATCGCCGTCGTCCGGAGGATCCTGATCGTGACAGCCCAGTTCGAGCGGCCTCCCGCAGGCGGGCGCGCGCTCACGAACCTCCTCTTCGAGCTCGGGCTGCTCGGGTTTCTCGCGCTCGCCCTCTCGCTCGCGGTCTTTCTCGTCCGGCGCGGCCGGAGCGCGGAGAGCCCCACGCCTTGAGACTCGGGCGCCGCCCGGCCGCGACGCGCCATGCGACCCGCGACGGCGTCCGCCTCGCCTTCGAGGAGCTCGGCGCGGGTGACCCGCTCGTCTTCGTCCACGGCCTCGCCTACGACCGCCGCGGCTGGGGGCCGCTCCCACGGCTGCTCGCGGAGGACTTCCGCGTCGTGCTCGTGGACAACCGCGGTGTCGGCGACAGCGACGCGCCCCCGGGCCCCTATTCCGTCTCGGCGATGGCGGACGACGTCGTCGCCGTCCTCGACGCGGGCGGGATCGACCGGGCGAACCTGTTCGGGGTCAGCCTCGGCGGATTCATCGCGCAGGAGCTCGCGCTCGCGCATCCCGAACGCGTGCGGAGGCTCGTCCTCTGCTCGACGTCGCCGGGCGGCCCGGACGCATTCCCGATGCCGGCCGCTGGCATCGAGGCATTCGCCAGGTATCCGACGATGGAGCGCGAGGCGGGCCTGCGGCTGATGGCGGAGAACTCCCTCGGCGATCAGGGCGTGCGCGAGCGGCCGGAGCTCGCCGAGGAGATCTACCGCTACCGGCTCGCCCGAGCCCCGTCCGTCGCCGCCTGGGAGGCGCAACGCGCCGCGAGCTCCGCGTGGGATGCCGGCGATCGCGTGTCAGGGATCGCGGCGCCGACGCTCGTCATCCACGCCGATGCCGACACCGTCATCGACGTCCGCAACGGTGAGCTGCTCGCCGAGCGCATCCCGTCGGCCCGCATGCTCCGGATCCCCGACCGTGGCCACCTCGTCATGTGGCAGGAGGGCGAGATGCTCGCGCCGATCGTGCGAGACTTCCTCCATGAGTAGCCTCGAGGTCGGAGCCGAATACGGGCCGTCGTCCTGGATCGAGGTCGACCAGGGCAGAATCGACGCGTTCGCCGACGCGACCGGCGACCACCAGTGGATCCACGTCGACCCCGAGCGGGCGAAGGCGGGGCCGTTCGGCACGACGATCGGCCACGGCTACCTGACGCTCTCGCTCCTGCCCGCGATGTCGTACGAGGTCGTCCCGCGTGGGGCCGGCGGCATGGCGGTCAACTATGGGCTCGACAGGGTGCGCTTCCCCGCACCGGTGCCGTCCGGCTCGAGGCTGCGGGGGACGTTCCGCGTCGACCGCGTCGACGAGTCCGACTGGGGCTTCCAGGCGACGATGACGGCGACGGTCGAGCGGGAGGGCGGCGACAAGCCGGTCTGCGTCGCCGAGCTCGTGTTCCGCTACTACACGTGAACGTCCTCGTGACGGGGGCCGCGCGCGGGATCGGCGCGGCGATCGCCGAACGGCTCGCGGCCGACGGCTGGACCGTGCACGCGGTCGACGTCGAGGACGGAGACCTGACGACGCGCGCAGGGAACCGCGCCGTCGTCGACGCGGCCCTCGACCGCTTCGGCGGCCGCCTCGACGCCGTCGTCGCCAATGCGGGCTTCCAGCACGTCGCGCCGGTGCGCGACTTCCCCGAGGACGAGTGGGACCGGCTGCAGGCGCTCCTTCTCACGAGCCCGTTCCTGCTCGCGAAGTACGCCTGGGACGCGCTCGCCGCCTCCGGCGACGGCCGGTTCCTCGTCGTCGCCTCCGTGCACGGGGTCGTCGCGTCGCCGTTCAAGGCCGGATACGTGGCCGCGAAGCACGGCGTCGTCGGCCTCGTGAAGGTGCTCGCACTCGAGGGCGCCGCCGCCGGCATCTCGGCGGCCGCGCTCTGCCCCGCCTACGTGCGGACGGCCCTCGTCGAGCGCCAGCTCGAGGAGCGCCCGCTCGAGGATCTGCTCGCCCCGCAGCCCGTGAGACGGCTGCTCGAGCCGGCCGAGGTGGCCGCCGCGGCCGCCTGGCTCCTCGGCCCGGACGGCCGCGCCGTCACCGGGACGCCGTTCCTCATGGATCTCGGCTGGACGGCGCGGTAGGACCCGAAAAACCGGGAAACCCCGTTTGCGCGTTGTCCGGGCGGGGATTTAGGATCCGAAACCCGCCATCAGCTCTGGAGGATTCGGAAATGACGCCCGAGGCTCGGATCCAATCGCAGGCCGAAAGACTGGAGCGCCGCTGGCGCGACGAGACCCGCTGGACGGGCATCGAGCGGACGTACTCGGCGACGGACGTCGCGCGCCTGCGAGGCTCGGTCGTCCCGGAGCACACGCTCGCGCGCCTCGGCGCGGAGCGGCTGTGGGAGCTCCTGCACGAGGACGAGCCCGTCCGCGCCCTCGGAGCGATGACCGGCGGCCAGGCCGTGCAGATGGTCAAGGCGGGCCTCCGGGCGATCTATCTCTCGGGCTGGCAGGTCGCCGCCGACGCGAATCTCGCCGGCCACACGTATCCGGATCAGAGCCTCTACCCCGCGAACTCGGCGCCGGCGCTCGTGAAGCGGCTGAACGCCGCCCTGCTCCGTGCGGACCAGATCGACTGGTCGGAAGGGCGCAACGGGACGCACTGGCTCGCGCCGGTCCTCGCCGACGCCGAGGCGGGCTTCGGCGGCCCGCTGAATGCATACGAGCTCATGCGCGGGATGATCGAGGCGGGTGCGGCGGGCGTGCACTACGAGGACCAGCTCGCCTCCGAGAAGAAGTGCGGCCATCTCGGCGGCAAGGTGCTCGTGCCGACGTCGCAGTTCGTCCGGACGCTGAACGCGGCCCGGCTCGCCGCGGACGTGCTCGACGTGCCCACGCTCCTCTTCGCCCGCACGGATGCGCTGGCGGCGGCGCTGCTGACAAGCGACGTGGACGACTACGACCGCGAGTTCGTCACCGGAGAGCGCACGGCCGAGGGCTTCTATCGCGTGCGGGACGGCATCGACCAGGCGATCTCGCGCGCGCTCGCATATGCGCCGTACGCCGACGTGCTCTGGTGCGAGACCTCGACGCCGGACATCGGAGAGGCGCGTGCGTTCGCGGACGCGGTGCACGAACGGTTCCCCGGCAAGCTCCTCGCGTACAACTGCTCGCCGTCGTTCAACTGGAGCAAGCACCTCGATGAGCACCAGATTGCGGGCTTCCAGGGCGAGCTCGCCGGCATGGGCTACCGCTTCCAGTTCATCACGCTCGCCGGCTTCCACTCGCTCAACGCCGGCATGTTCGAGCTGGCGCGCGGGTACGCGGCCGACCAGATGACCTCGTACGTGAAGCTCCAGCAGCACGAGTTCGAGCTGGAGGAGTTCGGCTACACGGCCACCCGCCACCAGCGCGAGGTCGGCGCCGGGTACTTCGACCTCGTCGCACAGGCGGTGTCGCCCGACAGCTCGACGCTGGCGCTGAAGGGATCGACCGAGGAGGCCCAGTTCGAGCAGGAGGCGGCGGCATGACACCCGTGGAGGAGAGGATCGCGAACGCGCGAGAGACGGCTTCGGCCGCGTCCGAGCCTGCACCCCTGCTCGTCGAGCGAAGCCGGCTCTCGACGGCGGAGACGGCGGAGTGCAGATGCCCCGATTTCTGCGAGCGCGACCACGACCGCGACTGAGCGACGCATGAGCGCGTCCGCCGCGGAGGACATCCTCTCCCGGGAGGCGGTCGCCTTCGTCGAGCGCCTTCATCGCGAGCTCAATCCGCGTCGGCTGGAGCTGCTCGACCGGCGGCGCGAGCGCCAGCGCGAGCTCGACGCCGGTGCGCTCCCCGGCTTTCGCGCCGACACGACGTCGATCCGCGAGAGCGAGTGGCGGATCGCTGCGGCGCCGGCGGACCTCGTCGATCGCCGCTGCGAGATCACCGGGCCCGTCGAGCGGAAGATGATGATCAACGCGCTCAACTCCGGCGCCCGCGTCTTCATGGCCGACTTCGAGGACGCGAACTCGCCGACGTGGGAGAACGTCGTGCAAGGGCACGTGAACGTCCGCGACGCCATCCGGCGCGAGATCGCGCTCGAGACGGCGGAGAAGAGCTACCGCCTGAACGACGAGATCGCGACCCTCATGATCCGGCCGCGCGGCTGGCACCTCGTGGAGCGTCACTTCGAGATCGACGGCGAGCCGGTGTCGGCGTCGCTCTTCGACTTCGGCCTCGCGTTTCTCGGCGGCGCGCGGTATTTCTATCTCCCGAAGCTCGAGTCGATGGAAGAGGCGGAGCTCTGGGCGGACGCCTTCGCCCTCGCGGGCGACCCGTCGATCCGCTGCACCGTCCTCATCGAGACGATCCTCGCGGCGTTCGAGATGGAGGAGATCCTGCACGCGCTGCGCGGGTACGGATGCGCGCTCAACGCCGGGCGCTGGGACTACATCTTCAGCGTCATCAAGAAGTTCCGCGCCCGCGGGTGGGTCCTCCCCGATCGTGCGCAGGTGACGATGACCGTTCCGTTCATGCGCGCCTACACCGACCTGCTCGTGGCGACGTGTCACCGCCGGGGGGCGCACGCGATCGGAGGGATGGCGGCGTTCATCCCCTCGCGCAAGGACGCGGAGGTGAACCGCGTCGCGCTCGCGAAGGTGCGCGAGGACAAGGAGCGCGAGGCGGGCCAGGGGTTCGACGGGACCTGGGTGGCGCATCCCGACCTCGTGCCGGTCGCGATGCCGTGCTTCCCGGAGCCGAACCAACTCGGGGTCGCGCGTGACGATGTCGCCGCCGACGCAGCGGCGCTCCTCTCGATCCCGGACACGCCGGGCGAGGTCAGCTACGAAGGCCTGCGGACGAACGTCTCCGTCGGCGTGCGCTACCTCGACGCATGGCTCCACGGCGTCGGCGCGGCGGCGATCGACAACTTGATGGAGGACGCCGCGACGGCCGAGATCTCGCGCTCGCAGATCTGGCAATGGGTTCGCGCGGGCCGATTCGACGAGCAGGTCGTGAGGCACGAGATCGAGCTCGTCGACGCCGGCGACGAGGCCAAGGCCCTCTTCGCGCAGGTCGCCCTGCAGCCGGAGCTCGTCGAGTTCCTGACGGTTCCGGCGTACACTCACCTCGAATGACTCTCGACACCACCAAGGCGGACGACATCGCGCTCGTGATCGAGGAGGCGATCGTCTCCGGCGAGCTCGCGCCCGGGACCGTGCTCCGGCAGGAGCAGCTCTCGGAGCAGTTCAACGTCTCGCGCACCCCGGTCCGGGAGGCCCTCCGCCGTCTCGCCGCCCTCGGCCTCGTCTCGTTCGTCCCGAACCGCGGCGTCCGGGTCCGCACGATCGCGCGCGAGGAGCTGCACGAGGCGTTCATGGTGCGCGCCGAGCTGGAGGGGCTCGCCACCGAGGTGGCGGCGACGAAGTTCACGCCGGAGGCGCTCGCCGAGCTCGACGCTGCCGAGAGGCGGTTCGCCGGCATCTCGCAGCAGCTTCGCGCGCTCGAGCCGGGCGACGAGCGCCGCTCGATCATGGGCGACTGGGTCCGGGGAAACCACGCCTTCCACGACGTGATCTACCGCGTCGCCGAGCTCCCGCTCGTCGAGCAGCTCGCGAAGAGCGCGCGGCGGACCTTCTCCGGCCCGGCCGTGTGGGCGCCGGGCGACCACTCGATCGACGACCTGTATGCGAGGAACGTCGAGCAGCACCGGGCGATCAAGCAGGCGATCGCGGCAGGCAGCTCCGCCGGCGCGCGCGAGCTCGCGCGCGAGCACGTGCTCTCGTCCTTCAACCTCCTCGAGACGATCCTCGAGCAGGTCGGCGGCCCATGGCCGGCGAACAAGCGATCCGCTACGCTTCGGTCATAGTCGCTGCCTGAGGACATCTCGATGGACCCGCTCTACCGCCCCGAGGGCGTCGAAGAGCGCTGGCAGCGCATCTGGGAGGAGGAGCGG
>JAGWRZ010000022.1 GCA_028876365.1 Acidobacteriota bacterium | reverse complement strand
CTCGACGTCCTCGAGCCCGTTGACGATCTCGTCATAGGTGAGAAAGCCCTTCTCCTGTCCTTCGGCGACGAGCTTCTGGAGCTCTTCGACCTCGGGAAGCGAGATATCAACGGTGAGCACGTCGGCGACCTCCGGCTGCTTGCGGTTTGACAGCGTCGGGCCGAGTCCCTTCTCCTCCCGGCCTCACCTCGAAGGGACCGGATCTTAGTTACGCGTTACAGGTTCGTAAAGACTTCCGATCTCTCCGACGAGCTCGCCCCGGCTGTTGCGAGCCTCCGTCGTCGAGAGCGCTCCGAGATCGACGCCGAGCGGGCGAAGAAAGGCGGCGAGCGCAGGCTCGAGCGCGCGGGACGAGCCGTCCTCGGACTTGAGCGCGACGCCGATGCTGCCGTCGCCGGCGCAGAGAAGGCCCTCGGCGCCGCCCTTGGCGTACCAGCCGGGGGCGAGCTGCATCAGGTGCAGGTCGGCGCCGTCGGGGCCGCCGACGAGATCGGGGCGCGCGCGCATCGCCGCGGTGACGCGCGCCCCGCCGTCGAGCTGCGGGATGCGCGCGAACGCGTGCGCCATCCGCTCGAGCGGGAACGCATAGGTGACGACGCCGCACCCGTCCGTGGCGGTCGACGCGGGCTCGGCCTCGGCCGCTTCGACGTGCGCGGCGAGGGCCGCCCGTTGCACCGGGTGATCCGCGAGGCGGTAGCCCTCGGCCGGCCAGCCCTGCGCGCGGCAGAGCGCGAGCATGCCGGCGTGCTTTCCGGAGCAATTGTGAAAGACGCGGCTCGGCGGTCGTCCCTCCTGGAGGCCGCACTCGAGGTCCTCCTCGTCGGCGGGCGCCTGCGCGAGAAGGGCGCGAACGGCGGCGATCTGGTCCTCGGTCGCACGATGCGATGCGCAGGCGATCGCGAGGGCGGCGTCGTCGAGGTCGGCGCGGGCGCGCGCGAGAGGAAGCGCCTGGAGCGGCTTCGACGAGCTGCGCATGAAGCAGGTGAGGCTCGCGTCGCCTGCGGCTGCGACGACGTCCCCGTCGCGGACGGCGGCCGCATGGACCCTGTGCCGCGCCTCGACCGTTCCGTTGCGGCGCACCTCGACGACGATCGCGTCCACCGAGGCCAAGGCTAGTCGCGGCACGGCCTCTGCTTGCCGATGGTCGGGATGTACCGTATGGTCGGTATATGCCGACCATACTCGACTACGAGGCGCCGGAGACGCTCGTCGTCGCCCGCCCCGACCAGCTGCGCGCGCTCGCGGACGAGGTCCGCTCCACCGTCATCTCGCTTCTCCGCGAGCGCGCGTACTCGACGCAGCAGCTCTCCGAGAAGCTCGGCATCCCGAAGGGCACGGTCGGCCACCACGTGAAGGTCCTCGAGAGCGCGGGCCTGATCCACGTGGTGCGCACGCGCCGGGTGCGCGCCGTCACCGAGAAGTTCTACGGCCGCACGGCCCGCCTCTTCCTGTACCAGACGGAGGACCCGGCGGACGCGCGCGCGATCGGCTCGACGATGCTCCGCACCGCCGCGAGCGAGATCGAGCGGTCGGAGGAAGGCATCGGTTTCGGCCTGACGAAGGCCTCGCTCACGCGGAAGGACATCAGCCGCATCGAGCGCCGCGTGAAGAAGCTGATGGAGGACTTCCGCGCGGCCGACTCGCCGGAGGGCGAGCCGTTCGCGCTCGCGACCGCCGTCTACCGGCGGCCCGATGCGTAGGCCGCGCCGGCCCACCGGCCCCCTGTGGTCGCACCCCGACTTCCTCAAGATGTGGACGGGGCAGTCGATCAGCGAGCTCGGCTCGCAGGTCTCGCAGCTCGCGATCCCGTGGCTCGCCGCCGTCGGGCTCCACGCGAGCCCGTTCGCCTTCTCGCTCCTCGGAGTCCTCGGCTTCCTTCCGTTCATCCTCTTCGCACTGCCCGCCGGCGTCTGGGTCGACCGCCTGCACCGCCGCCGGATCCTCATCCTCGGCGACGCCGCACGCGCCGTCCTGCTCGCGCTCATCCCGATCCTGTGGGCTGCGGGCGTCCTCCGGATCTGGCACCTGCTCGTCCTGCAGTTCGTGATCGGCATCTTCACGGTCTTCTTCGACGTCGCGTATCAGTCGTATCTCCCGGCTCTCATCCGGCGCGAGCACCTCGTCGACGGGAACTCGAAGCTGCAGCTGACCGTCTCGATCGCGCAGGTCGGCGGCCCGAGCCTCGCGGGCGGCCTGATCGGCGCGATCACGGCGCCGTACGCGATCGTCGCCGACGCCATCAGCTTCGTCGCCTCGTCGGCGTTCATGATCCGCATGGAACACCGCGAGAGCCTTCCCCGCCACGACGCCGACGACCCGCGCCCGAAGATGTGGCCGCAGGTGAAGGAAGGGCTCGCATGGGTGCTCGGCAACCGGAACCTCCGCGCCGTCGCAGGATGCACGGGGACGTCGAATTTCTGCACCAACCTGCTGTTCGCAGTCGGCCTCCTCTACTTCGTCCGCGTCCTCCACCTCTCGTCGATCGAGGTCGGCGCCGTCTTCGCCGTCGGCTCGATCGGATCGATCGGAGGCGCGCTGCTCGCGAACAGGCTGCAGAGGCGCCTCGGGGTCGGCAACACGATCGTGTCCACCGCGGCCCTGTTCTCGCTCGGCGGCCTCGCGTTCCCGCTCGCGCCGCGGGCCTTCCCGCTGCCGGTGCTGATGGCCGGCATGGCTCTCTTCGGCTTCGGGGGCGTGGCGTACAACATCGTGCAGGTCAGCTACCGGCAGGCGATCACGCCGGAGCGCCTGCAGGGGCGGATGAACGCCGCCATGCGCTGGGTCGTGTGGGGGACGATTCCGCTCGGCACGCTCGCCGGCGGCGTCATCGCCCAGACGTTCTCGCTGAAGGCGTCGCTGTGGGTCGGCGCGCTCCTCGGCGTCCCGACGTTTCTCTGGGTGCTCCTGTCGCCGCTACGCTCGATCGTGACCATGCCCGAACCGGTCGTCGAACCGACCCCTGCGCAAGCGGAGCTCGCGGGCGGCCTGGTCGAGGGCGCCGCACTGCCCCAGCCGAGCGCGGCGGATGCCTGAGCTCCCGGAGATGGAGGCGTGGCGGCGCGCCCTCGCCGACCCCGTCTCGGTCTTTCCGATCGCGAAGGCCGGCCCGGCGCACATCGCGACGCTGAAGACGTTCGATCCGCCGATCGCGACACTCGCGGGGCGCCGGTTCGGCGGCGTCGAACGTCGCGGCAAGCGCCTGCTGCTCCCCACCGACGACGGCGAGCTCGTCCTCGTGATCCATCTGATGACGTCGGGGCGCCTGAAGCACCTGAAGGCCGGTGAGAAGGCGCCGAAGGCGCCTGCGTTCGCGCTCGAGTTCGAGGGCGGATCGAAGCTCGTCCTGACCGAGAACGCGAGGCGGAAGCGCGCCGGGGTTTGGCTGCTGTCCCCGGAGGCGGCGGAGGCGGAGGTCGCGCACCTCGGCCCGGACGCCCTCGGGCTCGGCGCCGAGCGCCTCGGCGAGATCCTGCGCCGCGAGTCGCGCCGGCTCCACCCGCTGCTACGCGACCAGCGCGCGCTCGCCGGGATCGGGCGCGCCTGGTCGAACGAGATCCTCCACCAGGCGAAGCTCTCGCCGTACGCGCTCTCGACGGATCTCGACGACGCCGAGGTCGAGCGGCTCGCCGCGGCGATCGACGAGGAGCTCGCTCGCGGCCTCGCTCTCCGCGAACGCGGCGCCGGCGACGAGCGCACGTATCGCATCCACGACAAGCTCGGGCAGCCGTGCGACATCGACGGCACGCCGATCGCACGCGTCGACTTCGAGGAGCACACGATCTACTACTGCCCGACCTGCCAAACCGGAGGACGCGTCCTCAAGGACAGGCGGCTCTCGCGCCTCTTGCGATAATGCGCCATGGCCACGGTCGGCGACCTCATGATCAGGGACGTCCTGACGGTGGAGCCGTCCGACACGATCGGCGAGGCGGCCGAGAAGATGCATGCCGCGAACGTCGGCGCCGTCGTCGTCGTCGAGGACATGGTGCGCATCGTGGGGATCGTCACCGAGCGCGACCTGCTCCGCGCGGTCGCGGCGCGCACGCGCGCCGCGGAGGCGCGCGTCCGCCAGTGGATGACGGCCGACCCGCTCACGATCGAGCCCGAGACCTCGGTCGAGGACGCCGCGCGGATCATGTTCGACCACAACTTCCGCCACCTCCCGGTGGTGAAGGACGGTCGCGCCCTCGGCATCGTGTCCCTCCGCCTCCTCGCACGCTGGGCGTTCGACCGGTCCGTCCAGGCCGCTCACTAGGGTCCCCCTCGATGATTCGCCTGCTTCCCGAGCGCGGGGGATGGCTCGAGGTCGTCTGCGGCCCGATGTTCAGCGGAAAGAGCGAGGAGCTCATCCGCCGGCTGCGCCGCGCCGAGATCGCGGGACAGCGCGCGCTCATCGTCAAGCCGCGGATCGACGACCGCTACGACATCGGCCATGTCGTCAGCCACGCCGGCGCGAAGATGCGCGCGGTCGCCGTGTCGCGGCCGGAGGAGATCGTCGGGCTCGCGGACGGCTACGACGCGATCGGCATCGACGAGGTCCAGTTCTTCGCGGACGAGATCGTCGCGGTCATCGAGCGGCTCGTCGAACGCGGCGCGCGCGTCGTCGCGGCCGGCCTCGACCAGGACTTCCGCGGCCTTCCGTTCGGCGCGATGCCCGAGCTCCTGTGCCGTGCCGAGCTCGTCGACAAGCTGCAGGCCGTGTGTCACCGGTGCGGCGGCCCGGCGACGATGACCCAGCGACTCGTCGACGGCGCGCCCGCGCCTGCGGACGGTGCGACGATCGTCGTCGGCGCGCTCGACGCCTACGAGGCGCGCTGCCGGTCGTGCCACGAGCTCAGGACAGTCGAATTGTCAGCGCTCGCCCGCTGACCGAGACCGACCCGCCGAGGCGGTCGATCACCCGCACGGCGACCGCAGCGCCGAGATCGCGCAGGTCCTCGCCGACGACGACGGGGGCGGATGCCTCCGTCACCGGGGTCACCTCGATCTCCCTTCCGCGGACGGAGACGTCGACCGCGTCGAGGCCGCCGTGGCGGAGCACCGACTGGATCAACGCGGAGACGCCGCGGTCGACGGCGGCGACATCGGTCTCCACCGTCGCGCCCTCCCCCGAGACGCGTACACGCTCCTCCCCCAGGCGCTCCGCGGCCGCGTTCGCGAGCGCGCGCGTGTCCGTCTCGCGCAGCGCGGGCTCGTAACGGCCGGACTCGATCCGGGCGGCGACCGAGAGCTCGTCCAGCAGCTCGTCGATCTGCCGCGACGCGGCCTCGATCATCCCCAGGTAGCGGTCGGCCGGCGGGGAGAGCTCCGCCGTCCGCGCGAGAGTCGTCGTGAAGCCGTGCACGGTTGCGAGCGGCGTACGCACGTCGTGGCACGCGAGCGAGACGAGCCGGGCGAAGGACGTGTCGTTCTGCACCGCTACCTCTAACCTAGCGGTATGGCGAAGGTCGAGGACCTGCAGGCGTCCCCGCCCGAGGTGGCGATCGGGCTCTCGCGTGCGGGCGTCACCGGGGTGCAGAAGGCGGTTCGGATCGGACGCGGGCGCGGCGAGAAGCTGATCGCGGCGACGATCGACTGCACGGTCGATCTCGATCCGTCGCAGAAAGGCGTGCACATGTCGCGCTTTCCCGCGCTCTTCGAGGAGGCGATCGAGGGTGTCGTCGAGGACGAGGCGTTTCTCGTGGAGGACCTCGCCGAGCATGTCGCGCGCCGCATCGTCGAGCGGCAGGGCGCGCTGCTCGCCGAGGTGCGCATCCAGGCGCGCTACCCGTACGAGCGCCGGACGCCGGTGACGCGGCTCTCGACGCAGGAGATGGTGTCGCTCATCGGCATCGCAGCGGCGTCGCGGGAAGGGATGCGCAGGCTCGTGGGCGTCGAGGCGGTCGGGATCAACGCCTGCCCGTGCGCCCAGGGGCTCGTGCGCGGAGCCGCGGCCGAGCGGCTGCACGAGGCGGGCTTCGACGCGGGCGACGTGGAGCGGATCCTCGAGCTCGTCCCGCTGGCGACGCACAACCA
The DNA here is from genome assembly GCA_028876365.1 of Acidobacteriota bacterium. Classification (GTDB taxonomy): domain Bacteria; phylum Actinomycetota; class Thermoleophilia; order Gaiellales; family Gaiellaceae; genus Palsa-739. Next base: position 10,969 of record JAGWRZ010000022.1, on the reverse strand, counting down.
GCGCGGCCGTGGGACGCTCTTCGTCGGATCGTCGTCACGCGTGAACGCGGAGCGGCTCGTCGGGCTCGTCGAGGCGTCGATGAGCTCCCCCATCTACGAGCTGCTGAAGCGCCCGGACGAGCTCTTCGTCGTCGAGCACGCGCACCTGCAGCCGCGTTTCGTCGAGGACTCCGTCCGCGTCGCGTTGAAGAGCGTGCTCGACGAGCTTCCCGATCTCGCCGACGACGACTTCGTGCTGTCGCGGCAGCTCAACTTCGAGACGATCCATGCACACGAGGTCGTCGCCGAGCGCTACGGCACGATCGGCGAGCTGCGCGCGGAGCTCGGCGGCGGCGGGCACGGCCCGCTGCGCCACACCGAGCTCAGGGACTGGCTGCGGGGCGCCTGAACCGGTTCTCCTCACCGCGGAGGAGCCGGCCGATGTTCGCGCGGTGCAGGACGAGGATGCCGGCCGCGGCGAAGCAGGCGAAGGCGATCACCGGCCAGGGGTAGCCGAAGAGCCACGCCCACAGGATCAGCGAGAAGCCGGCCGAGATCGACGCGAGCGACGCGTACCGCGTCGAGCCGAAGACGAGCAGCCAGACGCCCGCGCCGAGGGCGCCGACGATCGGCGCGACGCCGAGGAAGGCGCCGCCCGCGGTCGCCACCATCTTCCCGCCCCGCCTGAAGCCGAGGAAGAGCGGCCGCCAGTGCCCGAGCATCGCCGCCGCCCCCGCGAGCACACCGGCGCCGTGGCCGGCGAGCCCGGTCGCGACGAAGGCCGGCGCGAACCCCTTGGCCGAGTCGAGCAGGACCGCCGGCAGCCCGAGCCTCCGCCCGTACACGCGCCAGACGTTCGTCGCCCCGATGTTGCCGCTTCCCTTGGTGCGGATGTCCTCGTGCCGGAAGATGCGAACGAGCCAGTAGCCCCACGGCATGGAGCCGACGACGTACCCGGCCACGGCGAGGCCGATCGTCACCATCGAGCGCTAGGCGGGGATGCCGTACTGGGCGACCCAGCCGTTCACGACGTCCCAGTCCAGGTTGTCGAGGAACGCGCCGATGTAGGCGGCGCGGTCGGTCTGGTAGTCGAGGAAGTACGCATGCTCGTACACGTCGAGCGCGACGAGCGGCGTCGCGTTCCACACCGGGAAGGTGTTCTGCGCGTCGCCGACGTAGTTGAAGAGGCGGCCCTCGTCCCAGTCGAACGCCGTCCACGCCCAGCCGCGCGCGGCCATCGCCGTCGCCCGGAGGTCGGTACGCCATGCCTCGATCGAGCCGAAGTCGCGTTTCACCCTCGCTGCGAACGCGCCCGTCGGGTCACCGCCGCCGCCGCCGAGATGCGCGAAGTACAGCTCGTGGTTCTTGATCCCGCCGATCGCGAACGTGAGATCGACCTTCAGCGCCCTCAGGTCCGAGTAGACCTGGTTCGCCGCCGACGGGTCGACGTCCGCGAGGCGGGCGAGGATCTCGTTCCGCTTGTTCACGTAGCCGACGTACAGCGTGTAGTGCGCCTCGACCGCGGCCCGGGAGATGCCCTCGAGCGCGTATGCCTCGTCACGAAGCGGGCGCGGGGCGATCTCCTCGAAGGCGTACGCGAGCGCGGCCATGGCGAGGGAGCATATCCTCCTCGGCACGACGACTTGACGGTTGAAAGGAGCCCAGATGGCCTTCGAACTCCCCGACCTCCCGTATCCGTACGACGCGCTCGAGCCGCATATCGACGCGGAGACGATGCGGATCCACCACGACCTCCATCACAAGGCGTACGTCGACAATGCGAACGCCGCGCTCGCCGGCACCGACTGGGAGAACCAGCCGCTGACGCAGGTCCTCACCGACATCGACATCATGCCGGAGGAGAAACGGGTGGCGGTGCGCAACAACGCGGGCGGCCACGCCAACCATTCGCTTTTCTGGACGATCATGTCGCCCGACGGCGGCGGCGCCCCCACCGGGGAGATCGCGGCGGCGATCGACGACGCATTCGGGTCGTTCGACGATTTCCGCGCCGCGGTGAACGACGGCGGCGTCAAGCGCTTCGGCAGCGGCTGGACCTGGCTCGTCTGGGACGGAACGGGCCTCTCCGTCTACTCGACCCCGAACCAGGACTCACCGGTGATGCAGGGCCACGTGCCACTGCTCGGGATCGACGTATGGGAGCACGCGTACTACCTCAAGTACCAGAACAAGCGCCCCGCGTATCTCGAGGCGTGGTGGAACGTCGTCGACTGGAATGCGGTGAACGAGCGTTTCGAGGCGCGCGGGGGCTGAGCCCCGCGCGCCTCTCTTTTCCGCTACCGGTGCACGACGATCGTCCGGCTGAGGCCGGCGACGTAGCCCCCGCCGGCCTGCCCGGCGGGCATGACGATGCGGAGGTACGTCCGGCCGCGCGGGACCCTGAGGCCGAACACGGCACGCGAGTTCGCGCCGAGGAACACGCGCTTGATGCTCTTCCAGCCGAAGCCGAAGTGACGCTGGACCCAGACGAAGTGGCCGCCGTACGACAGGTCGGACGTCGCCGTCACGATGTACACGCGGCCGCTCCGGCCGAAGCCGATGCGCGGCGCGACGTCGACCGTGACGGTCCGGCTGTCCGCCGTCCCCCAGTGCGACTGGTAGATCGTCTGGATCGTCGGCGTGACGCTGAACCGGTAGTCGCCGTTCGACGTCGTCGTCACCTGGTCGATCGACTGCGCGCTCTTGCCGTACGCCTGCGCTGTCAGGGTGACGGGCTCACTCGCCAGATTCGACGAGACGCTGCCGAAGAGCGTCGTGCCGCCGCCGTAGACGACGGTCGCTCGCCCGGGCGACAACGTGAGCGCCGGCGCGGGGCCGGTGACCGTGACGGAGCCCGAATGCGTCTTGACGAACGCATCGTGATAGCGCTCCGTTCCCGCGCTCGTGAAGGTATGGGAGTACGACTGGTCCGGCTGCAGCACCGGCGAGGCGAAGCTGCCGTCGTCGGCAACGATCTGGTGGTCAGCCGTATCCGCGTTGTGCCACGTCACGGTGTCGCCGACATTCACGGTCGCGCTCTGCGGCGTGAAGCCGTTCTTCGTGACCTGGACCGTCTGTGTCGCCGCCCCGGCGGTCACCGCGACCAGAACGGCCGCGAGAACCGCGATGGGCAGCATGAGCAGGCGTTTCATGCCAGCACCTCCTATGCTCGGCTTCCCTGACTTCTCCCCGGCCGCCCGGGTTGTACGCCGCGAAGTCGCCGTTTTCACAGTTTCCAAACGGGCTCTGCACGGCTTCCTCATGCGAGAATCCGAAGCCGTCGGCCATGCGTAGAAGCCGTAGAGGGATGGAGATCGCGCTCGACAACCCAACCCGGCTCCGGGTCGTGCCGAGCCACGCCGAGTCGGAGGCCATCCCCGCCGAGCAGGCGACGGACGCCGATCTCCTCGTACGGATCGCGCATCGCGACCGCCAGGCGTTCGACGTCGTCTACCACCGGTACATCCGGTCCGTGTTCGGCCTCGCGCTTCACCGGCTGCGCGACCGTGAGCGCGCGGAGGACGCCGTGCAGGAGATGTTCGCCGCGGTCTGGCGCTCGGCCGCGAGCTACGACCCGGAGCGCGGACCGGCTGCGCCGTGGCTCTACGCGATCGCGCGCAATGCGATCGTCGACCGCGTCCGCACCCGAGACGAGTTGCCGATGGATCCGCCGGAGATCGCCGCCGACGAGCCGGGGCCCGCAGAGCGGGCAGAGTCGGCATTCGTCTCGTGGCGCGTGCACCGCGCACTCGAGACGCTGCCCGAGCGCGAGCGCGAGGTGGTGGAGCTCGCATACTGGAGCGGGCTGTCGCAGAGCGAGGTCGCGAGCTTCCTCGACATCCCGCTCGGCACCGTGAAGACGAGGACGCGGAGCGCCCTCGCGCACCTCGCAGATGTGTTGGAAGGAGAGCTCGAGTGAGTCTGCCGCCCGATTTCGACGAGCTGGTCGGCCCCGACGTCGATGCGGCCGACCGGGCGCGGTTGCAGCGCGTGCACGCGTTGCTCGTGCAGGCAGGCCCCCCGCCCGAGCTCTCGCCTCCGATCGAGGCGGGGCCGACGCTCGCGATGACGATGGGGCGGCGCCGCCGAAGTTCCGTCCGCCGCCGCGTTCTCGTCCTCGCCGCCGCGCTCGGAGTCCTCGCGCTCGCCTTCCTCGCCGGTTACATCACCGGGAACGGCGGCAACGTCACGACGGGGACGGTGCTGCAGCTGACCGGGACGCGCGCGGCGCCACGGGCGTTCGCGTCGCTCCAGCTCGAGCCGGCCGACTCGGCGGGCAACTGGCCGATGAAGCTCTCCGTCAAGGGGCTGCCGAGGCTCGGCGCTCACATGGTCTACGAGGTGTACCTGATGCGAGGCGGCAGGCCGTACGCCCCGTGCGGGACGTTCAGGGTCGCGGCGGGCCCGGCGGCGACGGTCGTGCAGTTGAACGCGCCGTACTACCTCGAGCACGGCGACAGCTGGATCGTGACGCGGCAGCGATCGTCGAGCGGGACGCCCGGCGTCGTCGTCCTGCGACCCGTCTCGGTCTAGCCGCGCGCCTCCGTTCCGCAGCTCCGAGGCGTGCCCGGCTGGATCGAATCCCGCGTCGCGCGTGCGGGGCCCCTACGCGCCGCGCGCGTCGCTTCGCATCTCGGAGAGGAGCCGCTCGAGGCGTTCCTCGGTCGAGTCGTCCACGAACCGCATCGCCGCGGCCACGTTCGGATGCACGCCGGCGATCGCGCGCCGCATCTCGTGCGCGACCGCGCGGTACGACGGATGGCCCTCGCGGCCGGAACGGAGCTCGATGAGATGCATCGCCTCGCGCGCATCCAGCTCGAGGACGTAGCGGATGCGGAACGCGAGGCAGAGCGCATACGGCGCCTCCTCGGCGAAGCCGGCGTCGCGTAGCCGTTCGTACTCGGTTCGCGACACCTCGAGCGCGCGCTCGAACCCGTCGCCGAGGCCCGCCGCGGCGAGCTCGTGCGGCACGTCGGCTCCCAGTTCCGGCGAGAGCCGCTGCCACTGGCACGTGAGCAACCGATGCCGCTGGAGATCGCGGAAGGCCCCGTAGTCGGAGACGATCTCGAAGCGGTAGCGCAACGTCTCGAAGCCGCGGCCGGGACGGTGCCGCCGGTTCTCACGGTCGCCGACGAGCTCGCGGAGAAGCGCCGCGCGCTCGTCCGGCCCGAGCGCGGCAACCGCGCCGAGCGCGTCCTCCTCCGACAGCTCGGACGACTCGTACACGAGGGCCGCGAGCAGCTCCTCCTCCGTCCCGTGCGCGCGCAGCAGGCGAACGGACGGCGCCGACTCGGCGCTCCCCCCGCCGAGACCGAGCCGCCGCGCGGCCGCATCGGAGGCATCGCGCCGGTCGCGCAGGTACTCGATCCAGCGACCGCCGCGATCCTCGCGCGGGATACGGGCGACGAAGCTCGGGATGACATGCCGGAGCTCGTCCAGGAGCATCGCGCCGTAGACGCGCGCCTCCGCGAGCGGATGCGCCAGCAGGTGGAGGACGAGCTGCTCGTAGGTCTGCCCGCTCGCGTACATGCCGACGTGCGAGAGCGACGCCGCCGGGAGCAGGCCCCGGACGAGGTCGAGCGCCTTGGCCCGCACGGCCCGCCGGTGCGCCGCCGGCGACTCGCCCTCGGCGGCGGGGAAGCGCTCGGCCACCCAGGCGCCGGTCGACTCGAGCAGGTGCGCGTACGTCTCGAAGAGGTCGTCGAGCGCCCGCGCGTACTCGGGCCCGAAGCGTCGATCGCGGTGATAGCGGAAGCCGTACCCCTCGAGCGGGTCGTCGTAGGCGATGTAGCGCGTCGACTGCTCGAGATAGGCGGCGAGACGCGGCCTCTGGAGGATCTTCGTCAACAGGTTCGACGTCCACTCGCACGCGACGTGCGCACCGCCGAGCTGCGCGACGGAATCGTCGCCGTAGCCGAGGAAGATGCGCTCGTACAGGTCGGCGGCGCGCTTCCCCTCGCTGCCCTCGATCGCCGCCACCTCCGGGACGGAGTCGGCGAACTCGTCGAGGAAGAGGCGGCGCAGGGTCCCGGGGTAGCGCGAGTAGCGCGCAAAGAGCGCGCCCTTCACCGTCTCCGGCAGGTTGACGAGCGCGAACACCGGGCGATCGAGGTTCGTGAAGTGCGGGGCGAGGCGCTCGCGCTCCTCGTCCGTGAACGTCTCGACCGGGAGTGGCAGGCTTTCCACGGTGGCCACGGGAGCGCGAACGCTAGCGGGGGTCTCGGTCGGAACGTCCGGCTGGTCGTACCCGAGCTGGCGGCCGGGCTTCTACCCGGCCGGGCTCGATCCCTCGCGGTTTCTCGCCTACTACGCGGAGCACTTCCCGACGGTCGAGCTGAACACGACCGGCTACCGGATGCCGGGCGTGGAGCAGTTCCGGAAGTGGGCGGCGCAGGCGCCGGAGGGGTTCGTGTTCGCGCCGAAGCTCCCGGGGCGCCGCCCCGGCGCGCTCCAGGCGTTCGGCGCCGGCGCCGCCGCGCTCGGCGACCGGCTCGGGCCGGTACGCGTGTCGATGAAGAGCGCGCGGGACGAGGGCGCCCTCGAGCTGATCCTCGGCTCGCTCGCGCCCGGCCTGCGTGTCGCATTCGATCTCGAGCATCCGTCGTGGGACGGGATCGAGTCGCACCTCGGGGAGTGCGGCGCCGTGCGGGTGAACGACCTCGACCATCCGGCGCCGTTCCGCTACCTCCGCAGGCGCGAGGCGCCGGACGACGTGTTCGCCGAGCGCATCCGTTCGTGCGCCGAGCCCGTCTTCGTCTACTTCCGGCACGACGACGAGCCGACCGCGCCCGCGTACGCGCAGCAGCTCGTCGCGCTGCTCAGCTCGTGCGGCAGCTCTTGTCGCCCCAGGAGGCGATGAGGGAGGCGGACTGCTGCTCCTGCTGCACGTCCGCGAGGTTCCGTCCGTCGAACGGATGGAGCGGCTGCACCGTCGCGGCGACGTCCGGCGTCACCCCGGGCCCTTCCGCGAAGAGGCGGTACGCGCTCCCGAGCCCCGGGCCGCGCGCCGCCGTCTGCCCGGGCGGATACTGGTAGCCGCCCTTCGTCGGGTCGAACGGATAGAAGCCGTAGCAGAAGACGCCGGACGGGTTGTGCGCGACAAACGAGTTCTCGCGCCGCCATCCGGGCCCGTACACGGAGTCGAAGGTGTCGAGATAGATGAGGCGGCCGAAGCCGTCGGTCGGCGCGCCGACGCGCGTCGTCCCGAAGCCGTACACCGGCTGCCCGTTGTAGGTGTAACGGCCGAAGATGCTCTGGAAGCGTCCGTCGTACACCCAGTGCATGCCCGTCTCGAGCTGCGCGACGGGGCCGCTCCAGTGCGACACCTCGAGCCACTGCTGGCGCTGCGCCGCGAGCCACGGCGTGAAGCCGAGGTCCGGCAGCGGCTGCGGCCATTCCTGCGCCGCCCAGTACGAGCCGTCGGGAGCCTTGCAGGCGGCGACGACGTTCGGCAGCGGCGGGCCGTCGTAGGGGCTGCAGGCGTTGCGGAACGTCTGCCAGTACTGCGTCCGGTACTTGCCCCATCCGCCCGCATAGTCGACCCGGAACTTCACCTGCGCCGCTCCGGCGGCCGGCTGCAGCGCGTTGATCGCGCCCCAGACGAGGACGTGCTTGATCGCGCTTCCCTCGTGGTAGGTGAGGAGCGCCTCGCCCTTGGCGTTCACCGCCAGGCGCACGCCGGTCGCGTCGCGGTCGATCAGCTGGGCAGCCGAAGCGACGCCCGAGAGCGCGAGTGCGGCCGCGGCGACCGCGGCGAAGACACCTGAGACCCGACCCATTCTCCGGATAGAGCATCGGCCGGGAGGCTTTCTTTCTTTAGTACCGGCCGACCGCCCCGCCGTGGCGCTCGTAGGCGCCGGACTCGACGATGTCGGAGAGCGCCGCGACCGTCCGGCGCAGCTCGTCCTCGGTGTTGTAGAAGTGCGGCCCGATCCGGACGCCGGCGTCCGGACGGAAGTCGCAGATGATCCCGCGCTCGCCCAGCGCGTGGTGGACGGCCGCGTGGTCGGGGGTGCGCACCGTGACGGTGCCGCCCCGGCGTGCCGGGTCGCGTGGGCTCGCGACCTCGAGGCCGGCGTCGTCGAGCAGCTCGATCAGGAGCGAGGTCGACGCGAGAGAGCGCTCGCGGATCGCCTCGACGCCGACCTCCTCGATCACGTCGTAGCCCGCGGTGGCCGCGTACAGCGCCGGGACGTTCGGCGTGCCGGTCAGGAAGCGCCGGACACCGCCGGCGTACTCGAGCTCCGGCTCGAACGCGAACGGCCGCGCGTGGCCCTGCCAGCCGACGAACGTCGGCTCGAGGCGCTCGGCGAGATCGGGGCGGACGTACAGCCAGCCCGCGCCGGGGCCGCCGCACAGCCACTTGACGCTGCCGCCGGTGGCGAAGTCGACGTCGAGCCCGGTCAGGTCGAGCGGGACGACGCCCGCCGACTGGTAGCAGTCGAGCACGACGTACGCGCCGGCCTCGTGCGCGCGGCGGACGATCGGCTCGACGTCCTGGATCTCGCCGTTCTTGAACAGCACGTGACTGATGGGGACGAGCAGCGTCCGCTCGTCGATCGCGTCGACGATCGCGCGGTCGTCCTCGACGGCGACGACCTCGAGCTCGGGCTGCGCCTGGTAGAGGTAGCGCACCGACGGGAAGTTCGCCTCCTCGTACACGACGCGGTTGCGCTCACCGGGGGCGCGGAAGCAGGAGATGACGATCATCTCCGCGACGGTGACGTTCTGATGCATGACGACCGAGCCGGGCGCGCCGCCGAGAATGCGCGCGATCTGGTCGCCGACGGTCGTCGGCATGTCCCACCACCCCTCGCCCCAGGAGCGGATGCCGCGCTCGCGCCACATGCGCGCGTACTCGAGGAGGTTGTCCTCCGCCTTCGCCGGCATCGCCGCGAGCGAGTGGTTGATGAGGTAGACGCAGTCGGCGAGAATCGGGAACCGAGCGCGGTATGCGTGCGGATCGATCACGCGGAGGAGCCTAGATGAGCAACGTCTGGGACGAGGTTCCGGACTGGGGCGGCGTCGGCGCCCGCCGGTTGGAGCGCGACTTCCATCACGGCAGCGAGGAGCTGCTGATCGTCCTCCGCGGCCGGCCGACCGTGCGGACGCCCGACGGCACGCGGCAGCTCGAGGAGGGCGACGTGCTCACGTTCGCGCGCGGCCCGGAGGGCGCGCACGCGATCACGAACGAGACCGAGGCGGTCGCGCGCGTCGTCATCGTCTCGACGAACGTCGCTCCGGACGTCGCTGAGTACCCCGCCAGTGGGAAAGTTGGGATCTGGGTGAACGAGCGTGGACAGTTCTTCCGCGCCGGTGACGCGGTCGAGCACGCCGGATTCGAGGCCGAGGCGCAACGCCGGCGCTAACGCGAAGCGTCAGCGACGGCCGAACTGAGCGTGCGGTCCTGCCGAAGGCACGACTGCACGCGCGGAACATCCCTTCGCCTAGGCCATAAGAGCTCGCGGGCTTCGCCCGCGGGCGCTCCCCGAAGGGGAACCTTCAACGGTTGAAAGTGCGGAGCACTTTCAACCGAGAGAGCGCGGCGCCGGGCCGACGTACTTCGCAGACGGCCTGATCAACACACCGAGGCGCTTCTGCTCGAGCACGTGCGCCGACCAGCCGGCCGTGCGCGAGCAGGCGAACATCGCCGGCGCGAGGTCCGGCGGGACACCTGCGACGTCGAGGACGATCGCCGACCAGTACTCGACGTTCGTCCACGAGTGGTCCGGGTGCTTGCGCGCGATCGCCTCGTGCGCGACCTGCTCCAGCTCCTCGGCGACGGCGACGCGCGGAGAGCCGAGCTCTTTCGCCGTGCGCTTCAACACGCGCGAGCGCGGATCCTCGGCGCGATAGACGCGGTGCCCGAAGCCCATGATCCGCTCGTGGCGCGCGAGCGAGTCGTTCACCCATTTCTCCGCGTCGCCGCTCGCGGCGACGGCGTCGAGCATCGGCAGCACGCGCGCGGGCGCGCCGCCGTGCAGCGGCCCCGACAGGGCGCCCACCGCCGACGACAATGCCGCGCCGCAGTCCGCCCCCGTCGATGCGACCGTGCGCGCGGTGAAGGTCGAGGCGTTCAAGCCGTGCTCGGCGGTGCAGATCCAGTACGTGTCGATCGCCTTCGCCGCCTTCTCGTCCACCTCGCCACGCCACGCGAGCAGAAAGCGCTCAGCCGCCGTCCTTCCCTCGAGCACCGTCTCCTCGGGGACGGGCGGCAGGTCGGCGCCGCGCGCCGACTGAGCGACGATCGAGAGCGCAGCCGCCGACAGGCGGCGCAGGTCCTCCTTCGCCTGCTCGTCGTCGATGTCGATGAGCTGGCCGAGCCTCCACGTGCCGCTGAGGACGGCGAGCATCGCCTGCAGGTCGGACATGTGGCCGCCGGTGCGCACCTCGAGGTCGCAGTGGGCGGCGGGGAGCCCGGGCTCGAGCGACTCGTCGACGAGGAGGCCCCACACGTTCTCGAACGGGACGTGCCCGACGAGCTCTTCGATGTCGACGCCGCGATAGCGCAGCGCGCCGCCCTCGCGGTCGGGCTCTGCGATCTCCGTCTCGACGGCGACGACGCCGGCGAGGCCGGGAACGAACTCACTCATATGCGTGCCTCCGCTGCTGCAAGGACGAGCGAGGCCGCAGCAAGATCCTGGACGGCGACGCCCACCGATTTGTACAAGGTCAACTGCACCTCGCCGGTGCGGCCCGGCCGCGTGCCCGAGACGAGCTCGCCGATCTCGACGACGGACGCGGGATCGACGCCTGCGAGCTCGGGCGCACCCGAAGGAGGCGGCACGAGCGCGGAGCCGCGCGACTCGACGCAGACCACGTCCGCACGCGCGACGATCGCGGGATCGAGCTCGGAGCCGGGCGCGTTGTAGCCGACAGAGCTGACGTGCGCGCCCGGCGAGAGCCAGTCGGCGAGCACCACTGGGTCGGCCGAATGCGTGGCGCAGTGCACGACGTCGGCGCCGCGCACGGCCTCCTCGACCTCCCCGCG
>JAGWRZ010000180.1 GCA_028876365.1 Acidobacteriota bacterium | reverse complement strand
GATGAACTGGTCGATCACCACCTGCGCGCCGTTGGCGAAGTCGCCGAACTGCGCCTCCCAGATCACGAGCTCGAACGGCTGCGCCGTCGCGTAGCCGTACTCGAACCCGAGCACGGCCTCCTCGGAGAGCACGGAATCGATCACGACGAAGTTGGCCTGTCCGTCGCGAATGTTCTGGAGCGGAATGTAGACGCCGGCGTCCCAGCGCTCGCGGTTCTGGTCGTGCAGCACGGCGTGGCGGTGCGCGAACGTGCCGCGCTGCGTGTCCTGGCCGGTGATGCGGATCGGGATCCCCTCGACGAGGAGCGATGCGAACGCGAGCGCCTCCGCCTGGCCCCAGTCGATGCCGCCGTCGTTCAGCGTGTCGCGCCGGCGTTCGAGCTGCTTCATCAGCTTCGGGTGCGGCGTGAACCACTCGGGCACGCGCAGGAGCTCCTCGTTCAGCTCCCGCAGCCGGTCGGCGGGAACGGCGGTGTGCACCGTCGGCCCGGACGCGGCCGGCAGGCGGTGCTCGACGGGCGTCACCTCGGGCTCGATCCCGAACGTGCTCTTCAGCCGCTCGTGCGCCGCCTTCAGCTCGGCCTGCGCGGCTGCGACCTGCATCGCCGCCTCCTCCTCGCCGAGCACGCCGTCGGCGACGAGGCGCCGCGCGAACTGCTCGCGCACGGTCGGGTGCGCCGCGATCGCCGCCGCGAGGAGCGGCTGCGTGTACGCCGGCTCGTCCTGCTCGTTGTGGCCGAAGCGGCGGTAGCCGACGAGGTCGACGACGACGTCGTGGCCGAACCGCCACCGATACGCGAGCGCGAGGCGGATCGCTGCGATCGCCGCCTCCGGGTCGTCGGCGTTGACGTGGACGATCGGGACGTCGAAGCCTTTCGCGAGGTCGCTCGAGTAGCGCGTCGAGCGTCCGTCCTCGGGGTCGGTCGTGAAGCCGACCTGGTTGTTCGTGATCAGGTGCAGCGTCCCGCCCGTCGAGTAGCCGTCCAGCCCCTGGAGGTTCAGCGTCTCCGCGACCTCCCCCTGCCCGCTGAACGCCGCGTCGCCGTGGATGAGCACCGGGAGCGCGATCGTCGGGTCGTGATAGCCGTCGCGCGCCGAGCGGTCTGTCTGCTCCGCACGTGCGCGCCCCTCGACGACGGGATCGACCGCCTCGAGATGGCTCGGGTTGGCGGCGAGCGTGACGGTGATCTCTCCCGCCTCCGTCTTCCGCTGGCCCTCGGCTCCGAGGTGGTACTTGACGTCGCCCGTGCCGCCTTCCTCGCTCGAGACGACGGCCTCGATCGTCCGCTCGCCCTCGAACTCGCGGAGGATGACCTCGTACGGCCGGCCGACGACGTGCGCGAGCACGTTCAGGCGGCCGCGGTGCGCCATGCCGATCACGACCTCGTGAGCGCCGGCGGCGGCCGCCAGCTCGATCGCCTCGTCGAGCATCGGCACCATCACGTCGAGCCCCTCGAGCGAGAACTGCTTCTGTCCGAGGAACGCGCGCCGCAGGTAGTGCTCCATCCCCTCCACCCGGGAGAGGCGTGCGAGCAGCTCGGCGCGCTCGTCCGGGGCGAGGGGCGTGCGGTAGCGGCCGGACTCGATCGCCTGCCGCAGCCACACACGCTCCTCGTGGTCGGAGATGTGCTCGATCTCGTACGCGATCGTCCCGCAGTAGGTCTCGCGCAGGCGCGGGAGCGCGTCGGCGAGGGTGTCGCCGAGATGGGAGAGGCGAAGGACGGAGGTGGGGATGCGCGCCTGGAGCGCCGGCGTCAGCTTCGGGACGAGCCGCTCCGGCTCGAGCGCCGGGTCGCCGGGCGGCTCCGACCCGAGCGGGTCGAGATGCGCGGCGAGATGCCCGTGCATGCGCAGCGCCTTGACGAGCGACATGGCGGCCGCGACCCCGCCGACGAGCTCCTCGTCGACGCGAATCTCCACCTCGCGCTCGACCTCGACCGCGCGCGGCGGGGCCTCGACGACGACGGCCGCGTGCCCGTTGCCGCCGTTTGCGCGCAGCAGGCGGGCGAGGCCCGGCTGCGCGGCGAGGAGCTCGGGGGGCGCGCTCTCGAAGACGGCGCGCCACTCGGGGGGGACGGCGGCGGGGTTGTCGAGGTACTGCTCGAGCATCAGGGCCGCGTAGCCCGTGTTCAACCCATCCATCAGCTTCGTTGTAGCAGGCGGCTGCCCGCTACCAGAGCGCGCGCCCGGTGATGACGGTGATCATCATCCCGAGGAAGAAGCAGACGGCGACGGTGACGACCGCGACGAGCGGAAGGCGCTTGCCGCGACCGCTCATGCCTGCGCTGACGAGGGCGAGGAGCAGCGCCGGCGCGAGCAGCCGGATCGGGTGCCACGCGAGCGAGATCAGGCTGAAGAAGATCGCGAGCGAGGCGAGCCAGCCGGACACGACGTCGACGTAGCTCGGCCGCCCGCGGCCCTCCCGCGGCTCGACGCTGGCGAACGGCTCGGAGCTCATCGCCGCTCAGCGTACGCGCGCGCGGCGCGCGGCGTGCGGGGATACGTGCGCACCGGGCCGCCGCGAGGCCGCCGAGGGTGATTGCCCGCGCGTCGCCGGCCGGGGCCCGAGTCCTCCGGCGGCCCGATCGTCGCGGTCACCGCGGCGCCCTCCTCGGGCTTCGGCTCGGCCTTGATCGCGTAATAGACGACCGAGCAGAGGTACACGATGGGGATCTTCAGGATCACCATCAGAAAGACCAGCTCCCAGAGCGTGTCCGGGCCGTGCACTCCCGGGAGTCTACCCGGGGTTAGAGGCCCCCACACACCGGGGATGGGACGGGAATGACCCAGGATCAACTTCGCGCCCTCCTCGAGCGCGGCGAGGAAGAGGGCTGTCTCAACCTGTCGGCGTTCGAGGAGCTCGTCGGGGCGCTCGAGCTCGACGACGACGAGGTCGCCGCCATCTACGAAGAGCTGGAGGCGCGGGGAATCGACCTCATCGACGACTGCTCGGTGGAAGACGACGAGGAGGCGCATTACGCGCCCGACGAGGTGGCGGCGATGACGACCGACTCCCTCCAGCTCTTTCTCAACGAGGCGGGCCGCTATCCCCTGCTGACGGCGGCGGAGGAGGTCGAGCTCGCGAAGAAGATCGAGCGCGGCGACCAGCAGGCGAAAGACCGGATGATCAACTCGAACCTGCGGCTCGTCGTGTCGATCGCGAAGCGCTACCAGGGACACGGGCTCTCGCTCCTCGACCTCATCCAGGAGGGGATCATCGGGCTCATTCGCGCGGTGGAGAAGTTCGACTGGCGACGCGGGTACAAGTTCTCGACGTACGCGACGTGGTGGATCCGCCAGGCGGTGCAGCGCGGCGTCGCGAACAAGTCGCGAACGATCCGGATTCCGGTGCACATCGTCGAGCGCGAGCAGAAGATCGCGCGCGCGGAGCGCGAGCTGACCGTGCAGCTCGAGCGTGCGCCGACCGACGAGGAGGTCGCGAAGAAGGCCGGTCTCGCGCCCAAGCACGTGCGCGAGGTGCGGCATGCGGCGCGGACCGTGGCCTCCCTCGACAAGCCGATC
>JAGWRZ010000179.1 GCA_028876365.1 Acidobacteriota bacterium | reverse complement strand
TGCGTCGTCGGGAAAGTGTTGAAGAACGAAGAGACAGTCGTCCCAACGACGGCGGCCCGACAGCCAGGTCAGCGCGCGATCGCAGATGCTCGTGGCATATTCAGTGTCGAGGCATTGGAGCTTGCTGAGGAGAAACCCACGGAGCAGCGGGTGAACAACGTGTCCCTCAAGATCGAGGAATCCGCGCTGAGTTGCCTCCTCAAGCAACGACGTTTGCTTCCGCCCTAGTAGCGTCCGTGCGCCCTCTACTCCGGCGAGTGCGAGCAGGAACAACGCCTCCTGCAACGGCGGCGACACGTTCCGGAACAAGTCCTCCGCGAAGAAGCGATACAGCTCGTCGGGAGCCAGACCTGCGGTAACGTCGTCGCTCTTCCGCATCGCCGCCAGCCCGATGACGGCCGGCCACCCGCGCGCCTCGGCGACGATCTCGCCGCCGCGACCCCCCATAACCTCGAACGCCTCCTCGTCGGTGAACGCAAGGGCGTCCATCTCGACGACGGCCGCCTCGCCGTAGACGACCTTCCGCGCCGCGAGCCAGGTCGGCCGCTCGCGGCTCGTGATGAGCAGGCGGAACTCGGTCAACGACACGAGCTCCTCGAAGAACGCCTCCGCGTCTTCGGACTCCAATGCATGGTGATAGTCGTCGACGACGAGGAGCCAGTCCGCGCCGGGCGCGCCGCTGCTCACCGCCTTCGCGAGGCCGCGGGCGTCGTGGCCGCGCGCCGCGAGGATGCGCACGCGCTCGACCATGTCCGGGCGCGGGCGCTCGCCCATCGCGCCGAGGGTCTCGGCGATCCCGACCGACAGGCCGGCGACGTCCATCATCGCGGGCGCCCCGGCGTACCAGCCGACGCGATCCCGGTCCTCCGTCCATTCGCGCGCGAGCGTCGTCTTCCCGTACCCGGCGGGAGCGACGAGCAGGAGGATCCGCCCCCTCGCCTCGTCGAGGAGTTTCGTCAGCCGCGGGCGTTTGATGAAGATCGGCGCCCGGGGCCGGGCTATCGTCGTGCCCTCGAACATCTTGCGGGTGCTATGCCAGCTGCCGCATGCCGGGCTGTGTTGGCCCACCTCCCTGCCTGCCCATTGTGAATGTCCCTGCTTCGCCTGAACAGGGGGACCCGCGCCCGCCCTAGGCGGGCGGGCGCGGGGCCGTCAGCCCCCGACGCCGGCAGCCGCCGGCGCGAGCTCGCGGGCGAGGGGGTCCTCACCCGTGAGCGTCCTGAATGCGGCGGGGATCTGTCGCCGCCTGGGCACGCCGAGCTTCAACCGCAACGCGTCGCAATGCGCTTTCGCCGTTCGTGACGAGATGCCGAGCCTGCGCCCCACCTCGTCGTTCGAACAGCCGAGCGCGATCAACCCGACGACCTGAAGCTGCCTCTGCGTCAGGGTCGGAGGCGTGCCGCTGAGGGTCGTGCTCATGACGGCGCACGCTATGCGCGCCGCGGCCGGGCGGCTATCGGCTGATGGGAGTATTCCGCGTCGTTACGCCGCGGACGAAGCTTGCCTCGTGTCCGCGCGCATTCGCCTCGTCCAGCTCCTCCTGCGAGAGCGCACCGATGCGCAGGAGCATGTCGAGCTCGTCACGCAGGTGCGTCCGCATCATCTCCGGGCCGTCCGTCGCGATGGTGAAGCGCACGCCGTTCTCGACGAAGGAACGGAATACGGTGCGCACGGCGTCCTCGTCCGCGAGCGCCTTCGTCAACAGATTCGACGTCGGGCAGATCTCGAGGACGACCTCCGACTCGCGCAGCTCTCGCATCAACGCCGTATCGCCCGCAGCGAGGATGCCGTGGCCGATCCGGTCGGGACGGAGAACCTCGAGCACCTCCCCGATCTCGTCCCGGCCGAAGGCGCCTCCTTCCTCGCCGACGTGAATCGTCACGCCGAGCCCCGCCGCGCGCGCCTCGTCGACCATCGGCTGGACGCTGCGGTAGTCGTAGCGCGCATGGCCCGGCCGCGGACCGGCGATGTCGACTCCGACGATGCCCCGTGACGCCCATCCGATCGCCTTCTCGACGATGATCTCGTTCTGCCGCTGCGTGAACGTCCGGTCCATCATGAGAATGAGGCCGGCGCGGACGTGGGGATACTCGAGACTCGCGCGGTCGAGCCCGCGAATCGCGGCGAGGATGATGTGATCGAGGTCGCGCTCGCCGCCGCGGTTGCGCTTCATCGGGTTGAAGCGCAGCTCGAGCGTCGTGATCCCCTGCGAGCGATACGCCCCGCCGATCGCCGCGTGCACCGACGTCTCCACCGCGATCGGGCTCGACTGGATCAGCTCCGTCCAGTGGTAGATCTGGTCGAGCGCGTCGAGGTTCGGGACCCCGCGCGGGTCGCTCACGGTCACGAGCCGGTCGAAGTCCCAGTAGTCCTTCACCGGGAGCGCGATGCCCTGCTCGTGCGCGAGCGTCCAGAGGATGTCGGAGGAGACGGAGCCGCCCAGATGGGTGTGGAGCTCGGCCAGTCCGTCCATCGATCGATTCTACGCGTAGCCGACGACCGCCCAGCGGCGACCCGCGAAGCGCGAAGCGAGGAGCGCGAGACGCGCCGCGATCAGCACGTCGAGCCCGACCCACACGCCGACGATCCCCCACGAGAGAGCGAGCGACAGCGCCGCGATGGCGATGAACGCCGCGCTCGCCGCCAGCATCGACCACATCAAGTACGCGGTGTCGCCCGCGCCGATGAGAATGCCGTCGAGCGCGAACACCGCGCCTCCCAGCGGCTGCATCAGCGCGAAGAAGGGCCACAGCTTCGCCGCCTGCGCCAGGACGGACGGATCGCCCGTGAACGCGCGCGGGATGACGTGCGCGAGCGGCAGAAGCACGACCGCGAAGACCCCGCCGACGACGACCGACCAGCCGATCATCCGCAGAGCGGCGGCGTGCGCACCGTCGGCGTCGCCCGCACCGAGCATTCGCCCGACGATCACCTGGCCCGCGATCGCGACCGCGTCGAGGACGAGCGCGAGGAGGATGAACAGCTGATATGCGATCTGATGCGCGCCGATCTCCGCATCCCCCATGCGCGCGCACACCGACGCCGCGAGGACGAACGACGCCATCAACGCGGTCGTGCGCACGAAGATCTGCCGGCCGACGCGCATCATCGGTCGCATCTCCGCGATGCTCGGGCGACGTGAGGCCGAGCGCGGGCGGAGCAGCTCGCGCGTGAACGCGATCCCCATTCCCGCCTGCGCGATCGCAGTGCCCGCCGCCGACCCGGCGATGCCCCAACGGAGGCCGTACACGAACAGCACCTCGAGGACGATGTTCGCGACGTTCGCGACGACGACGATCTCGAGCGGCCGCCGCAGGTTCGACACGCCGCGCAGGTAGCCCTGACCGCCGAGAGCGACGAGCGCCGCCGGCAGGCCGGCCGCGGCGATCCGGAAGTAGACGAGAGCGTCATGGCCCGACCGCCCGTGGCCGCCGAGCAGGCGCAGGAGCGGTGCGCCGGCCGCCTCGAGGACGACGAGAAGCGCGAAGCCGATCCCGAGCGAGAGCCAGAGTGCCTGTGCCGCGAGGCGGGCCGCCCGCTCGTGCCGCCCGGCCCCGGTCGCGCGCGCGACGACCGCCGTCGTCCCGTACGTGAGGAAGTTGAAGACCGTGAACGCGCCGGAGAGCACGGTCCCCGCGAGCCCGAGCGCCGCGATCTGCGGCCGGCCGAGATGGCCGACGATCGCCGTGTCCGCGAGGACGTACAGGGGCTCGGCCGCGAGCGCTCCCAGCGCGGGCAACGCGAGCCGGAGGATCTCCCGGTCGTGAGGCGAGCGGAGACGCTGCACGGTCCGACGATAATCCCGGCGATGAAGGTGGGCATCGTGGTTCCGTACTCGTGGTCCTTCTGGGGCGCCGTCGTCGAGCACGCGGAGCTCCAGTCGGAGGCGCTCCGCCGCCTCGGCTGCGAGGCGAAGACGATCATGGGGAACGACCCTCCCGGCCAGTTCACGCGGGCGCTGCACCCGCGGCACGGCCGCGACGGGCCGCCGCCGCCGGACGTGATCCCGATCGGCCGCTCGGTGATCGTCCCGGCGAACGGGTCGCTGCCGAACATCATCCTCAGTCCCCGCTCCTTCTTCCGCGTCCGCGAGGCGATCGAGCAGGAGCAGTTCGACCTGCTGCACCTGCACGAGCCGATGACGCCGACGCCCTGCGTCGCCGCGCTCGCGACGTATACGGGGCCGATGGTGGGGACGTTCCACGCGAGCGGCAACCTCGGATGGATGCGCATCGCGAAGCGCACGTGGGGCTTTCTCGCCGACCGGCTCGACCGCCGCATCGCCGTGTCGGAGATGGCGCGCTTCTCCGCGAACCGGTGGCTTCCCGGCGCGTACGAGATCGTCCCGAACGGCGTCCTCATCCCCGCCGCCGCCGACCCCGGCGGGAGGGCGAACCGCATCGTGTTCGCCGGGAGGCACGAGCAGCGAAAGGGCTTGCACGTCCTTCTCCGCGCATGGCCGGACATCCGCCGTCGCACGGGCGCCGACCTGCACGTCATCGGCGCCGACCCGTTGCGCGTGCGCCTGCTCATGCGTCGGCTCGGAGTCTCGGAGGACGGCGTCACCGTCCTCGGCTTCCTCGACCAGGACGCCTTCACGGCGGAGCTGCTCGCCGCGCGTGCGCTCGTGGCGCCGTCGCTCGGCGGCGAGAGCTTCGGGATGGTCCTGACCCGGCCGCTCGCGTGCGCGACGCCGGTGGTGGCATCCGACATTCCCGGATACCGTGACGTGATGACGCCGGAGACCTCTGTCTCGTTCCCGCCCGGCGACGTCGGCGCGCTGACGAACGCGGTCGTCGATCTCCTGGCCGACGAGCCGCGGCGGCAGGCGATGGGCGCCGCAGGCCGCGCATTGATGCAGCAGCGCTACGCGTGGGATGCGATCGCGCGCCGCCTCGTCGAGATCTACGAGGCCGCCGCCGCGTGAGACGGATCCATCCCCCGCGGTCGCTTCTCGGCCGCATCCTCCTCGGGCTCGCCTTCTTCGGCATCGCCGTCGCGCTCTTCGTCTGGCGCGGCCCGAGCTTCCGCGCGCTCGGAGACGCCTTCCAGGCCGTCGTGTGGCAATGGGTGGTCGTGGCGATCGCGATCAACCTGCTGTCGGTCGTCGTGCGCGCGCTCGCGTGGAACACGGTGATCCGGCAGGCGATGCCGCCGCCGCACCCGACGCCGTTGACGGTGTTCTCCGCATTCTCCGTCGGCCTGTTCGCCAACGCGGTTCTCCCCGGGCGTATCGGCGAGCTCGCACGTGTCGCGGTGCTCGTGCGGAAGCTCCCCCGCAGGAAGGGACTGTGGGCGACTCTCGTCGGCACCGTGCTCGCCCACCGCGTATTCGACATCATCCCGGTGCTGTTCCTCATCCTCTTCGTCGTCGTCACCGCGAAGGTGCCGGCGTGGGCGATCACGATCCTGCTCATCATCATCGGCGGCGGGATCGGGCTCTTCACCTTCACGCTCGTGAGCGCACGGACGCAGCACGGCGCACGGCTCGACGGAGTCGGCGCCGTCCGCCGAGTCGTGGAGATGGCCCGACAGGGGCTCGGCGTCATGCGCTCCCCGTTCGGGATGGCGCTCGCGATCTCGTTCCAGATCTCGGGCTGGGTATGCCAGCTCTTCGCGGTGTGGACGGCGATGCGCGCGTTCCACATCCATGCGCCGCTGCCCGCCGCCGGCGTCGTCCTCCTCGTGATGAACGTCGTCACCATCTTCCCGTTCTGGCCCGGCAACGTCGGCGCGGTGCAGCTCGCGATCGCGGCGCCGCTGTCAGCGAGCTACGCCGTCGCATACGCGACCGGCGTCGCCTACGGGTTCGGTCTCCAGGCGATCGAGGCGTCGGTCGGGATCGGCGTCGGGCTCATCTTCCTCGCGCGCGAGGGCCTGTCGGTCGCGATGCTGAAGGTGATGCCGTCGGCCGCGCAGATGGAGCTGCCGGACGAAGGACGGAACGAGGACGATGCCGAGCCTGCGCGCGCTCGCGTGCCCGGCTAGCCTCAAGGGCGTCCTCTCCGCACGCGAGGCGGCGGCCGCCCTCGCGCGCGGGCTTGGCGATTGCGAGGAGCTGCCGCTCGCCGACGGCGGCGAGGGAACCTCGGACGTCGTCCCCGGCGTCATCGAGGCGGCAGCGGTCATCCCGTTCGATTCCGGGCGCCTCGATCCGTTCACGTCGAGCCGTCCGTTCGGCGAGCTGCTCGCCTCGCTCCACGCGGACCGGCTGCTCGTCGGTCTCGGCGGCACCGCGAACATGGATGCGGGGGAGGGGATGCTCGAAGCGGTCGTGGCGCTTCCGCCGACGACCGTCCTCTGCGACGTGGCGACGACGCTGTACGACGCGCCGCGGCTCTTCGGGCCGCAGAAGGGCGCAACGCGCGAGCAGGTCGCGCAGCTGGAAGCCCGCTTCCGCGCGAACGAGCGGCTCGCGCCGTATGCGCACCTCCCCGGATCGGGCGCGGCCGGCGGGCTCGGCGCCGCGCTCGCGTCGCTCGGGGCGGAGCTCGTTCCCGGCGCCGCCACCGTCCTCGACCTCGTCGGCTTCGATCCGTCGGGCTACGACCTCGTCGTGACCGGCGAGGGTCGCGTCGACGGGACGACGAGGGAGGGGAAGGTGCCGTTCGAGGTGGCGAGGCGGTGCGCCGCAGCCGGCGTGCGCTGCGTCGTGTTCGGCGGCGCCGTCGACGAGCCGGTGCCCGGGGCGGAGACGGTCGCGCTCTCGGGCGACCCCGCGCACGCAGCGCGCGATCTCGAACAGCTAGGGGCGCGCCTGCTCGACGCGGCGGGCTAGCTCCTCCACCTTGCCGTGCGCGGCGTCGAGACGCGTTCGGCAGTACGCGTACAGCTCCTCGCCCTTCTCCCACAGCGCGAGCGCCTCGTCGAGCGACGCATCGCCTTTCTCCAGCCGCGCGACGATCTGCTCCAGCTCCGCCTGGGCTTCCTCGAAGCTCTTCTCAGTCATGCGTGTCCTCGACCCGGGCGCCGAAGCCGCCCGCGGCGAGCTCGACGTCGATGCGCTCGCCGACCTCGACCCTCGAGACGACGATGCCGTCGCGGCGCACGATCGCGTACCCACGGCGGAGAGTCGCCTTCGGCGAGAGCGCCGCGAGCCGCCCGCGGGCCGCCTCGAGGCGCGCCTGCCTTCGCTCCACGAGCAGAGCGGGCGCGCGGCGGAGGCGCTCGCGCGCGCGCTCGAGCATCTGCACGTCGCGGTCGAGCGTTCGCCGCACACCGCGCGCGAGGCCCGCGCGCGAACGATCGAGATGACGCAGGAGCTCGGCGAGGTCGGGCACGACGACCTTGCCCGCCGCGGTCGGCGTCGATGCGCGCACGTCTGCGGCGAAGTCGCACAGCGGCGTGTCCTGCTCGTGCCCGACCGCGGAGACGACCGGGACGCGGCATGCCGCGACCGCGCGAACGAGTCGCTCGTCGCTGAAGGGCAGGAGGTCCTCGAAGCTCCCGCCGCCGCGCGTCAGGATGACGACGTCCACGTCGTCGCGCGCGCACAGCGCGTGCAAGGCGTCGACGATCCCGAGCGCGGCGCGCGGCCCCTGGACGTAGGTCTCCGCGACGAGGACGTTCGCGGGTGGGAACCTCGTCTGGATCGTCGTCAGCACGTCGCGCTTCGCCGCCGCGTCGTTGCCCGTGACGACGCCGATGCAGCGCGGAAGGAAGGGCAGCGGGCGCTTGCGCTCGGCGGCGAACAGCCCTTCCGCCGCGAGCTTCGCCTTCAGCCGCTCGAGCGCCGCCAGGTGCGCGCCGATGCCGAACCGCTCGATCGTGAGCGCACGCAGGCGGAAGTCGCCGCGCTTCTCGAAGAGCTCCGGGCGCCCGTACACGTGCACGCGCTCGCCGTCCACGAGGTCGAGCCGGAGGCCGTCGAACTGCCCGCGCGGCATCGTCACGCCGAGGCACGAGCCGTCGGCCGGATCCTTGAGGGTGAGAAAGACGCTCGCCCAGCGGTCATGGCGGCGCAGCTCCGTGACCTCGCCCTCGACCCACACGGTGGGGAGCCGCGTCAGCCACTGCGCGACGCCGCGGTTGAAGGCCGCGACGGAGTACACCGTCTTGTCGTCGTACGGAAGGGCTTCGACCTTCGCCACGCCCGCAGCGTATCGCCGCGGGTGTGCCGAGCTAGAGAAGAATCTCGGCGGCGGTCACGTGCGCGCAGCCGCTCTGCACGAGCTCGACCGCCTGATGGAGATCCGCCTCGCTCGCGGCGAGGCGCTCGGCCACATGGAGCGGATAGCCGGCCTCCATCAGCACGTGCAGACGCCAGCTCTCGACCTTCGAGCGCTCGCTCGTCTCAGGCTCCAGTATCTCGGTCGACTCGCTCATGGGCAGAGAAGTTCGTGCCCTCTTCGACGAACCCTCTAGCCCGAAGTTTGTAAGGGAACGGTTCAGGTTGCGGTGGTCGCGCGACGCAGGATCTCCTGAAAACGGGCCTCGAGGACGGCGCGCTCGGCGTCGGTGTCCGCACCGAGCTCCTCCAGGCGGCGCCTGACGTCCTGCTCGAGCTCGGCGATGCGACCGTCGACCGCCGACATCCACTCGTCCCGCTGGCGCTCGAGCGATTTCGCCGCATCGGCGAGACGGCTCTCGAGCCGTTGCGCGCCGGCGTCGCCGACATGGGCGAGCCGCTCGGCGAGCACCACCTCGGCTTCGCGCGCGAACGTCTCGACCGCGCGGTCGAGCTCGCGCGCCAGCCGGCGGGCGGCGTCCTCGCGGTTCGACTTGACGAGCGCGACGAACTGTTGTGCCGCCTCGTCGGCGTACCCGGCGGTCGCGCGCTCGACGGTCCGAGCGACGTTCTCGATCTGGCGGCGCTGCACCTCTTCGAAGCCGGAGCGGATTCGCTGCACCGCATCGGCCTCCTCGCGCTCGATGCGCTCCGTCAGCTCCTGCTCGCGCCGCCTCATCCGTTCCTCGAGCTCGTGCAGCGCCCGGCGGCGCTCCGCCGCCTCGCCCTCCATCTCGCTGCGCGCGGTCGCGAGCACGTCCTCGAGCGCCTTGTCCAGCTCCCGCCTGAGGCGGACGATGCCCTCGCGCTGCGCCTCGCTCTCGGCGGCGAGCCTCTCGGCGTCCGCGTCGAGGCGCGCGCCGGCATCGGCGAGAATCTGCTTCTGTCGCTCGGCAAGCTCGGCGAGACGCTCCTTCGTCGCCTCCGCGCCGCGGTCGAGGTCGCGCTTCCAGTCGGCGAGCCGCTGCGACACCTGCGCCTGCGTCTCCGTCAGCGCCTGCGTCAGCGATGCGACGAGCTCGCGCTCGCGATCGCCGAACGCGGTCCTGCGCTCCTCGGCGATGCGGCGCTCCTCCTCGGCGAGGAGGGAGGTCGAATCCGCGCGTGCGCGCGCGAGCGTGCGCTCGAGCTCCGCCGCACGTTCGGCGGCATCCCGCGCGACGAGCTCGAGGATTCGCGTCTGAGCGTCGGCGACGTGCGCGTCGGTGTCCGCCGCGCGCGCGAGCGCCCATGCGACGACGAGAGCCGCCCCGCACGCGAGGGCCGCCGCGGTCAGCCCGCCGGAGGCGACGAAGAGCTCGCGGGGATGGCTGCGCCGGAGCGCGTACGCGACCCACCCGGCGGCGGCGCCGCCGAGGACGAGCCCGCCGAGCAGCCCGAGCGTCCAGCGTGGCAGGACGCGGAGCGCGGCGCCGGCGAGGGCGACGGCCGCGACGCCGACGGCGACGGCGAACCCGACGTCGAACCCGGTCGTCACGGACACGCTGGCATCCTAGTAGCGGTATCGGGCGAGCAGCATCGCTGCGGCGAGGAGCGGCATCGACAGGGCGAGGAGCTTCAGCGCCGACTCGGCGGAGCGGGCCGGCGCGAGGTCGCCCGCGACGCGGCGGGCATGGCGCACCTCGGTCGAGAGCCGCTGCTGCACGAGACTCGTGAGGAACGCGAACGCGGCGATTGCGACGCCTTCGATGCGAATCGTGCGCGCAGAGGCGAAGAACGCCGTGAGCGCGGGGAACGCGCCCCACGCCGCGGCGAACCAGAGCGGTGTGTGCAGCCGCCCACCGAGGAGCTCGAGGTTGTATCCGACGACGATGAACGCGCCGAACGCGATGAAGACGAGGAGCCACCACGTCGTGAAGATCGCGACGTGGACGCCGATGCCGCACGCTCCCGCGATCGACCACGCCGCGAGCATCGCGAGGAGGCGGTCAGGGATCCGGGTGCGCAGCGGCCGGCCCTTCATCTCGTCGAGCGCGTGCGCGCCGATCCCCATCGCGAGGAAGAACGCGAGCACGGTCCAGCCGAGCACGTCCCAGCTCGGGCGCGGCGCGAGCGCGGCCCCCATCGCCGCATAGGAGAGATGCCAGAGCGTGTACGGCGGATGGAGCAGCGTCACGTAATCGCGCCATCCCCCCGAGCGCAGCGCGTAGAAGGCGGGGGCTACGTCGTTCCCCAAGCCACCAACCCGCCGCCGAGGCTCATCGGGCGCACGTGCACGTCCGTCAGGCCGCCGAAGAGCTCTGCGACCGAATGGCGCTCGTGGAACCCGCGGATGCTGGGGCCGAGGAAGGAGCCGACCTCGCGCCAGCCGGGCGAGACCGCGGCGCCCGCGAGCGGCAGGCCGGCGCGGACGTACAGCTCCCACAGCGGCCGCCAGGGGCCGCGGGGAAGGCCGAACTCCTGCATCGCGATGACGCCGCCCGGGCGGACGACCCGCGCGAGCTCCCGCATCGTGGCGGCGGGATCGTCGACGTAGCGCAGCAGGTAGGTGAACGTGAGCGCATCGAATGCGCCGTCGGCGAAGGGCAGGGACTCGGCGCGCCCCTCGACGAGCTCGATCGGCAATCCGCGCGCGCGCTCGCGTGCGACCGCGAGCATCTCGGGGCTCTGGTCGATGCCGACGACGGTGCGGCCGGGGACCGCGCGCACGAGCTCGATCGCGACCGCGGCCGTCCCGGTGGCGACGTCGAGGATGCGGGTCGCCGCCGGCGGCACGCGGGAGACGAGAAACCGCCGCCAGCGCGGGTCCTGGCCGAAGGAGAGCAGACGCGCGTAGCGGTCGTACGTGGGGCCGAGCGGCCGGAAGAGCTCGCGCGCGGTCGTTTCGGCCACACTGCGCATGATGGCACCGGCCGACGATCTCGCGCGGATCGCCCAGGCGGCGCAGGCGCATGGGACGCTCGCGGGCGTGCTTCCCGTCGAGCTCGTCGACGGCACGCGCGTCTACCTGTGCGCGTACGCGTCAGGCGACTGGCTCGCGCTCGGCGACGACGAGCGGCCGGTCACGAGCCGTCGGGCGGTGCACGATGCCGCCTCCCTGTCCGCGCTGTGCGAGGTGGCAGAAGAGCTCGCCGGGGTCGAGACGAGCGCGCCGCGCGTCGCAACGACGGAGCACCTCGACCGGGTCGGAGCCGCGGTCGCCGCCGGCATCGAGCAGGCGCTGCCGTCCGTGCGGGCGCTCGCCGACCGGGTGGTGGCGCGGCACCTCACGCCGCTCGCCTAGCATGGGCGAGATGGAAGGCGGATTCCCCTTCGGCGGCGATCCCGAGGACCTCATGCGCAGCCTGCGCGAGTTCGCGGAGGCGCAGGCCGAGCACGTGCAGGAGGCGCAGCGCGAGCAGTTCGCGACGCTCACGCTCAATACCGCCGTCGAGCTGACCGCGGCGGCGCTCGCGCAGGTGCAGACGCAGGGCGGCGTCGACGAGCAGGCGATCGCGCTCCGCGACGCCATGCGCGTGCTGTTTCCGGAAGCCGTCGCGCTCGTGAGCGCAGCGCGGCAGGGCTTCATGCGCGAGCGCTAGCCGAGTGCTGCTCGACAAGGCGATCGTCCGTCTGCTGCCGGCGGTGCCGAGGCCGGTGGTCCAGCTCTTCTCCGCGCGCTACATCGCCGGCGCGACCCTCGACGACGCCGTCGCGTCGGTGCGTGCGCTGAACGCGGAGGGGAAGGCCGCGACGATCGACGTCCTCGGCGAGGAGATCACGCACGCGGCCGAGGCGCGGGCGATCGCGCGCCAGTATCTCGACGTCTTCGATGCGATCGAGCGCAACGGCCTCGATGCGAACGTCAGCGTCAAGCTGACCGCGCTCGGTCTGAAGCTCTCACCCGAGTTGTGCAAGGAGAACCTCCTCACCGTGCTCGACCAGGGCCGCTTCGTGCGCATCGACATGGAGGACTCGACGACGACCGACGACACGCTCCGCCTCTACCGCGAGCTGCGCGAGGACGGGCGCGAGAACGTCGGCGTCGTCCTTCAGGCGTATCTGCGGCGGACGCTCGCCGACGTGCGCGCTCTCGCCGAGCTGACGCCGAACGTTCGTCTGTGCAAGGGCATCTACGTCGAGCCGCCGTCGCTCGCGTACACGGATGCGGGCGCGATCAGGACGAGCTTCGTCCAGTGCCTCGATGCGCTCCTCGACTGCGGCGCGACCGTCGCCGCGGCGACCCACGACGAGGCGCTCATCCGCGAGGCGCTCGCGCGCGACGTCCCAGAGCTGCAGATGCTCCTCGGCGTGCGCGAGGAGCGCGCGGGCGAGCTCGTCGCGGCCGGTCGCCGCGTGCGCATCTACGTCCCGTTCGGCGAGCACTGGTACGCGTACGCGCTGCGGCGTCTCCAGGAGAACCCGGCGATGGCGACGACGATCGCGCGGTCGACGATCGGCCGTGCGCTCAGGATCTAGTCGCGTACAGGAGGAACGTGCCGGGGATGCGGCGGTCGCTCCGCCTCCCGGCCGCGTCGAGCGGATACTCCTCGAGCGCCTCCACGCGGAAGCCTGCCCGGGCGAGCGCGCTCACGAGCCGGCCGAGCCGCAGGATCCCGTCGTCGAAGTAGTCGCGATGCCAGCGCAGGAGCCCGTCGACGCAGAGAGAGACGGGATGATCGTCGTAGACGAGCAGCTCGCCGCGCCTGCGCACGGACGCGGCGATGCCGGCGGCCCAGGCGTCGACATCGGTCAGCCCGGCGACGACGCCCTCGGGCGAGTAGACGAGGTCGAAGCGGGCGCGCCGGAGGTTCGCGGGCAGCGACTGCGGGTCCGCGGGTATCCACAGGATCGACGGCCACCGCTCGCGCGCGGCGTCGAGCGCCGCCTCGTCGACGTCGACCGCGGTGACGGTCGCACCCTGCCCGGCGAGCTCCGCGCTTCCCTCGCCGCTGCCGCAGCGGAGATGGAGGACGCTCTTTCCCTCGAGGTCGCGGAGCGTCCGCCTCACGATCGGCGGCAGCGGCGCGCCTGCGGCGCGGCGGCGGTGCGCCTCGTCGAACATGCGCCGGTTGACGTCCGTCGGCTCCAATTCAGGCCTTCAGCGAGAAGCCGCCGTCGACGACGAGCGTCTGGCCGCACACCATCGCCGCGTCGCCCGAGCAGAGGAACGAGACCGCGGCGGCGACGTCCGCCGGCTCGACGAGCCGTCCCGCCGGCGTGCGGTCGACCGTCGCGAGCATCGCGTCCTTGTTCGGGAACCAGTCGAGCGCCTCGGTCTCGACGACGCCGGCCGAGACCGCGTTCACGCGGACCCCGCGCGGCGCCAGCTCGACGCCGAGGTAGCGGACGACGGCCTCGAGGGCGGCCTTCGACGTTCCGATGAGGACGTAGTTGTCGAGCACACGGCCGGCGCCGAGGCTCGAGATGGCGACGATCGCCGATCCCCGCTCCATGGCTGGCGCCGTCGCGCGCGCGAGTGCGAGCAACGAGCGCGCGTTCGCGTTCAGCGTCCAGTCCCAGTGCTTGTCCTCCGTCTCGAGCGCGGGGCGGATGACGCCGGTCGCCGCATTGTGGACGACCACCCGGTACGGGCCGGCGGCCGCGAGCTTTCCCACCGTCGACTCGGCGGCGACGTTGCCGCGCACGAGGTCGACCTCCGCGCCGGCGCCGCGGATCTCCGCGGCCGCGGTCTCGGCCGCATCGTCGTTGCGGAGGTAGCCGAGAACGGCCCGGGTGGCCCCGTCGCGCACGAGCCGGTGCGCGATCGCGAGCCCGATCCCCCGTGTGCCCCCGGTCACGAGGACCGAGGCGCCCTCGAGGCTCATCGCCGGGGCAGCGGCGCGTCGGCGGGGGCGGAGCTCGGCAGCTCGTCCCAGCCGAGCCGGGAGCGAGGCTCGCGTCCGCCCTCCTCCGCCTTCGAGGATGCGTGTCCGAGGCGGTCGAGCAGCTCCATCTTCTCCTCGGCGTACCGGCGGACGGGGTGCGATGCGTCGAGACCCATGACGAGCTCGCGCACGCGGGCGCGGAGCTGGTAGGCGAAATGGGGCGTCGCCGGCCCGACGAGGGCGTCGACGTCGGCTGTCGTCGGCTCGGGCATCGGCCCAAGTCTAGGCTCAACGAATGCGCCGCGTCTCGCCGGTCGACCTCATGCTGCTCGGGACGGTTCTCCTCTGGGCGCTGAACGTCACCGTCACCCGGTACGTCCTGACACACGGTTGGCTGCCGCTCGCCTACGGGACGATCCGCTACTTCGCAGCCACCTCGCTCTTCTGGATCTTCACGTACAGGCGGGAGCGCTCGTTCCGGATCGAACGGCGCGATCTCCGGCTCGTGGTCCTCGCAGCGGTGTCGCTCTTCCTGAACCAGCTCTGCTTCGTCTATGCGCTCAAGCTGTCGGAGGCGTCGACCGTCGCGCTTCTCCTCGGCGCGACGCCGGTCTTCATCGGGCTCATCACGCTCGTTTTGCGGCTCGAGGCGCTGTCGAGCGCGTTCTGGCTCGGGGTCGTGACGACGCTCGGCGGGGTGGCGCTCATCGCGGCAGCGAGCGGCGGCAACATCGCGGCCGGCCTCGGCGGCGATCTCCTCGCGATCGGGCTCGCGTTCACGTGGAGCTGCTACACGGTCGCGATCGCGCCGCTGATGCGCCGCTACTCGCCGTTCCGGATCAGCGCGCTCGTCCTCGCCGCAGGCTGGCTCCCGCTCGCGCTCGTCGGGATCCCGCAGATCGCGCACCAGCAGTTCGCCTTCGGCTGGAAGGTCTGGCTCGGCTTCGGCTACGCCGTCGTCGGGCCGCTCTTCCTCACCAACATCCTCTGGTTCACCGCGATCGACCGCGTCGGGCCCTCGCGCGCCTCGCTCTTCGGCAACCTGCAGCCGTTCTTCGCCGTGTTCTTCGCGCTCGTCCTTCTGTCGGAGAAGCTCCACCCGCTGGAGATCGGCGGGGGAGTCCTCATCTTCGGCGGCATCGTCCTCGAGCGGTTCCGGCGTCCCGCCGCCGCGGTGCCGGAGTCATAATTCGGGCGATGGCCGACGACTTCATGCCGCTGCTCGCCTGGGACCACGTCGAGCTCTGGGTCGGGAACGCGAAGCAGGCTGCGTACTTCTACGAGCACGCGCTCGGCTTCCATCGCACGGCGTACGCCGGGCCGGAGACGGGCGTCCGCGACCGCGCGTCGTACGTGCTCGAGCAGGGCGACATCCGGTTCGTCCTCACCTCGGCGGTGCGCGAGGCGCACGAGATCACGCGTCACCATGCGAAGCACGGCGACGGCGTGCGCGACATCGCGCTCACCGTTCCCGACGCGACCGAGGCGTACCGCCAGGCGGTGAGCCGCGGCGCGAGCGGCGTCGTCGAGCCGACGACGGCGGAGGACGACTACGGCACCATCGAGACGGCCGCGATCGCGACGTACGGAGACACGATCCACACGTTCGTGAACCGCAGCGACTATGCGGGGCCGTTCAGGCCCGGCTTCGTCTCGACGTCGTCGAACGGGAGCGGCAAGGGGCTCGGCCTGACGAACATCGACCACATCGTCGGCAACGTCGAGCTCGGGCGGATGGACTACTGGGTCGAGTTCTACGAGCGCGTGTTCGGGATGACGAACATCCTCCACTTCGGCGACGACCAGATCCAGACCGAGTACTCGGCGCTGATGTCGAAGGTGATGTCGGACGGCGAGGGGAAGATCAAGTTCCCCATCAACGAGCCGGCCGAGGGGAAGAGGAAGAGCCAGATCGAGGAGTACATCGAGTTCTACGGCGGGGCCGGCGCGCAGCACATCGCGCTCGCGACGACCGACATCGTCGGCACCGTCGAGGCGCTGAAGGAGCAAGGGATGATCTTCCTCGACACGCCCGACGCGTACTACGAGGAGGTCGAGGGCCGTGTCGGCGAGATCGCCGAGGACTACGGCGATCTCCAGCGGCACAAGATCCTCGCCGACCGCGACGAGGACGGCTATCTCCTCCAGATCTTCACGAAGACCGCACAGGACCGGCCGACTCTCTTCTTCGAGGTGATCGAGCGCCACGGCGCGACGAGCTTCGGCGAGGGGAACTTCAAGGCTCTCTTCGAGGCGATCGAGCGCGAGCAGGCGCTGCGCGGAAACCTGTAACCCCCGGCACACGCCTTCCTCGCAGTTACGTGATGGGGACTGTCCCCGGTTCAGCCGTAGGCGCCGCGGCAGGCCGGTACGCCCCAACGAGCCGAGCGACGCGGCGACGTTCGCGCGAGCGCAACACCTAAAGGCCTTCGAGCTTCGAACGATCGAGCGCGAGCAGTCCCCATCGAGGAACCTGTCACGCCGGCTGCACGCCTTCCTCGCAGTCCCGTGACGGGGACTGTCCCCGATGTGTCCGCCCGTCCTCGGTGTGTCCGCGGCGACCGTCGAGGCCCGTACGCTTCGGGCATGACTGCGCAGCGGCGTACCGCGCTGCTCTCCGTCGTCGCCGCGGCGGGGCTCATCGCTCTCAAGCTCGCGACCGGACTCGCCACACACAGCCTCGGCCTGCTCTCGGAAGCGGCGCACTCGGGCGTCGATCTCGTCGCCGCGCTCCTCACCTTCTTCGCCGTCGGCGTCGCCGAGCGGCCCGCGGATCCCGGCCATCAGTACGGCCACGGGAAGGCCGAGCACCTCGCCGCCCTGGCGGAAGGCGCGATCCTCGTCCTGGCGAGCGCCGCGATCGTCTGGCAGGCGATCGTCCGGCTGACGGGGAGCAGCCGCACGGTGCACGCGACGTGGTACGCGCTCCTCGTCATCGGCGTCGTCATCGCCATCGACCTCGCGCGCGCGCTCACCTCGGCCCGTGTCGCGCGCACGTATCGAAGCCCGGCGATCGCGTCGAACGCCCTCCATTTCGCAGGCGATCTCGCCGGCTCGGCTGCCGTTCTCGTCGGGCTGATCCTCGTCCGCGCCGGGCACCGCGACGCGGACGCCGTCGCTGCGCTCTTCGTCGCGGTGCTCGTCCTGCTCGCGGCGGTTCGCCTGATGCGGCGCAACGTCGACGTGCTCATGGATCGCGCTCCGGCGGCGGCGGAGGAGGCTGCGCGCGTCGCGATCGTCGCGCTGCGCCCGGCGGTCGACCTGCGGCGCCTGCGGATGCGGCAGGCGGCCGGCAGGCACTTCGCCGACGTTGTCATCGGCGTCTCGCCCGACTCCGCGGTCGGCCAGGGGCACGCGGCGGCGGACGCGGTCGAGCGGGCGGTGCAGGACGCGCTTCCCGAGGCGGACGTCGTCGTCCACGTCGAGCCGCAGGAGAGCGAGGCCGCCGTGCGCGAACGCGCGCACGCGGCTGCGCTCGCCGTTCCGCGCGTGCGCGAGGTGCACAACGTGAGCGTCCTCTCGGTCGCCGGCGGGACCGAGCTGTCGCTCCACCTGAAGCTTCCCGGCGACCTCTCGCTCGAGGAGGCGCACGAGATCGCCGAGGAGGTCGAACGCGCGATTCGCGGGGCCGCCCCCGAGATCAGCGCCGTGCAGACGCACCTCGAGCCTCTCGCCGAGACCGCTGGGGCGGCGGAGGTGTCCGGCGACGCCGATGCCGTGCGGCGGATCGTCCGCGAGGTGGCGGGCGTCGAGCCGCACGACCTCCGCTTCCTCGAGACGGAGGACGGCCTCGTCGCGCATCTCACGCTCCGGCTCGGGGCGGGCCATGCGCTCGCCGACGCCCATGCGCGCGCGAGCGAGATCGAGGAGCGCATCCGCCTCCGGCTGCCCGAGATCGCGGACGTGGTCGTGCACACGGAGCCGGGGCGATGAAGCTCGTCATGTTCTCGCCGATGGCGCAGGAGCTCGAGCGCGGCTGGCCGGGCCGGGTCGACGGCGACCACGTCGTCCAGCTCGCGGCGCAGACGCTCCAGTCGTTCTTCAGCGGCGGCGGGAGCGCGCGCGAGCACGCGGCGTATCCGATCGACGAGGTGGTCTTCCGCGCGCCCGTCCTGCATCCGCCGTCGATCCGCCTCTTCGACGAGACGGGCGACTTCGCGTTCGCGAACCCGGCCGCGATCATCGCGGGCGGCCAGCCGGTGCCGCGGCCGCCGGGCGTCGACGACGTCGTCCCGGTCGACCGCATGGCCGCGATCGTCGACGCCGACGGGCGGATCGGCGGCTTCACGCCGATGATCGAGTGGGTCGCGCCCGAGCTCGCCGGTGCGAAGGCGCGCGACTTCGCGCTCTCGCTCGGCCCGGTCGTGACGACGCCGGACGAGCACACCCCGGCCGGCATCGACTGGGAGCGGATCGTCGCGTACGCGGCAGCGGGCACGCGCCTCTATCCGGGAGACATCCTCGCGGTATGAGGGTTGCCGTGGTGGGCGCGGGGGTGATGGGCTGCGCGACGGCATGGGCGCTCCGCGAGCGCGGCCTCGAGCCGACCGTGTACGAGCAGTTCGACCTCGACAACACGCGCGGATCGAGCCATGGCCGCTCCCGCATCTTCCGCGTCGCGTATCCCGAGCCGCGCTGGATCCGCCTCGCGCAGGAGGCCCTCGAAGGATGGAACGACCTCGACCCTGATCTCCTCGGGCTGTACGGCCTCGTCGAGATCGCGCCCGACCTCGCGCTGACCTCCGCGCGCGCGCTGGACGCGTGCGGCGTGCCCCACCGCGTCGTGACCGAGCTCGAGGACGTGTCCATTCCGGCAGGCTGGATCGCCGTCCGCGTCGACGAGGCCGGCGTCGTCTACTCCGATCGCGCGCGGCGGGCCTTCCTCGACGGCGTCGAGGTGCGGGCGAACACGC
>JAGWRZ010000178.1 GCA_028876365.1 Acidobacteriota bacterium | reverse complement strand
TGCCGGGGTGCAGCGTCGCGACGTGCGAGCCGCCGCGCGACACGTCGATGGTCGCGCTCGTCTTCTGGGAGTTCTGGAGCTGCTGCGTGCCGAGCGACGCGTACGTCAGCGTGTACCCGGCGGCCTCCATCGACTGGCCGGGCCGGAGGCTCTGCTCGCGCACCGTCTGATACGCGCTCGAGCCGGCGATGCCGATCGCGAGGAGGAGGACGGCGGCGTGGACGACGTAGCCGCCGTACCGGCGGCGGTTGCGGGCGACGAGCCGGACGAGCGAGCCGGTGGCACGGCGGCCGCGCACGAAATCGAGCACGATCGAGGCTGCGACGAACGCCGAGAACGTGTACGCGAGGAGACCCGGGGTCGAGCTGCCGAACCCGGCCGCGAGGAGCGCCGCGCCGGTGACGACGGCGGTGACCGCCGGAATCGCGAACGTCTTCCCGAGCGCGCGGAGCGACGCGCGTCTCCAGGCGACGAGCGGGCCGATCCCCATCAGCAGCAGGAGCGGCAGGCCGAAGCTGTGCAGGAAGAAGTCGTAGTACGGCTTCGACACGGAGCGCGTCGTCCCGTTCACCGCCTGCGTGAGGATCGGGTAGACGACGCCCCAGAGGATCGTCAGCGCGAGCGCGACGAGCAGCAGGTTGTTGTACAGGAACGTCGCTTCGCGCGAGACGAGCGACTCGAGCTTCGTCCGCGCGCGCAGGAGCGGAAGGCGCAGGTAGATCAGCGCGACCGAGAAGACGGTGACGGCGACGATGAATCCGAGGAACCACGCGCCGAGCGGGCTCCTCGAGAACGAGTGGATCGAGTTGACGACGCCCGACCGCGTCAGGAAGGTGCCGAAGATCGAGAGGCAGAATGCGAGCGCGACGAGTGTCACGTTCCAGACCTTCAGCATCCCGCGCTTCTCCTGGATCATCACCGAGTGCAGGTACGCGGTCGCGGCGAGCCACGGCATGAGCGCCGCGTTCTCGACGGGGTCCCACGCGTAGTAGCCGCCCCACCCGATCTCGACGTAGGCCCAGTGCGCGCCGAGGAGCTGGCCGACGCCGAGGAACGTCCAGGCGGCGAGCGTCCAGCGCCGCGTCGCGACGATCCAGCGCTCGTCGGTGCGGCGGGCGAGGAGCGCGCCCATCGCGAACGCGAACGGGATCGTCAGGCCGACGTAGCCGAGGTACAGCATCGGCGGGTGCGCGAGCATGTACGGGTTCTGGAGCGCGGGATCCATCCCCGCGCCGTCGGCGGGCGCGGCTGCGGTGTTGAACGGGCTCGAGACGAAGCAGAGCATGAACGCGAAGAAGAGCGCGATGCCGCCGAGCACGGGCACCGTCCATGCGATGAGGTCGCGCGAGCTCCGGTTCAGCCACACGGCGAGCGCGGAGTAGCCGGTGAGCACGAGCAGCCACAGGAGAAGCGAGCCTTCCTGGCCGCCCCAGAACGCCGACAGCGCGTAGCCGAGCGGCAGCGAGCGGCTCGTGTGCTGCGCGACGTAGACGAAGGAGAGATCGCGGCGCGCGAGCGCGATCCAGAGGACGATCGCCGCGACGAGCGTCGTCGCGAACGCGGCGAGCAATGCGTTCTGGGCCGACAACGCCAGCCGCCGCCGCCGCTTCCACGCCGCGAGCGACCCGCCGGCGAGCGCGTACGCGACGAGTGCGAAGCTGAGGAGGAGCGCGGCGCGGCCGAGGAGCGCCACGGTGCTAGGCGTTCGACTTCGCGGGCGTGTACTTCGACGGGCATTTCGTCACGAGCGAGCCCGGCTTCGCGACGAACATGCCGTTGCGCAACGTGCCCTCGACGACGACCTGCCGCCCCGTGCGGAAGAGATCGGGGACGCTGCCGGAGTACGCGACGTTCGTGCGCGCGGGCGCCGTCCCGTGATCGTCCTTGAGGACGAAGCGCATGCTGCTCCCCGATTGCGCGCTGCCCTGCACCTGGACGACGGTGCCGACGAGGAGGACGTCCTGTCCGACGTGCCCCGCGAGCGTGCTGGGCGAGATCTGCGGCGTGCCCGCGCCCGCGATCGACGTGTACAGGATGAAGACCGCGAGGACGGCCGCCACCGACAACGCGATGACGAGGCGGGCAGGGCTCCGCTTCACACCCGGATCGTAGCGAGGCCGAAATACCCGGGCCGCCGGATGCGTTTCCATCAGGCATGCGCGGCAGACCGGCATTCGTGGGTGCGGCATTTGCCACGATCACCGCCGTCACATGGGGCGGCCAGTTCGTCGTCGGCAAGTCGGCGCTCGACCGGGTCGACGCCTTCCCGCTCTCGACGCTCCGCTATGCGGTCGCGGCCGGCCTGTGGCTCGTCGTCCTCGCGGCCCTCGAGGGCCGCCGGGCGCTCCGCCTTGACGGCCGCGGCGCGAAGCTCCTCTGGCTCGGTGCGCTCGGGTTCGCCGGCTTCAACCTCCTCGCGTACACCGGTCTCGCGCATTCGCGTCCCCAGAGCGCGTCGCTCATCGTCGCGCTCGCCCCGCTCCTCACCGCGCTCGTCCTCTGGCGGCGCACCGGGCGCCGCCCGTCAGGCGCCACCTTCGGCTTCCTCGCCCTCGCGCTCGCGGGTGTCGCGCTCGTCATCAGCGGCGGCGACCCGGCGACGATCGCGAACGGCTCGATCGGTTGGGGTGACGCGCTCGTGCTCGCCGGCGTCTTCAGCTTCGTGCTCTACGGCCTCGGCGCAGCGGAGTTCGGGGACTTCTCGCCGCTCCGCTACACGGCGCTCACCGCCTCGCTCGGATGGCTCGTCATCGCGGCGGCGACCGCGGTCGCGCTCGCGGCCGGCCTCGTGCCCGCGCCCTCCGGCTCGGACCTGCTCTCGACGATCCCGCAGGTTGCGTACCTCGCCCTGCCCGGAGCATTCGTCGCCGTCCTGACGTGGAACGCCGCGATCGGGATGATCGGGCCGCAGAACGCGGTCCTGTTCGGGAACCTCATCCCGGTGACGACGTTCGCGATCGAGATCGTGCGCGGCTACAGGCCCGGCCTCGTCGAGCTCGGAGGGGCGGCGCTCACGATCGCGGCGCTCGTCGCGAACAACCTCGTCGCGCGGCGGCCTGCCGGAACGGCAGGGGCCGAGGACGGCTACGAGGAGCTGCTCGAGGCGGCCTGACGGCGCGCCGGCACCCGGTATCCGTGGTCGTGGCAGAGCGACCCCGGGGCCTCCTCGGTGAGCGCGTCGCAGTAGCCCTTCCCGTACGCGGCGCGGAGGAATGCCGCGACGACGTCGAGATTCCACTCGGAGATGTCGGCCGCCTCCCGCCAGAGATCCGCTAGCCGGAGGTCGATGTCCAGCTCGAGGAGGTCGATGCGCGACGGGTGCTTGGCCATGGCAAGACGGTAGAAACTGCATCGGACGGAATGGGAGCGATCAAGTTCGGACCCGCACGAATGCCTTCGCGCGAGAGCGCGGGGGCCGCGATCGAGGCGCTCCTCGCCCGCGGGCTCGATGCCTGCGAGATCGACTTCGAGGGACGCTTCTGGATGGACTACGCCTTCGCCGAGGAGCTCGGCCGGCGCGCGCGCGACGCCGGCGTGGCGCTCTCCGTCCACGCGCCGATCGCAGGCTTCATGGGCCACGCCGAGCGCGGGAAGAAGCTCAACATGGCCACGGGAATGCTCGACCACTCCGCCGGCATCGCGAAGGCCTGCGGCGCGGAGGTCGTCGTGTTCCATCCCGGCTTCCTGCTCGGCCGCACGCGCGAGCAGGCGCTCGCCTCGATCGTCGAGCAGCTCGGCGAGCTGCGAGAGCGGCTCGAGAAGAAGGATCGCGCGGTGCCGTTCGGGGTCGAGGTGATGGGACGCGTCC
>JAGWRZ010000177.1 GCA_028876365.1 Acidobacteriota bacterium | reverse complement strand
GCGGCGCGCTGCGCCTCATCCGCGGTCTCGGCCGGGACGACGACCGCGACGCGCGTGCGCCCGACGCGCGCGATCTCGCTCTCGGGGCCCGCGGCGGCGGCGAGCGCACGCATCGCGCGGCGCATCGTCACCTCGGAGGTCTCCGCCGTCGTTCCGACGAGCACGGCGAACGGCGACGACTCCTCGGCGCGCTTCACGATGCGCGCGTGGATGCCTTCTGCCGTGATCGTCCCGGTCGCGACCTCGCGCCGGGCGACCCGGAGGAGCTCGTCGAGCACGTGCAGCGACTCGGCGAGCATCTGCCTCCCCCGGTGCGCGAAGTAGCCGACGGCGGCTCCGGCCGCGCTGTACGAGGCGAGACGAATCGCGAGAGGCTCGAGCGAGGCGGTGACGGCGCTGCCGTTGTGCGCCGCGGCGATCCCCCACAGGAGCGTGGCGAGCACGCCGGCGCCGATGCCGCTGACCGGGCCGCCGGCGAGCGCGACGAGCACGATCGCGAGGTAGAACCCCTGCGAGATCCCGAGCCCCGGGCGGCCGAACGCGAAGAGCAGGATGAAGACGAGCGCGTACACGACGAGCGCCGTCGCCTCCAGCCGCCGGGGGCCGGACATGCGTGCGAGCATCTCTCCCACGACTGAACCCTGCCGATCGCGTCGGTCGGAAACAAATAGGTACGCGATTCAGCTCTTCGAGGCGACCGGGACGACGAAGTGCGCGTCCCGGTGGGCGCCGACCCGCAGGAGCAGGTCGTGGAGCTCGCGCCGCTCGTCCTCGTCGAGCGGCTCGAGGAACTCGTCCTCGATCCGCTGGACGACCGTGCGGAACGCCGCCAGCCGGCGCTTGCCCGCCGCGGTGACGGCGACCGTCTGGCGGCGGCGGTCGTTCGGGTCCCGCCGCCGTTCGACGAGGCCGCGCTCCTCGAGGCCGTCGAGCAGGGCGACGAGGTAGCTCGGGTCGAGCTGCAGGGACTCGGCGATCACCGCCTGCGCCGTCCGCGGCCCCTCGGCGAGGAGCGCGAGCACCGAGTAGTGGTACGCGCTGAACCCCTCGGCCTCGAAGGCATCCATCGTCCGCATCTTCAGGGCCATGCCGAGCCGGGCGAGGAGGAATCCCGTCCTCGAGACGAGCTCGGCCGGGAAGCAGGAGGGCATTTCGGCGTTCGTCACGGGAATAAGTGTAGCGCAGGATCGTTTGTCGCCTATATCGTGGATTCAGCAAACGATCTGGGGAGAAAGTCAATGAACGGAAACACGATTGCAGCTCCCGACGGCCGGCGCTGGCTCGGCCTGGCCGTCCTCGTCGCCGCGCAGTTCATGGTCGTCCTCGACATCGCGATCGTCAACGTGGCGCTCCCGACGATCAAGACCGACCTGCATTTCAGCCAGGAGAGCCTGCAGTGGGTCATCACGGCCTACTCCATCCTCTTCGGCGGCGTCCTCCTCCTCGGCGGCCGGATGGCCGACCTGCTCGGCCGGCGACGGATGTTCATGGCCGGGCTCGCGCTCTTCACCGCGAGCTCGCTCCTGGACGGGCTCGCCTGGTCGGAGGGGTCGCTCATCACGTTCCGCGCCCTCCAGGGCCTCGGCGCGGCGCTCCTCGCGCCGGCGGCGCTCTCGATCCTGACGACGACGTTCCAGGAGGGCCGCGAGCGCAACCTCGCCCTCGGCATCTGGGGCGCGGTCTCCGGGAGCGGCGCAGCGGCGGGCGTGCTTCTCGGCGGCGCGCTGACGAGCGCGCTCAACTGGTCGTGGATCTTCTTCGTGAACGTCCCGGTCGGCGCGCTCGTGCTCGTCCTCAGCCCCGTGCTGCTGCGCGAGAGCCGCGCCGCGCTCGCGCATCGCCACTTCGACGTCGCCGGCGCCGCGACGATCACCGGCGGCCTGATGCTGCTCGTCTACGCGCTCACGCGCGCGAGCCAGCACGGATGGGCGACGGCGACGACTGCCATTCTGCTCGCGGGATCCGTCGCGCTCGTCGGCTCGTTCCTCGTCGTGGAGCTCCGCTCGCCGGCGCCGATCCTGCCGCTGCGGATCTTCCGGCTGCGGACGCTGTCGGGATCGAACACCGCTGCGCTCCTTTCCGGCGCCGCGATCTTCTCGCAGTTCTTCCTGCTGACGCTGTACATGCAGCAGGTCCTGCGCTACTCGGCCCTCCAGACGGGGGCCGCGTACATCACCTTCACCCTCGCGATCGTCGTCTTCTCCGGCGTCTCGCAGGCGGTCGTGACGCGCGTCGGCATCCGGCGCGTGCTTCCCGTCGGTCTCACGATCGCGACGGCCGGGCTCCTCCTGTACACGCGGCTACCGGTACACGGGCACTACTTCTGGGATCTCTTCCCCGCGTTCCTGATCGGCGGGATCGGCATGGCCTTCGCGTTCGTGCCGATGTCGATCGGCGCGCTCTCGGGCGTCGGCAGGCGCGACGCCGGCGTCGCGTCCGGCCTCCTGAACACCTCGCAGCAGATCGGCGGCGCGATCGGCGTCGCCATCGCCACCACGATCGCGACGACGTACACGGCGCGCTTCGCGACGCATCATCACGTCGGCTCGTTCTCGCCGGCCGCGCTGACGCACGGCTTCGTCGTCGCGTTCTACGTGCTCGCGGGGATCTCCCTCGCCGGCGCCGTCCTCTCCGCGTTCCTCATCGAGTCGCGGCCCGCGCAGGTCGAGGAGGAGACGGTCGCGTTCGGCGAGCCGGATTCCATCGCCGCCGAGGCGGCGTGATGGATCGCAGCGCGTACAGGCGCGAGGTCGAACGGCTGCTGGCGCAGATCGACGAGTGGACGCGCGAGCTGCAGGTGCTGAGGGCGTACGGGGCGCGGGCGGCCGCGCTCCGCGACCGCAAGAAGGACCTGAGGCATGCACGGATGGAGCTGGCGGTGTTGACCGCCGCCGGCTCCTGACCCTGTTCGCTTTCGCCGGAAACGGTGTGGTTACATTGCCGCTCGATGGCCGCCGCCGATCCCGTAGACCGGTTTCCGGTGGGTGCCGCCTGCCGGATCGACGTCCCCGCCCACTCCCGCACGGTCGCCGAGATCCCGGTCGGGCTCGACCCCGAGGGCATCGCCGTCGACGTGAGGCGCCGCCGCGCCTACGTCGCCTGCTCCCGCAGCGACTGGGTGACCGTGGTCGACCTCGAGGAGCTCGCGCCGATCGCGCAGGTCCCGGTCGGGGCGGAGCCGATCGACCTCGTCTTCGACCCGCCGACCGATCGCATCTTCACCGCCGACGCGCACGCCGACACGGTCTCGGTCGTGAACGCGGGAACGCTCCGGCTGGAGGCGACGATCCCGGTGGGGGGCTATCCCTCGGGCCTCGGCTACGACGGCGTTCGGCGCCGGCTGTACGTCGGAAACTCGCTCGGCGGGACGATGAGCGTCGTCGACGTCGACACGCTGGAGACGATCGCGACCGTCGAGGCGGAGATCGGCGCGGGCGCGATCGAGATCGACCGCGAGCGCCGGATCGTTCTCTGCGTCAACTTCAT
Organism: Acidobacteriota bacterium; assembly: GCA_028876365.1. GTDB lineage: Bacteria > Actinomycetota > Thermoleophilia > Gaiellales > Gaiellaceae > Palsa-739. The sequence continues at coordinate 15,820 of JAGWRZ010000177.1, read as the reverse complement.
CGCCGCGTCGGTGACGCTCGTGAACGCCGACACGAACGAGCCGGTCGGCCGTTTCGACGTCGGGACCGGCGCGTGCGCGGTGGGGGTCGTCCCCGAGCGCGGCGAGGCGTTCGTCGTCAACTCCGTCGCGGGCACGGTCAATCGCATCGACATCGAGAGCGCGCGCGTGATCGAGGAGCTGCGCGTCGGCGAGGCGCCGGTCGGGCTGACGGTCGCGCCGGCGCACGATCGCATCTACGTCAGCAACCGCGGTGCGGGGACGGTCAGCGTCCTCGGCGTCGCCGACGGGTCCGAGTGGACGCAGATCCGCGTCGGCGAAGGGCCGGGCGGCGTCACCGTCGACCCCGTCGACGGCAGGCTCCTCGTCGCCGACGCGGGCAGCGGGACGCTCACGATCGTCGAGGACATGCTCGCCGGCCGGCCGCCTGCGCCCGCGCTGGATGAGCCGTCGCTGCTCGTCGGCCGTCCGCTCCCGGAGTTCTCCCTCGTGGACGTCGCGACCGGCGAGCTCCGCTCGAGCCGCGAGTGGGCGGAGAAGCGCTACATCATCAACTTCTTCGCAAGCTGGTGAGGGCCGTGCAACGCGGAGGCGCCGTTCCTCGAGGAGCTGCGTCTGCGGGAACGAGACCGGTCCGGCCTCGACGTCATCCACATCGACATCTGGGAGGGCACCGACCCGAAGCCGGAGGTCGAGCGGTTCGTCGAGATGTGGGGGCTCAAGGGGACGGTGCTCCTCGACGAGACGGCCGAGTACGCGCGCGCGCTCGGCGTGCGGGGCGTCCCGACGAACCTCGTCGTGGACGAGGCGGGCATCGTGCGCGCCCTCGGCGTCAGCCGGCTCGACGAGCTCGAGCGCGCGATCGACGGCATGCTCCACCGCTAGCTAGTTCAGGCCCCCTCCCCCGCAGACATGTCAGGGGTCTGGCACCGCCGATACGGCGGCGTCACGAACGACGCACGAACCGCTTGGTTCAGCCGTCGACCCTTCGCGTGGCGCGACTTTTATTGCATATGGGGCCAGACCCCTGACGTGTCACCTCGAGGCATGGGCGGTGGGCACGCAAGGGACCCGCGCGCCGGGGCGAGGTCACTCCCGCGGGCTCGAGGCGACCGCGGTCGCGACGTCGCGCGGGTAGGTCCTGCGACCCACGAAGAGGAGGTACGCGCTCGCGGCCAACGGCACGAGCATCACGACGAACGTCCACTGCAGGCCGCTGCGGCCGCCGCCGAAGACATGGTCGCTGACCGCGCCGAAGAGAAGCGGCGCGAGCGCCTGCGCGAGCGAGCGCAGAAGCGTTCGCACCGACTCGGCGCGACCCCACAAACGGGACGGCATGATGTCGAGCCGCGCCGCGTCGAGCGGCGGGTTCTGCGCCGAGAGGACGAACACCGCGAAGAGGAGGTACGGAAGCGCGGCGCCCACGCTCCGGGTGAAGAGCGCCGGCGCGAAGAGCACCGGAGTGAGCGCCGCGGCGCCGATGGCCGTGTAGAGGCGCCCGTTGAGGCGGCCGCGGCTCAGCAGGCGATCGCCGACGGCGCCGCCCGCGAGAACGCCGCCGAGCGCCCCGACGCCGACGACGAGGAGAAGGAGGTTCGCGAGCGCCTGGCCGACGCCGTACTGCTCCTTCACGAACTCGACGCCGAACGTCTGCACCCCCGCGAGGAAGTAATAGCCGAGCGCGCTCGCGAGCACGAGCACGATGTTCGTCCGCACGCGGAGGACATAGCGCGTCGCCTCGATGAGGTTCATCGACCTCGCGTCGCGTGCGAGGACGAGCGCCGGATCCGGCCCGAGGCCCCGCTCGCGCGCGAGACGCTGCGCATCCGTCTCGCTCGACGCCGCGCCCTCGCGCCGCGGCCCGATCCCGCGCTCGTGCACGAGCACGCCGCGGCCGCCGCGCCGCGGCTCCGGCAGGCGGGCGACGAACACGGCGAGGACGAACGCGGGGACGGCGAGGATGACGAACGCCGCGCGCCACGACGCCGCGGCGATGTCGCCGGTGACGGCGAAGCCGAACCCGGCGCCGAGAAGCTCGCCGGCCAGGATGTAGCCGTAGATACGACCCCGCTCCCAGTCGCCGAAGTAGTCGCCGACGAGCGAGGCGATCATCGGCCCGGCAGAGGCCGTGACCGCGCCGAGAAAGACGCGCGCGACGAGCAGGTCGTGGAAGCTCGAGACAGACGAGCTCCAGATCATCGCCACCGCCCAGAGCACGATCGCGATCGCGAGCGTCGTCGTCCGGCGCACGCGGTCGGCGAGAACGCCGAACGGGAGGCTCGCGAGCGCCCCGACGAGCGAGGTCGTCGCCACGAGGAGCCCGACGTCGGTGTTGTTGATGTGGAGCCCATGGCGCAACTCGGTCGCCGAGGCGCCGACGGTGGAGACGTCGGCGGCGCCGAGACCGAGCACGCAGGCGAGGACGACGATCACGCGGGCGCGCTCCCGTCCACCGAGCACCTCCCTCAGGCGATCGGCGCCGCGCTCGGCGACCGCCCCCGCGATCGCGGCAACGCCCGAGAGAATCGACCGGCCGGCTCCGCCGTTGGCCATCGAGCTCCATTGTGAGAGAGTGAGAGCGTGGAGGAGGCAGTGATCTCCGTCCGCGGGCTGCGCAAGCGCTACGCAGCAGTGGATGCCGTCGCAGGAATCGATCTCGAGGTCCGGCGCGGGGAGATCTTCGCGTTCCTCGGCCCGAACGGAGCCGGGAAGACGACGACCGTCGAGATCCTCGAGGGCTTCCGAACGCGAACCGAAGGCGACGTGCGCGTGCTCGGCGCCGACCCCGCGCATGCGGGCTCGGAATGGCGAAACCGCGTGGGCTGCGTTCTGCAGGAATCCTCCGCCGAGCCCGGGCTCACCGTCCGCGAGTGCCTCCAGCTGTACGCCGGCTACTACGCGAGACCGCGCGACATCGACGACACGGTCGCGCTCGTCGGCCTCGAGGCGAAGGCGGACTCCCTCGCCGAGCAGCTCTCCGGCGGCCAGCGGCGCCGGCTCGACGTGGCGCTCGCGCTCATCGGCGACCCCGAGCTCGTCTTCCTGGACGAGCCGACCACCGGCTTCGACCCGTCCGCCCGCCGCGCGGCATGGGAGGTCATCGACGGCCTGCGCGCCCTCGGCAAGACCGTCTTTCTGACGACGCACTACATGGACGAGGCGGAGAATCTCTCCGACCGGATCGCCGTCATCTCGAACGGGACGATCGTCGCGGAAGGGACACCGCAGACCCTCGGCGGCCGCGAACGAATGGCCGCGCGCATCTCGTTCGCCCTCCCCGACGGCGTCGAGCCGCCCGTGCCGGCGAAGCACGTCAACGGCCGCGTCGTCATCGACAGCGAGCAGCCGCTGCAGGACATGAAGGCGATCGCCGACTGGGCCATCGCCCGCGGCCTCGATCTCGCCGACCTCGACGTGCGGCGCCCCTCGCTGGAGGACGTGTACCTCCAGCTGACCGGCGGTGCGGCGTGATCGTCCATCAGTTCCGGTACGACTTCCTCGCCTTCCTCCGCAACCCGCAGTCGCGGTTCTTCACGGTCGCCCTGCCGATCATCTTCTTGGTCATCTTCGTTGGCGTGTTCGGCAACCACCGCGTCGGGCCGAACCTGGTGAAGGCCTCGACGTACTACGTGCCCGGCATCTCGGCTCTCGCGGTGATCGCCGGGTCGTTCGTCAACCTCGTCATCTCGGTCACCGCGCAGCGACAGTCGGGCGTGCTCAAGCGGCGGCGCGCAACTCCGGTGCCGGCGTGGGTGCTGATCGCCGGCCGCACGCTGACGGCGATCGTCGTCGCCCTCGCCGTGATGACGATCCTCCTCCTGATCGGCCGCTTCGCCTACGGCGTGAAGCTGCCGACGCACACGATCCCGGGGGTCGTCGTCACCGCGACCGTCGGCGCGATCAGCTTCTGCTGTCTCGGCTACGCACTCACGACCGCGATCAAGAACGAGGACGCGGCGCAGCCGACGGTTCAGGCGGTCATCCTCCCGCTCTACTTCATCTCCGGGGTCTTCATCCCGAACGTCAACCTGCCGACGTGGCTGCGCGACGTCGCCCAGGTGTTCCCCGTCCAGCATCTGGCCGACGGCCTCCATCACGCGTTCGATCCCGCGACGCACGGCGCCGGCATCGTGTGGTCCGACATCGGCGTGCTCGTGCTGTGGGCCGCCGCCGGGCTCGCGGTCGCGCTGTGGCGGTTCACCTGGACGCCGATCGCCTCCGCCGCGTGAAAGGAGCGACATGCCCGACCAGGTCGAGACCCGTACCGGAACCTGCCCGACGCACGGGACGGTGGAGGCGGAGCGGCGGATGCCGCGCCCCGGGTTCCCCATCTTCCTCTACGCGATCCGGCGGCTGCTCGCGGCGAGGGGGCCGTTCCGCTGCCCCGAGTGCGGATCGCCCGTGACGACGGCGAACTGAGACGCCGGGCCGACGATCGAGCGTCGGCTCCCAGCCACGCCGGCGGGCGGTGCGGAAGGCGGTCTCGGCGGACGCGCGCCCTGTGCGAACATGTGTTCGTGTCGGCCTCCATCCTCCACGCCGACCTGGACGCATTCTTCGCGTCGGTCGAGCAGCGCGACGACGCGCGCCTGCGCGGGCGCCCGGTGATCGTCGGCGGCGGGGTCGTCCTCGCCGCGAGCTACGAGGCGAAGGCGTTCGGCGTGCAGACCGCGATGGGCGGCCGGCGGGCGCTGCGTCTCTGCCCGCAGGCGGTCGTCGTGCCTCCGCGCTTCGCGGCGTACAGCGCGGCGAGCAGCGCGGTGTTCCGCGTGTTCGAGGACGTCGCGCCCGTCGTCGAAGGGCTCTCGATCGACGAGGCCTTTCTCGACGTCCGCGGGATGGAGCGCAGCGTCGGCTCGCCGGTCGAGATCGCGACGCGGCTGCGGCGGCGCGTGCGAGACGAGGTCGGCCTGCCGATCACCGTCGGCATCGCGCGCACGAAGTTCCTCGCGAAGGTGGCGAGCGCTGTCGCGAAGCCGGACGGCCTGCTGCTCGTTCCGCCGGACGAGGAGCTCGCATTCCTCCACCCCCTTCCGGTCGAGGCGTTGTGGGGCGTCGGGCCGGTGACCGCGCGGAAGCTGCGCGAGCGCGGGATCACGACGGTGCGGCAGGTCGCGTTTCTCTCCGAGGCGATCCTCGAGTCGATGCTCGGCCGCGCGGCCGGCCGCCACCTGCACGCGCTCGCCCACAACCTCGATCCGAGGCCGGTCGAGCCGCGCCGGCGGCGGCGGTCGATCGGGGCGCAGCGCGCACGCGGGCGCGCTCCGTGGTCGGACGCCTCGGTCGACGCCGATCTGATGACGCTCGCCGACCGGGTGACGCGCCGCATGCGCAAGGCGGGCCGCCGCGGCCGAACCGTTGTCCTGCGGCTGCGCTTCGACGACTACACGCGCGCGACACGCTCGCGCACGCTTCCGGGAACGACGTCGAGCACGGAGCGCATCCTCACGACGGCGAGAGCGCTCGTGGCGGAGGCCCTCCCGACGATGCGACAGCGCGGCCTCACGCTCGTCGGGGTCTCGGTCGCGAACCTCGACGACGACGCGCAGCTCGTCCTTCCATTCGACCGGAACGAGGAGCTCGACACGGCGGTCGACCTCGTGCGCGAGCGCTACGGCAGCGATGCGATCGTGCGGGCTGCGGTCATAGGTAACGTCCGGTCATGGAGTACGTGAACCTCGGCCGGACGGGCCTCCGCGTGTCGCGGATCTGCCTCGGGATGATGAGCTACGGCCCACACGAGAGCCGTCCGTGGGCGCTTGGCGAGGACGCGGCGGAGCCGATCGTCCGGAGCGCGGTCGAGGGCGGGATCAGTTTCTTCGACACGGCCGACGTCTACAACGGCGGCCAGAGCGAGGCCATCACCGGGCGTCTGCTCCGGAAGCTCTTCGGCACGCGCGAGGAGTACGTCGTCGCAACGAAGGTGCACGGCCGCACGATGCCCGGCGAGAACGGCGCCGGCTTGTCGCGCAAGCACATCCTCGCTTCCATCGACGCGTCGCTCGAGCGGCTCGGGCTCGACTACGTCGACCTGTATCAGATCCACCGCTGGGACGACCGCACGCCGATCGACGAGACGATGGCCGCGCTGCACGACGTGGTGCAGGCCGGCAAGGCGCGGTACATCGGGGCGAGCAGCATGTTCGCCTGGCAGTTCGCGAAGGCGCAGGCGGTCGCGTCGACGCGATTCGTCTCGATGCAAAACCACTACAACCTCGTCTACCGCGAGGAGGAGCGGGAGATGATCCCGCAGTGCATCGACCAGGGCGTCGGCGTCCTGCCGTGGAGCCCGCTCGCGCGTGGCCTGCTCGCCGGCAACCGCACGCGCGACGAGCGGCGCACGGAACGGTCGCGGACGGACTCGTTCGCCGACTCGCTCTACATCCCCGAGCTCGACTTCCCGGTCGTCGACCGCGCCGGGGAGGTCGCTGCCGCCCGCGGCGTGCCGGCCGCGCAGGTGGCGCTCGCGTGGCTCCTGCACAAGCCGGGTGTGACGGCGCCGATCGTCGGCGCGACGAAGATCGAGCATCTCCACGACGCGCTCGCCGCCGAACGCCTCTCGCTCGGCGCCGACGAGCTCGCACGGCTCGAGGAGCCGTACGTGCCGCACGCCGTCTCGGGGCACGCGTAGCGCCGTCAGCCCACGCGGACGACGAAGAACGCGATCGCGACGTACTGGCACGCGAGCGCGACGAGCGTCAGCGCGTGGAAGAGCTCGTGGTAGCCGAAGACCGCCGGCACCGGGTCGGGCCGGCGCAGCGCATAGACGACCGCGCCCGCCGTGTAGGCGAGGCCGCCCGCTCCGAGGAGGGCGACCGCAGCCGGCCCGGAGGTGCTCGCGAGCTGCGGCATCGCCGCGACGCCGATCCAGCCGAGCGTGATCCCGAAGACCGCGGACAGCCACTTCGGCGATCCGACCCAGAACACCTTGGAGAGGATCGCCGCGACCGCGCCCACCCACACGACGGCGAGCACGAGGGGCCGCATGACGCCGCGCAGACCGAGCAGCGCGACCGGCGTGTACGTCCCGGCGATCAGCAGGTAGATGCCCGCGTGGTCGACGCGCCGCATCCGGAGCCGCATCCGCGGTGTCCACGTGACGCGGTGGTAGAGGGCGCTCGCGCCGAGCATCGCCGCGGCCGAGGTCGCGAACACGAGCGCGGCGAAGAGTCGACGACCCTCGAGCGGGACGATGAAGGCGACGCCGACGAGCGAGGCGACGACGAAGCCGACGAGGTGCAGCATCCCGCGAAGGCGCGGCCGCACGAGCGGGGCGCCCGCGGTCGTCAGCTCTGTCATCGTGGATCAGCCGCCGGTCTCAGCCGCGGCGCGGTACTCGGCGTCGCTCACGTGCTCGCCCCAGGTGACGACGCTGCCCTCGTCGTCGGCCTGCTGCATGGCGATGTGGGTCATGAACCGAGTCGGCGAGGCACCGTGCCAGTGCTTCTCGCCCGGCTCGAAGAAGACGCGGTCTCCGGGGCGGATCACCTCGGCCGGGCCGCCTTCGCGCCCGCAGAGGCCGACGCCCTCGGTCACCCAGATCGTCTGGCCGTGCGGGTGCGTGTGCCAGGCGGTTCGCGCGCCGGGCGTGAAGTGGACGCTCGCGGCGCCGATGCGCCAGTCGCCGGACGGCGCGGTGATCGCGTCGACGAAGACCGACCCGGTGAACCAGTCGCTCGAGCCGGCGCCCGTGTCGAGGCTGTTGCGCGTGATCTGCATCGTCGGCTCCGCCGACACTAGCGGCAGCCGGGTGGACGCGCCCGAATCGACCCTCGATCGCCGCTCCGTCGGTCCGCGCAGACGGCGCGCTGATAGGTCGCCGGCGGCACGGCGACGACGCGCTTGAAATGCCGGCTGAAGTGACTCTGGTCGACGAAGCCGAGCCGGACGGCGATGTCGGCGGGCGCGAGGCCGTGCGCGAGCAGCTGCCGCGCGAGGTTGATTCGGCGCTGAATCTGATAGGCGTGCGGCGGCAGCCCTGTCGTCGCGGCGAACGATCGCACGAGCTGGAAGCGGCTCGGGGCGCCCGCCGCGGCGACGAGCTCGTCGAGGCGTACCGGCTCGGTCAGGTGCTCTTCGATGTATTCGCGCGCGCGGAGCACCGACGGCAAGCAGGCGGTGACGCGCGGCGGCGGAGGCGCCCTTTCAGCGCATTGCCGGAACGCGAGCTCGAGACATCGCACCAGCAACGACTCCCGCTCGAGCTGCGTCGCACGCTGCTCAAGAGACGCATGGAAGGCGAGCAAAGCACGTCGGAGCTGTGGGTGGGACGCCTGGTCGATTTGCGCGAGCTTGAAGTGGATCGCTCCGGCGATGCCGATCTCGGCCGCCGCTTTCTCCACGAGTCCCGGTTCGAGGAACAGCACCCGAAAGGTGGCCGGGTCGGAGACCCTGAGGTTTGCGTGCACCTCGCCCGGCTCCATGAACGAGCAGCCGTCGCCGCCCAGGTCGAAACGCCGGCCGCGGTACTTCCACGGCACCGGCCGGGCCAGGTCGAGCACGGTGCAGAGCGCGTATGCGTGGTGGAGCACGACCCAGCGTCGGACCGAGCGCTCGGCGACCAAGAGCTCGACACCCGGAAGGTCGGCAGGCTGACGGATCTCGACAAACCCCGGATCGCCTTCGTCCAGGAGCTCCGACACCGCAGCACTCCGATCGCACTACGAACGACCCTGCCGCCGCGACCTTCTCATCGTGCCCGGCGCGAGTCAAGCGAAGGCTCGCGCCGGGCGCCGATACCTCAATGCCCGCCCACACCCGGAGGGTTCTTGCCGCCCGTGGCGACGAAGCTGACGCAATCGCCCTGGTTCTCGAAGACGCCGAAGGACTGCCAGCCCCCGTCGGTGCACGACTTCGCCGAGCTCGCCCTCGTGCGCTATCCCCACCGGCCGTTGGGCGACCGCGTCTGGGAGCTGCGCCACAACCTCACCGCCTGCAACGCCACCTTTGTCGCGCTGGCCGAGACGCTCGCCGTGCCGCTCGTCACATGCGTCGCCCGTCGTCGGCTCGGCTCCGGGCCATCGCGCGCACATCGAGCTCTTCGAGCAATAGCGCAGCCCTTCGTCGCGTAGCTCACCCCCGAGCAAGCGGGTTTCTTCGGCAAGCTGTCACCTCGATATGCTCGTGAGCGCATACGTCTGCGTGAACTTCGCGTTCAGAATCGTCCCGACCTGGAGCTCGTACGTCCCGCCTACGGTCTTGAAGAAGCGGAGCGGGAATCGCACTGCCCCTTCGACGGGAGCGCCCGTGCTCGAGCCGAGCCCGTAGACGACGTCGATCGGCCATTGGTTCGGAAAGGAGCCGCAGGTTCGCGTGTACTGGTCCGGCGAGCCGGACCAGCCTCCGGACTGGACATTCGAGAGCGAGATGACGAGGTTGCCGCCCGTGACGGTTCCGGGGGTACCGCTGGCGACTGTGTCCCTGCCGAGCTGCCCGTTGAACGTGAGCGTCCAGGAGGTCGGCGAGTAGGTGCAGCCGCTCGAGTCGGGCGAGGTGAAGGGGACCGTCGCCTGGAGGCTCTCGCTGCCCGTCGCGTGCTCCTTCCCGTCGACCGTGATCGTCCAGGTGCCGTTCAGCGTTGCCTGGTATGTGCTCGCGCCAACGGTAACGCCGCTCATCTGCACCGTGCCGGAATATGTCCCTGGGGCGAGCGCGGGCGCCGCCTTCTTGATGACCGTGTGAGTCTTGTTGGCGTGCTTGGTGTGGGGCTTCGGCTTGCCCGCCGCGGCGGCGGACGCCTGGATCCCGGCCGCGATACCCAGCACGCAGAGGGCTGTCACGCAACGCGTCAGGCGTGTGTCCGGCATCTGGCCCTCCTCGTATGGATAGACATCGCCGATCGGTTCCCCGTCATGCGTTCGGCGGGTTCCTCCCGTCCGTCGCGACGTAGCTGACACAGTCGCCCTGGTTCTTGAACACCCCGAACGTCTGCCAGCCGCCGTCCTTGCACTGGTCCGTGGAGACGGGAAGCGCGGAGAACGTGAGGTCGAGTGTCTGGCTGAACGGACCAGGGGCCTGGAACTCGATCGAGCCGCCGCCGATTCCCTCGCGCGCGTAGAACTTGAGCCTGTAGGTCCCAGGCGCGATGCCGGTGAAGTGAACGGTCAGCGAGCCGTCGCCGGAGCCGTCGGTGGAGAGCGTCCCGACGCCGGCCGGATTGACGCCGTTGGTGTCGTCCTCCCAGGATGTGTAGCCCTGCCGCGTCACGTCGTAGCACGGCCCGAGGCTGAACTGGCCGAACGACGGCAGGCACCCGGACTGGTCCGCATAAAGGAGCGCGACGCCCACGGTGTACTGCGCGTTCGGGTCGGCACCTACGAAGGTGTACGTCGCGTCCAACGACGAGTTGTCGGTCTGCGCCCAGGTGACGTTGCTCTGCGTCAGGTCGAGCGCCCCCGAGGTGTCCCATCCGTCCTGCCACTGGACGACACCGGACGCGACCGACGCCGGTGCGGCGCCGGCGAGCACCGCCGCGGACACGGCAACGACGAATGTCACAAGTATGGAGCCGATGCGCATGCGCTTCCTCCTTCTAACCGCCGCCCGGTGGGTTCTTGCCGCCGGTCGCGACGAAGCTGACGCAATCGCCCTCGTTCTCGAAGACGCCGAAGGACTGCCATCCCCCGTTCATGCATTGGTCCTTCGACGTCGGTAGAGCACGGAAGCTCTCGGCGAGCGTCTGCCGCACGCTCCCGTTGTCGTAAGAACCTACCGCGATGCAGAACCCGGTGGCCGTGCACGAGACGCCCTCGAGGAGATCGGACGAGCTCGGGTCTGTCGTCGTCATGGTCGACCAGGCGGTCCCATCCCATGCTTCGGCCAGGGTCTGCTGATTCCGGCCACCCCCCGGGCCGAGAGAGCCAGAGGACTGATCGTTTGTCTGCGAGCCGACGGCGATGCAGGAGCTCACGCGTGGACAGGACACGCCTGCGAGCTGCTGAGCGAGCGAGGGACTCGCAGGCGCTGTGGTCGACCAGGTCGATCCGTTCCATGCCTCTGCGAGAGCCGCCGAGGGTGGAGTCGCAGGAGGCACGAAGTTGTAGTAGTAGTCGCCCGTCGCCATGCAGAAGCTCGACGACGCGCACGATACGCCGAGCAACTCATTGACGAAGTTGGTCCTCGTGTCCGAATAGCCGTCGACCGTCGTCATTGTCGACCACGCCGAGCCGCCCCACTCCTCACCGAGGGTTTGCCAGTGGGCATTGCTGTAGTCGGCCTCGTACGACGAGACCCCGACGCAGAACGCGACCGACGAGCAGGCCAGCCCCTGGAGAGAATCTTGGACACCGAGATCAGTGGTCGCCGTACTCGACCAGGAAACCCCATTCCACTCTTCCGAGAGCGTTTGCGGACGCGCGCCGTTGTTGAACTGGCCGCCGGCCATGCAGAAGTCGGCCGACACACACGAGACGGTTGCAAGTGAGTCGTAGATGTTCGGATCGATCGTCGGCACCACCGACCAATCGAGACCGTTCCATTCCTCGGCGAGCGTGGTGTTCCCCGACGTGTTGTTCCACTGCGTTCCCACCGCCATGCAGAACGCCGACGAGATGCATGACACCCCGCCGAGCAAGGAAGCGGAGCCCGGATCCACCGTCGTCATCGTCGACCAGGACGATCCGTTCCACACCTCTGCAAGCGTCTCGTACTGCCCGTAGGCCGGATAGCCCGGGATGGCCTTGTCATTTTCCCCGACCGCGACGCAGAAGACCGGCGACGCACACGAGACCGCGTTCAGCTGCGGATTCGGGCCTGGGTTGGTCGTTGTCATCGTCGACCACGGAGCCGCCGAAGCGGCAAAGGCGGCGGCGGCGTGAAGTGCAGCGCCTCCCAGCATGGCCGCCGCTCCCACTATTGCAGCGAGAAGGACTATCGCACGTTGAACTTGCATCGCCACTCCCTTGGACTAGCCGCGCGAAGGCGGGTTCCTATGGAGGCGTCGGCCGCGAATGGCTCGGCCGCGCGCCCGTACCCGTACTGCTTCAGGAGGAGCTCCCGTTCGCCCACTCCTTCGCGTCCCCGCAGGCCCCTCGTCGGTGATACCGGCCGTGGGCACATCGAGGAATTGGTGGGGCCCAACGACGAGGACGCTGATGAGGATCCACCGCAGACGGCGCATGCGACTCCCAGTCGACGACTAGGCCGCCGAGCCTACGCCGCGTCGCTCCTGAGGTCTTGTACGTTCTTGCGGCTCAGGCCGGTCTGACGGCCCGGCCGGCGGGGCGCCGACGACGCGGCTGAAGTGGCGTGTCAAGTGACTCTGGTCGACGAAGCCCAGTTCGGCGGCAACCTCCGCCGGTCGCATCCCACGCGCGCAAAGGGCTGGGCTCAGCCCTCGCCGTCGCCCGGCATGTCCGCGAAGTCAGCCTCGCTGAGGGAGTCGACCTTCCGCTGCAGATCCTCACGTGTCGCCATCGCGGAAACTCTACGGCGCGGCGGCGCGAACGCTGTTGTCATTCTAGAAAACGGAGTAGCGGGGGCAGGATATGGACACATTTCCCCGACCGGCCGGCCCACGGTTCACTGAGATTCGAGGGCTTGAATCGCCGTCAACGTGCTCGCGGTCGTTAGGTTCCGAGTGTTCGGGCAGCGGCGACGACAAGAGCATCGCTGGATCCTTCGATGTAGATGAAGATCCCACCTTTGCGCAGAGTCGCCGAGGAGTGGCCGCGGCTGACGACGGCGTTGTCGATCAGCGCCGACCCGTCGGCCGGGAAGAAGGCGTGCAGAAAGCGAGTCAGCGGGTTCGGCCGCGTGAACTCCGTGACGGCGAGGTAAGGCTTGAGCCCCGTCATGTCGGGTTCCTTGTCGTTCGGGAGGCCCGTGTTGAGAAGGCTGCCGTAGTAGAAGGATGCTCCAGGAGCCCGGTGGGGGCTGTTTAGGGAAGGGGCAACCGGGGTCCGGGCGATCAGGACGAGGCGAAGGCCGGCGATGCGAAGACGAATGACAGGTGACGGGCGCATTGCCCGAACCTGACTGAGGGTGAGTGGCGGATAGCCGACCACGACGGAGTAGCCCGCCCCGAGTGAGAAGCGCGGCGCGCTACCGCGCAAGCTGACGGGGGCGCTGTTCGTCGTTTCGATCGAGAGGACGCGGGTGCCGGAGCCGCGTTCGATGTGGCCGTTCAGAAGCAGACGTGAATAGAGCGGCTTGTAGGTCGTCTTCGAGATCGCCACCTGTTCGACCTGGGTGCGGCTCGGGCCCCCGAGGATCCAGGGCGTACTTTCGATCCAGTAGACGGGCGTCTTGTCGATGTGTCCGATACCGGTCACGTGGAAGCGGTGGTCCTCGAGTTGTTGGCGATAGCTCGTGAGGAAGATCGCGGAGAGCGAGGCGCCTTGAGTGATGAGCTTCGCTGGAAGAAAGGCGCTTCCGGCGGGTGCTCCGTGGAACGTCCGGCGGCTGAACATCCCCTGCTCCGCCCGGTACCAGATCTCCTCCCGTCCGCTCACCGGCGTGTGGGAACCGGTGCGCAGATCGAGGAGGTAGCTGCCGAGCGAATCTTCGAGAACGACGTGCGTCACGGGACGGGAACCGAGCGCCGCCAGTGCGTTGTCGAGCACCGAGGGAGAGGACGAGAATGGCCACAACAGCACCAGGGCTATGACCGCAGCAGCGACGGCGAGGATTGGCGCACCTGCGAAGACAACCACCCGCTGTCGACCGTACGCATGGGCTGGGAGCCGAACGGACGCCGCGACCGCATCGGCGATGGCGAGCAGCTCGGGATCCGATCCCAGCATCTCCACCAACTCGCGTTCGCGCAGGGGCGAAGCTGTCTTGCTCATGGCTGTAATCCCTCCTCCTCGAAGACCGATCGCAGGTGCTGTAAGCCGCGCATGAATCGCATCCGGCACGCCTCCTCGCTCGCGCCAAGCTCGCGAGCGAGCTCGGCGAACGAGCGACCTCGAAGAAGACGTCCCGTCACCACAAGCCGCTGGCCTTCCGGCATCGAGGCCAGTCCGGCTCGCAAGGCCTGCGCCACCCCGTTTCCATAGGTTGCCGGCGCGGCCGGATCCTCGACGAGCTCGAGTGGAAGGGTCGTGCGTCGCGCCCGATGTCGCCGCGCCTCGTCGACGATGCGCCGCCCCGCGACCACGTACAGCCACGCGAGGGTCGGCGGTGCGGTGTCGGCCGAGCGGATCACTGTGCTCGCCGCGTCGGCGAACACCTCTTGCGTTACATCCTCGGCGGTTTCGTACGACCGCACGCGGCGGCGGACGAAACGGAGCACCTCCCGGTACTGGTCCCACAGAGCTTGTTCGCCCACTACCGACAAGATCGCTCCAGCACGCCGAACGTAACAACATCGCCTCGGTGCAGCGTTCCCGGGGACTCCGACTAGGGCTCAGGCATTCAGTCGCAGATGCGCGATCTGGTAGACGGTCAACGCTTGCGCGCCGCGGGGATGGTGGCGCACGCCGAAGGCGATCACTCGCAGCCCGACCGGCCGCTCGAGATGGCTGACCGCAACCATGACGGCGCCGAAGCGCCCCGCCGGCCACGGGACATACGTCTTGACACACCCTGGAAGTCGCGTGCCGTCGCGCCCCTCCGCCTCGCAGGCAAGCAGCCGCTCCCTCGGCAAGCCGCCCAACCGATCGATCTCGCGGCCGAGCTCGGCAAACGCCGCAATACCCGCGTGACCGAGACGCGCACAGTCCTCGGCCATCGCGAGCTCGTCGAAGGCGACCGGAAACACCGGCCCCCTCGCGCCCGTCAACTGCGCTCAGCCCTCGCCGTCGCTCGGCAGATCCGCGAAGTGGTCCTCGAACTCCTCGGAGCTCAGCCGCTGCTCACCATGGCGGGCAAGGATCGCCTCGACCGAGGTCTCCGTGTCCACCGCATCGACGATGACGATCCGCGCCCGCTCCACCTCAGCCTCGCTGAGGGAGTCGACCTTTCGATGCAGATCCTCACGTGTCGCCATCACACCAAACTCTACCGCGCGGCGGCGCGAACGCTGTTGTCAGTCTAGAAAACGGAGTAGCGGGGGCAGGATTTGAACCTGCGACCTCCGGGTTATGAGCCCGGCGAGCTACCTGGCTGCTCCACCCCGCGTCGCGGTCGTGAAGTGTAGCACCGTCGTTACGATCCGCTCGATGTGGGATTGGCTCGTCTATGCGGCGCTCGGCCTCGCCGCGGTGGCCGTCATGGCATCGCTGGGGCTCCTCGCGGTGCGCGCGCTGCAGGCGTGGCGCAGCGTCAAGCGGCTCCGCCGCCACGTCTTCCGCGACCTCGACACGGTGGCGGAGAAGGTGGAGGCGACGCTCGACGCGATCGAGTCCGCGAGCGACACCGCCGAGCTCGCCGCGAGCCTCGCGCGCCTGCGCCGCTCGCTCGAGCGGCTCGCGCTCCTGCGCGAGGCATGGAGCGAGGCGACGCGCTTCACCGCGCTCGTCCCGCGCAAGTGATCGCATCGTGAGAGTCGCAGCGGTCGACCTCGGGACGAACACGACGCGCCTGCTCGTCGCCGACGTCGACGGCGACACCGTCGACGAAGTGCACCGCGAGTCGCGCATCACGCGGCTCGGCGAAGGCGTCGACGCACGCCGGCGGCTCCTCCCGCTCCCGATCGCGCGCGTCCGCAACGCCCTCACCGACTACCGCCGCACGCTCGAGTCGCTCGGCGCCGAGCGTACGCTGGCGGTGGCGACGAGCGCCGTGCGCGACGCCGAGAACGGCGAGGCGTTCCTCGGCGAGGTCGAATGGAGCTACGGCTTCGCGACACGGCTCGCGAGCGGCGAGGAGGAGGCGGAACTGACCCGGCGCGGCGTCGCACCTCCACCGGGGACGCTCGTGCTCGACATCGGCGGCGGCTCG
>JAGWRZ010000176.1 GCA_028876365.1 Acidobacteriota bacterium | reverse complement strand
GGCGAGCAGGCGCTCGAGATCTGCGAGCTCCTCGTGCGCTCGGGCGCGCTCGACGTCGTCGCGATCGACTCGGTCGCCGCGCTGACGCCGAAGGCGGAGATCGAGGGCGAGATGGGCGACTCGCACGTCGGCCTGCAGGCGCGGCTCATGAGCCAGGCGCTGCGCAAGCTCGCCGGAACGCTCAACCGCACCGACACGATCTGCCTCTTCACGAACCAGCTCCGCGAGAAGATCGGCGTCATGTTCGGCAATCCGGAGACGACGCCGGGTGGACGCGCGCTGAAGTTCTACTCGTCGGTGCGCCTCGACATCCGTCGCATCGAGACGTTGAAGGAAGGCGTCGAGGCGTACGGCAACCGCGTGCGCGTGAAGGTCGTGAAGAACAAGGTGGCCCCGCCGTTCAAGCAGGCCGAGTTCGACATCATCTACGGCTCCGGCATCTCGTGGGAGGGCACCGTCCTCGACTCCGGCATCGAGCGCAAGGTGGTGACGAAGTCGGGCTCGTACTTCAGCTTCGGCGACGAACGGCTCGGCCAAGGCCGTCAGAACGCGACCGCGTTCCTGAAGGAGCATCCGGACGTGACGCAGCAGATCCTCCAGCGCATCCAGCTCGAGCTCGGGCCGGAGCAGGTCGTGTCCGCGCGGCTGCTACCGGTGATGGAGGAGCCCTCGCCGAACGGAAAGCCGTCACCCGGAAAGGCCAAGGAGATCGAGGCCGAAGTCTCGGCGTAGCGTGCGCACGGTCACGGCCCTCCGGGAGCGTCCGCGCAACCGGGTCGCCGTCGAGCTCGACGGCGCCCCCTGGCGGACGCTTCCCGCCGACGCGGTCGTCCGGTCGGGGCTGCTCGTCGGGCGGGCGCTCGACCGCGAGTCGGCGCGGGCGCTCGCGCGCGAGCTCCGCCGGGCGGCGGCGCTCGGCGTCGCCGCCCGCGCCCTGCGCCACCGCGACATGTCCCGTCGGGCCCTGGCGGCGCGTATCGCCTCGCCCGCCCGCGAGGAGGCGCTCGGCGCTCTCGAACGGAGCGGGATCCTCGACGACGCGCGCGCCGCCGCCTCCCGTGCGACCGCGCTCGCGGGCCGCGGGTTCGGCGATGAGGCGATCCGCTACCGCCTCGAGCACGAGGGGTTCGCCGGTGAGCCCCTGGAGGCGGCGCTCGCCGCCCTCGAGCCGGAGCACGAGCGAGCACGAGCCCTCGTCGAGGCGGGGCGCAGCGAACGGTGGCTGGTCGCGCGCGGATTTGCGTCGGAGCCGTGATCGGCGCTACGATCCGCACACGCCTCAATCAACGTTTTGCCTGCATTTGAGCTTTTCCGAGACGCTTCAGACGCTGTGAGAATCGATATCGACCCTTCGAGACGCCGGAGGCTGCCGCTGAGGTAGGGCGGCGCACGGCGGGCGCGCGGCTCGCGCGCCGACACAGCTGAGCCGAGCTCGGGATCGCCCGCGTGCAGGCGCCACCTCCACGTGAGGAGTCGCCCGTGCTGATCGCGATCGCAGTCGCCACCGGAGTCGTCGGAGGGGCGATTCTCGCCCTCGTCGCGGTGCAGGTGTTCGGCGTGACCGGGGTGGGGAAGGCGCGCAGGCTCCACCGCCAGATCGTCGAGGACGCGGAGCGCGATGCCGAGGCGGTGCGCCGCGAGGCGCAGATCGAAGCGCGCGAGCAGGCGGTCCATCTGCGCGCGGAGATCGACGCCGAGCTCGCCGACCGGCGCTCGGCGGTCGTGAAGGTCGAGGAGCGCGTGCTCGCGCGGGAGGAGGAGGTCGAGCGGCGCCTCGTCGAGGTCGCGCGGCGCGATCAGGGGATCTCGGACCGCGAGACGCATCTGAAGTCGCTGCAGGACGACCTGAAAGAGGTCAAGCGCGCGCAGCAGGCCGCGCTCGAGCGCATCTCCGGGATGACGCAGCAGGAGGCCAAGGCGCAGCTGCTCCAGCGCGGCGAGGAGCTCGCGCGCCACGACCTCGCCCGCCGCGTGCGCATGCTCGAGGAGGAGGCGCGGGCCGAGTCGAAACGGCGCGCGCGCAACCTCGTCGCCGACGCACTCCAGCGCGTCGCCGCGAGCCACGCGGCGGAGACGACCGTGACGGTCGTCGAGCTTCCCTCGGACGACATGAAGGGCCGCATCATCGGCCGCGAGGGGCGCAACATCCGCGCCCTCGAGCATCTGACCGGAGTCGACTTCATCATCGACGACACACCTCACGCGGTCGTCCTCTCGTCGTTCGACGGCGTACGGCGCGAGATCGCTCGGCTGACGCTGACGAAGCTGATCGAGGACGGGCGCATCCACCCCGCCCGAATCGAGGAGACGTACTACCAGTCGAAGGCGGAGCTGGAGGAGGTCGTCCGGCAGGCGGGGGAGCAGGCGGTGTTCGAGGCGAACTGCGGGCCGTTCCACGAGGAGCTGCAGAAGACGCTCGGCCGGCTGCGCTTCCGCACGAGCTACGGCCAGAACGTGTTGAAGCACACGCTCGAGGTCGTGCACCTGACGGGGATCATGGCGACCGAGCTCGGCGCGAGCGTGCGTACGGCGAAGCGGGCGGCGATGCTGCACGACATCGGCAAGGCGATGACGCACGAGATGGAAGGCTCGCACGCGCTCATCTCGGCGCAGCTCGCGCGGCGCTACGGCGAGCCGCAAGGCGTCGTCCACGCGATCGAGGCGCATCACTACGAGGTGCAGCCGCAGACCGTCGAGGCCGTCCTCGTGATCGCCGCCGACGCGATCTCGGCGTCGCGCCCCGGCGCGCGAGGCGAGAGCCTCGAGCACTACATCAAGCGCCTCGAGGCTCTCGAGGAGCTCGCCGCGGCGAAGCCCGGCGTGGAGAAGGTCTATGCGCTCCAGGCAGGGCGCGAGATCCGCGTCATCGTCTCGCCCGGCGAGGTCGGCGACGAGGAGGCGGTCCTGCTCTCCCACGAGATCGCGCGCGAGATCGAGGACCAGCTCGAGTACCCCGGCCAGGTGAAGGTGACCGTCATCCGCGAGAGCCGCGCCGTCGACATCGCGAGGAACCACGGCGGCAACGGCGACGGGTCAGCGGCGCACGAACCCGCGCAGGCGGATGTCGCGTGAGGACGCCCCGACGAGGATGCGGTACAGGCCGGGCTCGATCCGCCACGTCGCGGTCGGCGTGTCCCAGTAGGCGAACGACCGTCCGTCGAGCACGAAGGTCACGCGGGTGCTCCGTCCCGGCCGGAGGAAGACGCGCTCGTAGCCCTCGAGCTGCTTCGGAGGTTCCCCCGCCGCACGGGGATCGTCGACGTACAGCTGCGGCACGTCGGCGCCGGGCAGCGAGCCCGTGTTGCGAAGGGTGAACGACACGCTGTAGCGCGAGCGGTCCCGCGCGATGCGCAGACGGCTGTAGGAAAAGCGCGTGTACGAGAGCCCGAAGCCGAACGGGAAGAGGGGGGCGACGTGGTTCGCGTCGTACCAGCGATAGCCGACGTCGAGCGCCTCGGAGAAGGAGGCGTCCTGCGCGGCGTCGGAGCCGGGCCACTGGTTGGTCGACGCGGCGGGCACCGACGCATCCGAGACGGGGAACGTCTGCGGCAGCTTCCCGCTCGGGTCGACGTCACCGAAGAGGACCGCGGCGATCGCGTCTCCGTCGCGCTCGCCCGGGTACCACGCCTCGACGACGCCGTCCACCTGATCGAGCCACGGCATGAGCACCGGGCCGCCCGTGTCGAGGACGACGATCGTGTGCGGGTTCGCAGCGGCGACCTGCTCGATCAGCTGGTCCTGGCCGTTCGGCAGTGCGAGCGTCGTCCGGTCGACGCCCTCGTGCTCCTGGTCGTACGCGAACACGACGGCGACGCTCGCTGTGCGCGCCAGGGCGGCCGCGGCCGCGGGATCGCTGCCGTCGGCCGAGACGACGGTCGCGCCCGCGCGGGCGGCGCGGGCGGTGATCGCCCCGAGCGGAGCGACCGGTGTCGCCGAGGCGACGAACGCGCTGCCGCCGCCGCTCGTGTACGCGCGAAGGTCGCCGAAACCCGCCGGTGCGCCGATGAGCGCGATCGTGGAGCCCGGCGCGGGACGGAGCGGAAGGACGCCGCCCTCGTTCCTCAGCAGCACGGTGCCCTCTTCGGCGGCACGGAGCGCGACCTGCTGGTCGGCCGCCGTCGAGACGTCGGTCGACGACACGCTCTCGAGCGCGGGCGGCGGATGGTCGAAGAGGCCGAGCCTGAACATCGACGTCAGGATGTCGAGCGCCATCCCGTCGACGGTCTGCATCGAGACGGCTCCGGCCGAGACCGCGTCCGCGAGCGCGCTGCCGAAGAACCTGCCGCCGGGCATCTCCAGGTCGAGGCCCGCGTTCGCGGACTGCACCGTCGACCACGTCGCGCCCCAATCGGACATCACGAGCCCGCGAAACCCGAACTGTCCGCGTAGCACCGTCGTCAGGAGCGCGGGGTTCTGGCAGTCGAACGTCCCGTTCACGAGCCCGTATGCGCACATGACCGCGCCGACGCCGCCCTGCCGCACGGCCGTCTCGAACGGCGGCAGGTAGATCTCGTGCAGCGTGCGGTCGTCGACGTTCGACGAGACGTAGTAGCGGTTCGTCTCCTGGCTGTTCACGGCGAAGTGCTTCACCGTGGCGATGACGGGGTTCTCCTGGATCCCCTGGATCTCGGCGGCCGCTGTCTGCCCGCTGAGATACGGGTCCTCGCCGAACGCCTCGAAGTTGCGGCCGTTCTCGGGGACCCGCGCGATGTTCACGTCGGGGCCGAGCAGGACGTCGATCCCCTTGTTCCACGCTTCGAGCCCGAGGGTGCGGCCGAGGGTCCGCTGGAGCGCCGGGTCCCAGGTCGCAGCCTGGGCGATCGGCGCGGGGAAGGACGTCGTCCCGATCTGGAGGTCGGCGACGCCCGCGGGCCCGTCGTTCAGCGTCAGGGCGGGGATGCAGAGGGCCGGATTGCCGGGGACGTAGCCGACGTAGAGCGGGCCGTCGGCGACGCCGAGCGCGGCATGGGGATCGACGCCCGTGAAGAGGGCGAGCTTGTCGGAAGTCGTCATCGCGGCGAGCAGCTGGGCCGCCCGCTGCGCGGGAGTCGCCGCGAGGTTCATCCACGGACACTGGACGGCCGACCGGGCCGGCGCGGCGGCGACGACGCCGGCCGCCGCGGCGGCGGCGGCCACGAGGGTCACCCTGTGCACGACGACACGCTAACCGCGATGGATCTGGGATCTGTTAGCGCGCGAACCGCAGCGCCTGCGGCGCTCCGAGGCGAAGGGCGCGAAGCGCCGCGGCGCGCGCCCGCCGGCGGTCGCCGAGCACGCGCGCAGAGCGCGCGATCATCATGTGGAAGTTCCGCCGGGCGAGGCGCGCATCGACGACGTAGGGGTTGGCGTCGAGGAATGCAAGGTGCTTCTCCGCGGTCTGGATCTGCCCGGAGCCGAGCTCGAGCGCACCCGTCTTCGCGTCGTGGACGCGGTACTTCGCGAGCGGCGCCCCGTCGAGGAAGAGAACGTCGTAATCGAGCAGGAGCCGGAGGTAGAAGTCGTAATCCTCGATCGCGAGCGTCGGGTCGTACGGTCCGACGACGTCGAACACGCTGCGGCGGACGAGGATCGTCGAGCTGAAGCAGCGGCACTCGAGCGCGTACGAGGCATAGCTCGCACCGTTGCGGTTGGCGGCGCCGAAGACGTCGCGAACGGATGCGGTGCGGTCCGGGAGGTCGCGGCCGTGCTCGTCGATCATGCTCACGTGCCCGTGCACCATCCCGACGTCCGGGTTCCGTCGAAACGCGGCGAGCTGGCGGGCGATCCGGTCCGGGTACCACGCGTCGTCGGAGTCGCAGAACGCGAAGAACGCGCCGCGGGCGAGCGCGACCGCATGGTTGCGCGCGACGGCCTTCCCCGCATGGTCCTGGCGCACGTAGCGGATGCGGTCGAGGTAGGGCGCGACGACCGCGGGCGTCTCGTCCGTCGAGCCGTCGTCGAGGACGATCAGCTCCAGGTCGCGGCAGGACTGGGCGAGGACGCTCGCGATCGCCTCGCCGAGATACTGCGCCCGGTTGTGGGTGATGATCGCGGCACTGACGAGCGGCATGCCAGACGGCACATACCCGGGTTGGCGGAGTTCTAGCGCGTAAAATCGGCGTAAGCCGCTATCCCGCGGCTTCCGCCTTGCGCAGGCCGCGCACCGCCCAGAGCGAGAAGAGCACCGCGAGGCCGGCGGCGGCGCCGTAGGCGGCCGCCACCTCGGTCGGCGACCCGGCGACGAATCCCCGTCCGGCTTCGAGCACCCGCGTCAGCGGATTGACGAGAGCGACGGCGTGGATCCACCCCGTGAGCAGTCCGAGCGGCACGTACACCGGCGCGAAGAAGAGCACGAGGAACACCGGCATCTGCATGATCGGCCCGGCCTGCATCGAGCGGAGGCGCATCGCGACGCCGCAGGCCCACAGGATCGCTGCCGCGTTGACGAGCGCCGCCAGGAGGTAGAGCGCCGGAAGGTCGACGCCGTGGCCGCCCACCTTCATCCCGACCGCGAACGCGACGCAGGTGAGGAACGCGGCGGTGACGAGCCAGCGGCAGAGTGCGGCGAGCGCATAGCCGGACACGATGCCGGTGCGATGGGGCGCTGCCAGCAGAAGCCTTCGGGCGAAGCCCGTCTCGAAGTCCCGCGCGATGCCGAAGCCGGTGAACACGCCGCCGAACGCGGCGGATTGGAGAAGGACGAAGACGAACTGGAACGCCGTGTAGCCCTCGGGATACGCGAACCCGCGCACGTCGTGGATGTGCGACAGCCCGCCCGCGAAGGCCGTGAAGAAGAAGAGCGGGAAAGCGAGCTGAGGGATGACGAGCCCGGGATTCGTGAAGACGTTGTGCAGCGTCCGCCAGGCGACGGCGCGCGCGACCGACAGGTTCCGCATCAGCGCGCCAGCCTCCTGGGGAGAGCCGCTGCCGCGCTCGAGAGCCCGGCGACGCCGATGACGGCGAGGATGCCGAAGCCGAGGCCGAGCGCTTCGCCGTTCCAGCCGGTGATGATCAGGCTGCGCACGCACTCGAGCAGGTAGGAGACCGGGTTCGCCGTCGCCGCGTCGCGAAACCAGCGGGTCGAGATGAGGTTGCGCGGGATGTTCATCGACGAGATGAAGAGGAAGACGAAGAAGACGGGAAAGAGGCTCTGCACGGACTCGGTCGAGCCGGTGCGGATGGCGATGGTCGCGCCGAGGCTCCCGAACGCGAGCGCGATGAGCGCGGCGAAGACGAGAAGGACGGCGACGCCGCCGACGCCGGCCGCGGGGCGGACGCCGACGACGAAACCGACGGCGAGGTAGAAGCACGCCTGCACGAGGCCGAGCGCGATCACGCCGCCGAGCTGTCCGGCGAGGAGCGCCGCGCCGCGCAGCGGCGTCAGCGACAGGCGGCTCATGAACCCGCTCTCGATGTCGCGCGCGAGATCGGTTCCCGCGTTCATCGTCGCGAACAGCGCGCCCTGGATGAACGGCACGGCGAGCGCGAACGCCACGAACGACTTCGTCGGGAAGCCCGGCAGGTGCGTCTCCGCGCGCAGGCCCCCGGAGTTGACGGCGAGGAGCAGCATCGGGAAGACGAGCGGGAAGATCGTCGCTGCGGGGTTGCGCCACGTGCGGAGCACCGAGCGGCGTGCAAGGAGAGCCACCTGGTCGACGGTCGTCCTCATTCCGCGCCGTGGCCCTCGAGCGAGCGGCCCGTCTTCGCCAGGAAGACGTCGTCGAGGCTCGGGCTGTGCAGCTCGAGCTGCGCGACGTGGACGCCGGCGGCGTCGAGCGCGCGCACGACCTCGGCGAGCCCGGCCTCGCCTCCCTCCAGGCGGACGGCGATGCCGCGCGAGGACGGGACGAGGGTGCCGAAGCGCTCGAGCACGGCGGCGACTGGACCGCGGCCGTCCTCTCCCAGCGGGATCACCTCGACGGTGGGCCGGCCGATCTCGGCCTTGAGCGCGTCCGGCGTCCCCTCGGCGACGATCCGGCCGTGGTCGATGATCCCGACGCGGTCCGCGAGGACGTCAGCCTCCTCCAGGTACTGCGTGGTCAAGAACACGGTCACTCCGTCCTCCCGCGCGAGCCGACCGACCTCGTCCCAGAGCGCGGTGCGGCTCTGCACGTCGAGGCCGGTCGTCGGCTCGTCGAGGAAGAGGATGCGCGGCCGGTGGACGAGCGCCATCGCGAGGTCGAGCCGGCGCTTCATGCCGCCGGAGTATCCGCGCACCTTTCGGTCCGCGGCCTCCGTCAGCCCGACGCGGTCGAGGAGCTCGGCCGCACGCGGCCCGCGCTCCTCGCGCGGGAGCGCCTGCAGCGCGGCCTGGAGACGAAGATGCTCGCGCCCGGTGAGGAGCGGGTCGAGCGCGGCCTCCTGCAGGGCGGCGCCGATGTTCGCGCGCACCTGCGGCCCTTCGCGGACGACGTCGTAGCCGCCTACGCGGGCCGCTCCCGCCGTGGGCGGCAGCAACGTCGTCAGCATGAGGACCGTCGTCGACTTCCCGGCGCCGTTCGGCCCGAGGAAACCGTAGATCTCGCCCGCGTCGACGTGCAGGTCGATGCCGTCGACCGCGCGCGGCCCCTTCTTGAACTCGCGGACGAGCTTCTCCGCCTCGATCGTGTTCGGATGATCCACGCGGGCCAGCCTAGCTTCGCCTTCGGCGCGCGAGGAGGATCGCGCCGACGGTGACGGCGACGTACGCGAGGATGCGAACCGCGCGGAGCGCGCCGTGCGGGACGGGCTCGCCGAGGACGATCGTGCCGGCCGCGATCGGCAGCGCGTTCGTGAGGAGCGTCGCGAGCCCGGCGACGGTGAGCGCGCCGCCGTGCTGGTAGCCGAGCTGGAGGAGCGCGGTCCCGAGCCCGTACCCGAGGACGACGGTGGCGCCGAAGGCGGCGCGGCCGCCTCCCTCCGTCGCCACCTTCACCGAGATGTCGCCGATGGAGAAGAAGAGGCCCGCGGCCATGCCCTCGGTGACCGCGACCGCGCCCGTCCGGCGGCCGATCGCGACTGCGGCGAGCGCGGCGGCGGCCGTCGCCGCGAGCCAGAGCTCGATCGAGAGCACCGTGCCGCCGCTCCCCTCACCGCTTCCGCCCGCGAGCGAGACCGCCAGCGCGGCGAGGCCGACGATGGAGACGAGCACGCCGGCGAGCTCGCGCCGCGGCAGCGCGCGGCCGGCGACGCGCGCCGAGACGTATGCGAGGACGCCGATGCCGCCCGCGGCGAGGCTCTGCACGAGCGTGAGCGGTGCGAACGCCAGCGCGACGACGTAGAGCGTGAATCCGGCGCTCTCGAGGGCGAACCCTTCGAGCCAGCTGCGATCCGTGAGGAGGTGCCTGGCCGATCGGAGCGGACGTCTCGCCGACAACTCCGGAAGCGCGGCGACCGCGTCGTGCTCGCGCAGATACGCGACGTTCGTCAGCGTCGTCGAAGCGAGCGCGAGCGCGACGGCGGCTCCGGTCTCCGCGGTCATTTCCCGGCTACCCTACGCAGATGCGCCGCTACTTCGTCACGACGTTCGGCTGCCAGATGAACGCGCACGATTCCGAGCGCATCAAGGGCATGCTCGAGGAGCTCGGCCTCGGAGAGGCGCAGTCGCCGGACGACGCGGATGTCGTCGTCTTCAACACGTGCACCATCCGCGAGAAGCCGGACACGAAGCTCGCCGCCCATCTCGGCGAAGCGGGCGCGCGCAAGCGCGAGCGTCCCGACACGGTCGTCGCCGTGGGCGGGTGCTACGCCGAGGCGCAGCGCGAGCGGATCTTCTCCCTCTACCCGCAGGTCGACGTCGCCTTCGGCCCCGGCACGATCGGGCATCTGGCCGAGTGGCTGGGTGCCGGTGGGGAAGGCGTCGCGCGCGGAGCGTGGGGGACGGGCGAGGAGCGGACATTCGCGGCGACGCTGCCGGCGCACCGCGAACGGCGCTTTCAGGCGTGGGTGCAGATCTCGATGGGCTGCAACTCCGTCTGCTCCTACTGCATCGTCCCCGCCGTCCGCGGTCGCGAGGTCTCGCGCCGGCCGGGCGAGATCATCGCCGAGATCGCCTCGCTCGCGGACTCCGGCGTGCGCGAGGTGACGCTCCTCGGGCAGAACGTCAACTCGTACGGCCGCGATCTCGGCACCGACTTCGCCCGGCTGCTGCGCGAGGTCGACGCGATCGACGGCATCGAGCGCATCCGCTTCACGAGCCCGCATCCGAAAGACTTCCGCCGCCCGGTGATCGAGGCGATGGCGGAGTGCGCCGCAGTGTGCGAGCACGCGCATCTGCCGCTCCAGTCCGGATCGACCCGCGTGCTGAAGGAGATGCGGCGGACGTACTCGCGCGACCGCTATCTGCGGCTCGTGGACGAGATGCGAGCCGCGATCCCCGACCTCGCGCTCACGACGGATCTCATCGTCGGCTTCCCCGGCGAGACGGAGGACGACTTCCGCGAGACGCTCTCCGCGGTGGAGGAGGCCGGCTTCGACGGCGCCTTCACCTTCGTCTACTCGCCGCGCGCCGGGACGGAGGCCGCCGCACGCACCGACCAGATTCCGGATGACGTCAAGCGCGACCGCATCGAGAGGCTCGTCGAGGTCGTCCAGCGCGTCGCAGCCGAGCGCAACGCGAGCCGGGTGGGAGCCGTCGAGGAGGTGCTCGTCGAGGGCGCGAGCCGCACCGACCCCCTTCTCCTCAGCGGCAGGACGCGGAGGAACACGACGGTCAACTTCGCCGGGGACGCGCACGTCGGCGACCTCGTCGCCGTGCGCATCGAGCGAGCGACGTCGACGTCGCTCGCGGGGGCGCAGGCGGTGGTCTACGCCGTCTGAGCGCGCATGCTGCGAAGCCCGACGACGGCCGGGACGACGGGCAGCCAGAAGTTGAAGACGCGATACGTGAACACCGCGAGCACGGCGGCGGCGAGCGGCACACCGGTCCACGAGAGCGCAAACGGCAGCAGCGCCTCGACCGCGCCCGCCCCGCCGAGCGGCAGTGTCCGTCGCGTGAGCGCGTAGCCGGTCGCATATCCGATGAGCAGGAGCTCGACGTTCGGCGCACCGTGCGCGAAGGCGTGCAGGCACGCCCACAGGCACACGATCTCGCCGAACCAGTAGAGCGTGGCGCCCGCCGGGCCGGCGAGGTGGCGCCGCGCGAAGAGGCACTTGAGGACGTAGATCGACTCGAGCGCCTGCGCGAGGCCGTCCTTCAGGTATCCCTTGCCGCGGAAGCGCTGCCGGTGCCCCATCGCCCACATCGCGGCTGCGAAGCCGAGCGGGACTGCGATCGCCCACGGCAGGGTCAGTCCGATCGTCGGCGTGTGGGCGCCGGCGGCGAGCAGCTGGATCGACGCGATGCAGGCGGCCGGTGCGAGCGTCGCGTACTCGAGGGCGCCGAGACCGAGCACGCGGACGCGCGCCTCGCGGTCGGTGATGCCCTGCAGCTTGAACGCGTGCACGTCGAGCGCGAAGCCGCCGCCGGTGACGAACGGGCCGAAGCCTGCGGCGACGGCGGCGGCGGCGTGGCCGTGCTTCATCTTCGGGCCCTCGTCGACGCGGGCGACCTCGCGGTAGCCGATGACGTAGCCGAGATAGGCGACGATCTCCGCGCCGAAGGCGACGAGGAACCAGATCGGATCGACGCTCTGGAGGCGATCCCAGACGCGCTCGAAGCCAGCGACCTCGCTGAGCGCGAAGAGCGTGGCCAGGGCGAGCGCCGAAGCCGCGATGAGGAAGACCGCGGATTCAGTCCGCGTGCGGTTGATCTCGCTTCTCGACTCGATGTTCAGGTAACGCAGGTGAGAATCCTCCGGTGACGGTTATCGGCATCTTCGGCCCCACCGCGACCGGCAAATCGAGGGTTGCTTCGGCGGTGGCCGAGCGGATCCCTGCAGAGCTCGTTTCCGCCGACGCGCTCCAGGTCTACCGTGGGCTGCCGATCCTGACGAACCAGCCTACCGAGCCGACGCGGCTGGTCGGGATCTGGCCGCTCGACCGGGAGGCTTCCGTCGGCGACTACGCCCCGCTCGCCCACGCCGCGGTGGACGAGATCCTCGCCTCCGGCCGGACGCCGGTCGTCGTCGGCGGCACGGGGCTCTACCTGCGGGCGGCGCTCGCCGAGCTGTCCCTGCCGCCCGCACCGGCGGAGGGCGCCCGCGCGCGGTGGGAGCGCTTCTACGACGTTTCGGGCGGGGAAGCGGCGCATGCGCATCTGGCCGCGCTCGACCCGCAGGCGGCCTCCGTGCTTCACGCGAACGACCGCCGGCGCGTCGTCCGGGCGCTCGAGCTCGCCGAGGCCGGAGCCTCGCTCGCTCCGGCCGAAAACCGGCTCTGGTCGCACGAGACGCGCCACCCGACGGTTATCGTCGGGCTCGACCTCTCGAAGGACGTCCTCGACCGGCGGATCGAGGAGCGGACGCGGGCGATGTTCGACGCGGGAGTGGAGGAGGAGGTGCGCCGCGCGCTCGCCGGGGCGATGTCTCTGACCGCGCGCCGGGCGCTCGGGCTCGAGGCGGTGGCGACCCTGCCGCGCGACGAGGCGATCGCCGTCCTCGCCGCCCGGACGCGCCGATACGCGGCGTACCAGCGCAAATGGATGCGGCGCATTCCCGGCATCGCTATCGTCGCCGCGAATCGCTCTGCCGAGGAGATCGCCGATGACGTCGTCGCTCTGGCACGCACACGGGAATGAGTATCTCGTCTCCGACGGCGCGTACGACCTCGCCGACGGAGCGGACGGCGCGATCGAGGTCGTGTCGGTGAAGGGCGACGACATGACCATTGCGATCGTCAATCCGGACGGATCTCACGCCGAGATGTCGGGCAACGGGACGCGCATCGCCGGCGCGTGGCTGATGGAGCGGACGGGTCGCGATGTCGCGCGCGTGCACGTCGGCCCGCGCGTCGTGGAAGTGAGGAAGGTGGGCGAGCTCTACGAGTCGGACATCGGCGAGGCGAAGGTCGTCGCGCGCGAGCGGATCGCCGGCCTCGACGTCGCGGTTGTCGACGTCGGCAACCCGCACGCGGTCGTCGCCGGCGATCCGGACGACATCCTCCTCGTCGGGCCGATGCTCGAGACGCATCCGCGCTTTCCGAATCGCACGAACGTGCAGGTGGTGCGGGTCGACCGGCCCGGTGAGGTGACGGCGCGCGTCTGGGAGCGCGGTGTGGGGGAGACGACCGCATCCGGCTCGAGCGCGGTCGCCGTGGCGGCGGCGACGCACGGCGACGGCGAGGTGGTCGTCCACTTCCCGGGCGGCGACCTGCGCGTCCGCCTCGGCGGCGGCCGCGCGACGCTCACCGGTCCCGCAGAGCGCGTCGGCTGACCGCAGCGACCGGTAGCAGCTACCGATACAAAAGGGTCACGCCGGACCGGCCGCCGTAAGCGCCATGCCGGTCGCCGTCTGCTGCACGGCGTTCGACAGTCGTGACGGTGTCGTGAGCGTACCTGGTACCGGCCGCCTTGTTCAGCGGTCCCGCAGGGAGCGGCGGCTGACGGGGGCGCCGAGCGCGACCCACGCGAGGACCGCCACCGGAATGGCGACGACGAGCAGCACGATGCCGGCGATGTGCCGGCGCAGAACGAATCCGATGCCGGCGAGGGCGAACGTGGCAAGCGCGAGGGCACCCGCGACCGACCGGCGCATCATGCGCCGATCGCGTATTCGCGGAGCACGTCGTTCAGCGACGTCTTCATGTCCGTCCGGGCGCTTCGCCTTCCGATGATGAGCGCGCAGCCGATCTGGAACGTGCCGGCCGGAAACTCCTTCGGGCGCGTTCCGGGGACGACGACGGAGTAGGGAGGGACGTAGCCTCGGTGCTCGACCGGCTCCGGGCCGGTCACGTCGATCACCGGCACGGACCCCGTCAGCGACACGTT
This sequence comes from Acidobacteriota bacterium, assembly GCA_028876365.1. Taxonomy (GTDB): domain Bacteria; phylum Actinomycetota; class Thermoleophilia; order Gaiellales; family Gaiellaceae; genus Palsa-739. The sequence goes on along the minus strand of JAGWRZ010000176.1, from coordinate 6,831 downwards.
CGGTGCGAGGACGGCGCGCTCTCCGATGAGCACGCCCTCGGTGAGGATGCAGCGCGAGCCGATGAACGCGCCATCCTCGACGATCACCGGGCGCGCCTGCACCGGCTCGAGCACGCCGCCGACGCCGACGCCGCCGGCGAGGTGGACGTCCGCGCCGATCTGCGCGCACGAGCCGACGGTCGCCCACGTGTCGATCATCGTGTTCGGTCCGACCCACGCGCCGATGTTGACGTAGCTCGGCATCATCACGACGCCCGGAGAGAGGTACGAGCCGTAGCGCGCCGTCGCCGGCGGCACGACGCGCACCCCGGCCTCCGCATAGTCGTGCTTGAGCGGGATCTTGTCGACGTACTCGTACGGTCCGACCTCGATCGGCTCGACCTTGCGCAGGCGGAAGTAGTCGAGGATGGCCGCCTTCGCGTCCTCGTTGACGCGCCAATCGCCGTCGACCTTCTCTGCGACGCGCACGTCGCCGCGGTCGAGCGCGGCGATCGTCTCTTCGGTGCTCACAGGAGATCGGCCGCCCGCTCGCATTCCTCCAGCGTAGGCACGAGCGCGAAACGGACGTAGCCTGCACCGCTCGGGCCGAAGAAGGCGCCGGGCGACACGAGGATGCCCCGCTCGAGGAGCTCGTCGGCGTCCGCGCCGGCCACCCAGAGATACATCGTCGCCTCGCTCGCGACGATCTCCCACCCCTTCGCCCGGATCGCGGGGATGAGCACGTCGCGCTTCGCCCGGTAGCGCGCGCGGGTCTCGTCGACGTGGCGCTCGTCGTTCCAGGCGGCGACCGATGCACGCTGGACGAATTCCTGCGGCGCCGTCCCCACCGTCGGGCGGTAGGCCTTGAGCGCCCCGACGACCTCCGGCGACGCCGCGACGAAGCCCGAGCGGTAGCCGGTCATGGACGATCTCTTGCTGAGCGTCTGGAAGACGATGACGCGGGAGCGGTCGCCCACCTGCAGAGCGGACGGCGGCGCCTCGTCGAACCAGAGCTCGGTGTACGCCTCGTCGGAGGCGACATAGAAGTCCCGCTCCGCCGCGAGCTCGGCGAGTCGCTCGTAGAACGCGAGCGGTGCGACCGCCCCCGTCGGGTTGTGCGGGTAGTTCACCCACACGAGCGCGGTGTCGTCGGGAATCGCGTCGAGGTCGGGAAGGAAGCCGTTCTCGCGCACGAGCGGCAGCGTCCGCACCTCTGCGCCGGCGAAGAGCGCGCCGCGCTCGTACACCGGGTACGCCGGCTCGCCGAAGACGATCGTCCTCCCTGCGGTGTCGAGTACCTGCGCGAGCGAGAAGATCGCCTCCTTCGAGCCGTATGTCGGGACGATCTCGGCGCCGGGGTCGACCTCGACGCCGAAGCGCCGTGCGCACCAGCCGGCGGCCGCCTCCCGCAGCTCGGGCAGCCCCTGCGCGAGCGGGTACGGAGAGCGCTCCGGCAGCGCGTCGACGAGCGCCTGCCGGATCATCGGGTCGGTCGGCTCGTTCGGGTCTCCCTTGCCGAAGTCGATCACCTCGACTCCGTCGGCGAGGAGGCGTCGCCGCGCCTCTTCCAGCCGGACGAACGGGTACGTCGCCATGCCCGCGAGTGTCGGGTTGATCACGACAGGAATTCTCGCAGCACCGCGAAGCTCCGCTCGAGGTTCGCGACGGGCACCTGCTCGTCGACGCGATGCGCATAGGCGGTCGCTCCGGGCCCGAAGTTGATCGCGTCGATGCCCTGCTCGGCGAACTGGGCGACCGGCGTCCAGGCCTGCTTGGGTTTCACGGTGGGAACGAGCTCGCGCAGCCGCGCCACGCGCGCGTTGCGAAGCGCGGGCGGCGCCGGCGGCGACAGGCTCAGCACCTCGATCGCGCCGTCCGGCAGGAGGGCGCGCAGTCGCTCCTCCGCGCCCGGACGGACGAAGCGCATGTTCAGCTCCGCCGATGCGTGCGCGGGGACGACGTTCGAAGCGATCCCCCCGGCGACGCGAACGGCGCTGACGACCTCGCGGTAGACGAGCCCGTCGAGCTCGACGTCCTCCGGCTCGAGCCCGACGAGCGGCTCGAGGCCGCGGACGAGCTCGTGGATCGCGTTCACGCCCGTCCACGGACGCGCGGAGTGCGCGCTCTCGCCGTCGAAGGTGACGCGTGCCTGCAGGTTCCCGAGGCAGCCCGCGTGCAGCTCGTTGTCGGTCGGCTCGAGCACGACGGCGAGCTCGGCGTCCGCGAGCAGCCCGGTCGCGAAGAGCGCCGGCAGCGGGCTCTCGGTCACGGGTACCTCTTCACGCGTGAAGAAGAGATAGCGGCCGGGGACGCCGGCGCGGGCGAGCTCGATCATGACCGCGACGCCGCTCTTCATGTCGCTGGCGCCGAGGCCGTGGACGACCCCGTTCTCGATGCGGCCCGGGATGTTCCGCTGGGCGGGGACCGTGTCCAGATGCCCCGCGAGGACGACCGGCCCCTCGCCGTAGAGAAGCACCTCGCCGTCGTCGTACACGGGCGCCCCCGGAACGAGCCGGCGCACGAGCTCGACGGCGGCGGCCTCGGAATAGCTCTCCGAGGGCGCGTCGACGAGCTGCAGCGTGGTGGCGGCGAGATCGGGGATCGGCACGGCAGACGTCATAATGGCTGCGGTGGCAGTCAAGCAGCCCGATCCCACGCCGGGCCCCGAGCCCGAGCGAGGGCTCGTGGTCGCCGTGCTCGGGCAGGCCGTCGATGCCGACGGCGAGCTGGGCGAGTTCGAGGAGCTCGCGCGCACCGCCGGTGTCGAGCCGGTCGCGCGCGTCGTCCAGCACCGCCCCGAGCCGGATCCGCGCAGCTACGTCGGCAAGGGAAAGCTCGACGAGCTGAAGCACGAGTACGGCGGGGCGAAGGCGGAGGTGCTCCTCGTCGACGACGAGCTCTCTCCCTCGCAGCAGCGGCTGCTCGAGAACACGCTGCAGGCGCGCGTCGTCGACCGGACGCAGCTGATCCTCGACATCTTCGCGCAGCACGCCACCTCGCGCGAGGGAAAGCTCCAGGTCGAGCTGGCGCAGCTCGAGTACAACCTCCCCCGCATGCGCGGCATGTGGAAGCACCTCGAGCGGCTGGGCGGCGGCGTCGGCACGAGAGGCCCCGGCGAGTCGCAGCTCGAGTCCGACCGCAGGCAGGCGCGCCGGCGCGTCACCCTCCTCAAGGAGCGCCTGGAGGAGCTGTCGAAGCAGCGCGACACGCGGCGCAAGGAGCGGCGTCGCACCCAGATGCCGACGGTCGCGCTCGCCGGCTACACGAATGTCGGCAAGTCGACGCTGCTGAACGCGCTCACCGACGCCGACGTCTCCGTGCGCAACCGCCTGTTCGAGACGCTCGACCCGACGACGCGCGGGTTCGAGCACGAGGGCCGCCGCTATCTCGTCACCGACACGGTCGGCTTCGTCCGCCGGCTGCCGCATCAGCTCGTCGAGGGCTTCGCGGCGACGCTCGAGGAGACCCTCGTCGCCGACCTCGTCCTGCATGTGGTCGACGCATCGGCGCCGCAGGAGCGGGTGATCGAGATGATCGCCGCCGTCGATGCCGTCCTGCACGAGATCGGGGCCGACGAGCTGCCGATCGAGCTCGTGCTGAACAAGGTCGACGCCGCCGGCGAGGAGACGCGCCGGGCGCTCGGCAACCGCTATCCCGAGGCCGTGCAGGTGTCGGCGCTCACGGGGGAGGGGATGGACGCCCTCCGTGCCCGCATCGCCGATCGGTTCTCGGGCCTGTTCGAGCCCGTGCGGCTGCTCCTTCCCTACCGGGATGGTGGAAAGCTGAACGAGCTGTATGCGCTCGGCGCGCCGATCGAGGAGCGCGAGGACACGAACGAGGGCGTTCTCGTCGTCGCACGACTTCCACGCCGCGAGATCTCGCGCTTCGCGCGCTACCTCGTGAGCGCGTAGGTGGAGGTCGCGTTCCGCAGGCTCCGCGAGGACGCGGTCGTCCCGACCCGCGCGTACGACGGCGACGCCGGGCTCGACCTCGCCTCGTGCGAGCGCGTCGAGCTCCGGCCCGGCGAGCGTGCGACGGTGGGGACCGGGCTCGCGGTCGCCGTCCCGGACGGCTACGCCGGCTTCGTCCAGCCGCGCTCGGGCCTCGCGGCCCGGCACGGGATCACGATCGTGAACGCGCCCGGGCTCGTCGACTCCGGGTATCGCGGCGAGGTCCGCGTCGTGCTGCACAACACGGATGCGCGCGAGGCGTTCGTCGTCGAGCCGGGGATGCGCATCGCGCAGCTCGTGGTCGTCCCCGTCGCGCCGGTCGACCCGGTCGAGGTGGAGGAGCTTCCCGCGAGCGAGCGCGGCGTCCGCGGCTTCGGGTCGTCCGCCCACTGATGCAGGAGCCCCGCGTCCGCGTGTCGGCGATCCTCCGCTGGGAGGATCGCGTTCTTCTGTGCCGGCACGAGAAGAGCGGCCGCGGCGAGTACTGGCTCCTGCCGGGCGGCGGCGTGAACGCGGGCGAGAGCCTCACCACCGCGCTGCACCGCGAGCTGTACGAGGAGATCGGCATCCCCGACAAGCTGCCCGTCGAGGGCCCGGTGGCGCTCGTCGACTCGATCTCGCCGCAGCGCGGCTTCGGCGCGAAGCACGTCGTGCACATCATCTTCGCGGCCGATCTCTCCGGCCGGTCGCTCGAGGCGGTGACCTCGCAGGACGCGGCGGTGCGCGGCCACCGCCTGTTCGACACCGCCGACCTCGACGGTGTCGTCCTCCATCCGCCGATCCAGCGTTTCCTCCGCCGCTGGCAGCCCGGCGACCCGGCGGCGTATCTCGGCGCGCTGTGGGCTCCCTAGCGCGCATCTCCATTCAGGGATACCGGGCCGCGCGGGAGCTCGAGCTCGCGCCGGGCAACGTGTGCGCGCTCGTCGGCGAGGCCTCGAGCGGCAAGTCGACGGTGCTGACCGCGATCTGGACGCTGCTCGAGGCGGCGGCGCCTCCGCCGACGATCGACGACGTCTCGCGCGGCGCGCAGGGCGGGCGCATCCACCTCGAGGCGAAGCTCGAGCGCGGCGGGACGATCTTCCTCGACGCGCGGCCGCCGGAGACGCTCAACCTGAACCGCGCGGGTGCGCCGCCCGTGCTCTTCCTGCCGGCGAACCTGCGCTCGCGCACGCTCGTCGCATCGGCGACGGGGCAGGGTGCGGCGGACGTCGCCGAGCTCGTGCGCCCGCCCCTCCCCGATCATCACTGGTCGGCAGCCGACGGCGGCCTCCTGCTCGTCAACGGCATGGAGCGCGTCCTCACCGCCGGCCTGAAGCGCTTCGTCCTCCTGATCGAGGAGCCCGAGCTCTACCTCAGCCCGCACGCCCAGCGGCATCTCTATCGCGTGCTGCGGGAGCTCGCGGCGCAGGGCAACCAGATCCTGTACTCGACGCACGCCCCGGTGTTCCTCAGCGTCGACCGGCTCGAGGAGCTCGCGCTCGTCCGGCACACCGCCGACCTCGGGACGACGCTGCACCAGCCCGATCCGCTCCCTGAGGCGGAGTCGTTCCGCGCGTTGTCGGAGTTCGACAGCGACCGCGCCGAGCTCTTCCTCGCGCGCGCCGCGCTCCTCGTCGAGGGGCGGACGGAGAAGCTCACGTTCCCGCTCGTCTTCGAGGCGCTCGACGTCGAGGCGGACAAGGAGGGAATCGTCGTCCTCGAATGCGGAGGCAAGGGCAACATGCCGCTCTTCGCGCGCATCTGCAACGCATGCGGGATCCCGTACGTGATCGTGCACGACCGCGACGCGCCGGCCGGGCACCGCCCGGTCGAGTCCGAGGCGGTCGTCAACAGGCAGATCCTCGAGGTCGCGGGACGGCGGCGCACGGTCGTCCTCGTCCCGGACTTCGAGGCGGTGTCGGGCGTGAGCACGCGCGCGCGCACGCGCAAGCCGCGCCGCGCCTACCGCCACTACACGGGCAACGGGGACGTCCCCGACGCGCTCAAGCTGGCCGTCGAGAAGGTCGTCCGCGCCGCGCGGACCTAGCCGACGACACGGCCTGCGCCTCCGCCTCGAGCGCGTCGCGAAGGGGCGCGAGCTCGGGCGGATCGCCGCCGGTGCGATGCGCGAGCGCCTGCGCGAGGATCCAGTCCGCGAGGCGCGGGTTGCGCGGGAGCAGCGGCCCGTGCAGGTACGTGCCGATCGCACGGCCGAGACGGCAGCCCTCGTACCCGCTTGCGCCGTCGTTCCCGTACCCGGAGACGACGCGGCCGAGCGGCTCCGCTCCGGGGTCGAGCAGGGTGCGGCCGGCGTGGTTCTCGAAGCCGGCGACCGGGCCGACGGCCGTCTCGAGGAGGACGCTCCCGATCATGCGCCGGTCGCCCGCAACCGTCTCGAGCGGCAGCAGGCCGACGCCGGGCATGTCGTCGCCGTGGTAGCCCCGGTAGCCGCGGCCGAGCAGCTGGTAGCCGCCGCACACGGCGAGGAACGCGGCGCCGCCCGCATGCGCCTCCCGCAGCGGCTCGGACTTCGCCGCGAGGTCGTGCGAGACGAGGAGCTGCTCGCGATCCTGTCCGCCCCCGAGGTAGTAGAGGTCGTGGTCGCCGGGCCGGACCGCCTCGCCGATCCCGATCTCGTCGACGTCGAGCTCGTGCCCGCGCCATCCGGCGCGTTTCGCGAGCACGGCGATGTTTCCCCGGTCGGCGTAGATGTTCAGGTAGTCGGGGTACAGGTGCCCGACGCGGATCCTCATGCCGCGCGCTCCCAGTACGGGCGTGCGAGCCCGCGCGCGGCGATGATGCGCTGGAGCGCGAGCATCGCCGTGTAGGTGGGGAGGAGGACGAGCTCGCCGTGCGCGGGGGTGAGGTCGAGGCCCCGGTCGAGCGCCGCCTCGAGCGACGGCTCCACCTCGATCGCCCGTTC
>JAGWRZ010000021.1 GCA_028876365.1 Acidobacteriota bacterium | reverse complement strand
CCGTCGAATGCGAGCCCCGTCGACGAGAAGGGTGCGACATGCCCCTCGCCCGGGTTCGCGAGGTCGCGGGCCGCACCGATCGTCACCGTGACGTGCGCGCCGGCGGCGAGAAAGCGGAGCACGGCATCCGCGACTCGACGGGGTAACGAGACGGCCGGTGCGTGAACCGCACCGCCGAGCGCGCCCGCCGGCACGAGCGCGTCTCCGTACAGGAGAACCGCCGATGCACCCGCCTCCGCTGCGGCTCGCGCGGACGCGGTCAGCGGGAGGAGAGCCGCAGCGCCGGCGACGACGCTGCCGCCCGACGCCGTGAAGAACGGCCCCGTCGGGGCGCGGACATGGAGGGCGAGAGCGTGCGCGGGCGCCGCGTCGCCGACGAGCGGCACGAACGCGTCGAAGAGCGTGTGCAGTCCGGCGCGCACGACCACGTGCGTCTCGGCGATCCGCGGGCGCGTGTCGAGGGCGCCGACGGTTAGAGCCGAGGGTGCGCCGCCGGGCGAGGCGACATCGCCGTACGACGGACCGGCGGGACCGTCGTTGCCCGCCGGGGCGACGACGAGCACGCCGAGGTCGCGCGCGCCCGCGACGGCGAGGGATTCCGGCCCGTCGGGGAAACCGGCGAAGGGGACCGCGAGCGGGACGAGCGCGATTCGCACGGCGTCGTGCGCGTCGCCGTCGCCGTTCGGATCGACGGCACGATCGAGCCCGGAGATCAGCTGGTCGGTGCGCGCATACGCGTCGACGACGCGAATCGGGAGAATCGAAGCCCCCGGCGCTGCGCGCGCGATCACGCCGGCGAGCGCCGTGCCGTGCTCCTCGCTTCCGGCCGCCACCACGTCTATCTCCGGAAGCAGCCGGCCGGCGAGGAGCGGCGCACTGCGGTCGACACCGGTGTCGAGGAGCGCGATCGTGACACCGCGGCCGTCGACGCCGGCAGATGCGAGCGGATCGCCAGGGCCCGCCGCGTCCGCGCGCAGCGCGCCCGTCGCGGCGCCGGCGGGATAGGCGACGCGAACGGGATAGACGCCGGCGACGTCGGGGTCCCGCTCGACGATCGGGACGACGTCCGGCGGCACGAGCGCCGAGAAGCCGTCGAGCACGCGCGAGAAACGCGCGTCCGGGTGCACGATGACGCCCAGGAGCGCGAGCCTCGCAAGGAGCAGCCGCTGCGCGGACACCTCCACCTGCGTCCACGCCTGCTCCTGCGAGACGGTGAGATCGCCGCCGGCGGCAGCGACGCGCTCACCCAGCGACGGCGTCCTCAGGACGACGATGACGCGGTCGCCGACGTCGACCCGCAGACGCGGCCCGAGCACGGCGCGCCACGACTGTGGAGACGACGACGCGATGACCGGCGCGCTCGTGCCTGCGCCCCCGGCAGCGACGACGGCCGCCGTCGCCGCAGCGGCGAGCGCCGCGAGGACGGCGGCGTAGTACATCTCAACGCGACGCGTACGCATCGAGGCCGAGATAGGCGGGGTAGGGAACGGCCTCGGTGAACCGCGCCGCCGAGGCGATCATCGCCGCGTTGTCGGTGCAGAGCGCGAGCGGCGCGAGCGCCGCGTCGGGAAGAGATGCACGGAGCTCCGAGTTCGCAGCGACGCCGCCGACGACGGCGGTCCTCTTGCCCCCCGCCGCCTCGCGCACGCGAGCGACGAGCGCGCGAACGATCGCGCGCTGATAGGACGCGGCGAGGTCGGCGCGGCGCGCCGCCAGCTCATCCTCGCTCAGGTCACGCGTCGCGTACAGAAGCGCCGTCTTCAGGCCCGAGAACGAGAAGTCGAGGCCCGGCACGCGCGCGACCGGGAAGGCGTACGCCGTCGGGTCGCCGTCGCGCGCGAGCAGGTCGAGCTCCCGGCCGCCGGGGTATCCGAGTCCGAGGAGCCGCGCCCCTTTGTCGAACGCCTCCCCGGCGGCGTCGTCGAGCGTCGTCCCGAGCACGGCCTCCTCGCCGTACCCGCGGACGTCGAGCAGCATCGTGTGCCCGCCGCTCGCGAGCAGGCAGAGAAACGGCGGCTCGAGCGCGTCCGGGCCGAGATAGAGCGACGCGACGTGCCCGCGCAGATGGTCGACGGGAACGAGCGGCAGCCTCCGCGACCACGCGATCGCCTTTGCGGCCGCGAGACCGACGAGCAGCGCCCCGATGAGGCCCGGACCCTGCGTGACCGCGACGGTGTCGACGTCGTCGAGCGTCGCGCCCGCCTCGGAGAGCGCGTCGCGGACGACCGGCGCGACGAGCTCGAGATGCCGGCGCGAAGCGACCTCGGGGACGACGCCGCCGTAACGCGCGTGCAGGTCCGCCTGCGAGGAGACGACGCTCGCGCGGATGTCCCCGCCGGCCGTGACGAGAGCGGCGGCGGTCTCGTCGCAGCTCGTCTCGATGCCGAGGATCACGCCCGCTCGCGGGCGACCGGGTCTTTCCACATGATGAGCGCGTCCTCGCGGTTGTCGGTGTAGTACCCGCGGCGGACTCCGCGCGCCTCGAACCCCAGTCGTTCGTACAGGGCGATCGCCACGGAGTTCGTCACCCGCACCTCGAGCGTGTAACCGCGCCGGGCGTCGTCGGCGGTCAGCTCGAACAGCCGCTCGAGCAGGAGCGTCGCGATGCCGTGCCCGCGATGGTCGGGGTCGACGGCGACGTTCATCACGTGCCACGCGTCGACGTAGCGCGACACGATCAGATAGCCGTGGAGCACGCCGCCGTCGTCTTCGCCGTCGACGCCGAACGCGCCGAGGCAGATCGAGCTCGGCTTCGCGAGCTCGCCCGCGAACATCGAGCGCGACCAGGGCGTGCGGTACGAGCGCCGCTCGATCTCCTCGATCGCGACGAGGTCGGCGATCCCCAGGCGCCGCAGCTCGAGCGTCGTCACCGCGCGCGCTCCTTCGCGTCGGGGGCTCTCAGATAGAGCGGCTCGATCTCGTCCACCGGGACGAGCTCGCGCGCGAGCGCCGCGTGGAAGCGCGCGCACGGAAGATGCCGCTCGTCGCCGTCGGGCGGAATGAGAGCGCCGCGCGCCTCGAGCTCCGCCCGATAGCGGCGGTCGCCCCCGCCGACGTAGAGCGTTCCCTCGCGCACGTCGATGTCGGCGGGCGCGAGCACCGCCGGCTCGCCGTCGACGAGCGTGAAGACCTCGCGCCGCCGCGCATCGACCACCGGCACGGCCCCCGGTGCCCCGGCGGCGAGCGCATCGAGCGTCGAGACCCCGGCGCCGCGCAGATCGAGGGCGAGCGCGAGCCCGCGCGCGGCCGCGAGGCCGATGCGCACGCCGGTGAAGCTCCCCGGCCCGATCCCGACGGCGAGGGCGCGGAGATCGCCCGGACGGGCCCCTCCCTGACGCAGCAGCGCATCGACGTCCTCGAGCAGCGTGCGCGTGCTCGAGACGCGCTCGCCGAGCACCTCCCCTTCGTCGACGAGCGCGCTCGTCGCAACCTCCGTCGCCGTGTCGAACGCCAGTGTCAGCACTCGTCGATCGATACCACCCTTCGGGCTTCCCCAGCATGCCGCAAGCGCACGCAGTAGCGCGCTGCGGGCAGGACGCCCGCGCCGGCCTCGGGCCACTCGACGAACGCGATCGCGTCGTCGAAATACGGCTCCAGGTCGCCCCACTCCGCCGCCGAGAGCCCGGCGAAGCGGTAGAGGTCGAGATGGGAGATCTCGCCGGCGGCGCCGTGATAGCGGTGCCCGATCGTGTACGTCGGGCTCGTCACCCGCTCGTGAACTCCGAGCGCCACGCAGGCGCCGCGCACGAACGTGGTCTTCCCGGTGCCGAGCTCGCCCGCGATCGCGACGACGTCGCCGAGGCGAAGCCGCGCGGCGAGCGCCGCCGCCAGCGCTTCGGTCTCCTCGGGAGAGGTGGTCGTCGTCTCGGTCACGCGGCGAAGCGTAGAGTCAACGCATGCCCGCATACGTGATCGTCGAGACCGACATCCACGACCCCGAGCGGTACGCGCAGTACCAGGCCGCCTCGCCCGGCGCAGTCGAAGCCGGCGGGGGGCGCTTCGTCGCGCGCGGCGGCGAGCTCGCGGTGCTCGAGGGCGATTGGGAGCCGAGCCGGGTCGTCATCCTCGAGTTCCCCGACCTGGACGCGGCGAAGCGCTGGTACGCATCCGAGGTCTACCAGGAGGCGAAGGAGCTCCGCGCCGGCGCCGCCAGCCTGCGCATGGTCGCCGTCGAGGGGATCTAGAAAAGGCCCAGCTGCTCAGCCGGAGGTGCGGGCACGAGCGCGAGCCCGGGCTCGGGGAGCGGCAGGAGCGCGCGCCCGAGCAGCTCGGGGATGCGCGCGAAGTCGGACTCGAGCACCTTCAGCATCGCGGGCGTGTACAGCGCGGCGGCGGGGTGGTAGAGCGGATAGAGCGTGACCGAGCGGACACCGAGCGTCGTCTCCTGCTCCTGGCCGTGCACGCGCGTGATTCCGAGCGGGCGGCCGGAGAGGAGCTTCGTCGCGAAGTTGCCGAGTGTCGCGACGACGGACGGCTCGATCAGCTCGATCTGCTTGAAGAGATGGCTCTCGCACGCCTCGATCTCGTCCGGCTGCGGGTCGCGGTTGCCGGGAGGCCGGCACTTGAGCACGTTGGCCACGAACACGTCGGTTCGCTGCAGCCCGATCCCGGCGAGCAGCTTGTCGAGCAGCTTCCCCGCCTGTCCGACGAACGGCAGGCCCTGCTTGTCCTCGTGGAAGCCGGGCGCCTCGCCGACGAACATCAGATCGGCGTGCGGGTTGCCGGAGCCGAACACCACCTGCGTCCGGCCCTGTGCGAGGCGGCAGCGGGTGCAGCCCGCCACCGATGCCGCGAAGGCCTGGAGGTCGTCGACGTGGTCGACCGGGACCGCGCTCACGGCCGGTGAGTCTACGGCGCCGCCCGGACGCCGACGATCCGCGCTCTCCATGCCCCGCGTGGAGCCTCGACGACGACCTCGTCTCCCTCGGACCGGCCGAGGACGGCCCGGCCGACCGGCGACTCCGGGGAGACGCCGCCGACGCTAGAGATGGTCACGGTCATCGCCTCGCCGTCCTCGCGCTCGAGGTCGACGGTGCTGCCGACCGTCGCGATGCCGCCGGCGGCGACCTGCGACTCGTCCAGCTCCTCGGCGTCGAGCAGCCGTCCGCGCAGCGTCCGGATGCGCGCCTCGAGCAGCCCCTGCTCGTTCTTCGCCGCGTGGTACTCGAAGTTCTCGGAGAGATCGCCGTGCGCCCGCGCGGTCGCGATCGCCTCGATCACTGCCGTGCGACGCGGCCCCTCGAGCTCGGCCAGCTCGGCTTCGAGCTGTGCGCGCTCGGCGCGCGTCAGCTTCTCCGTCAAGAGCTCAGTGGCCGCAGCCGCAGGACCCGCCGCAGCAGCCGCCCCCGCCGCCGCCGAACGCCGGCTGCTTCATCGCGCCGTGGACGGCGAAGGTGGAGAACTGCTTCGAGACGTTCGTCGCGGTGCAGTCGGGGCAGCTGACCGGCTCGTCGCCCCGGACGAGCTCCTCGAAGTGCGATTCGCACTCCATGCAGACGTATTCGTAGATCGGCACGCTCCCCAGGGTACACTTGCCGGTGCCCGGTATCCACTTCGGAACTGGAGCGAGCGAAGTGCTGACACGAATCCACGTCATCGGCTCGGGCCGCGTGGGCGCGGCCGTCACCGCACGCCTGCGCGAGAGCGGGCTCGACCTCGAGCACGCCGAGCCGGAGCTCGTCCTCCTCTGCGTCCCCGACGGCGCGATCGCGGCGGTGGCGGCGGGCATCCCGGAAGGCCCGTGGGTCGCGCACGTCAGCGGGGCGACCGCGCTCCGCGCGCTCGAGCCGCATCGGCGCCGGTTCTCCGTCCATCCCCTGCAGACGTTCACCCGCGCCCGCGGGCCGGAGCAGCTCGACGGCGCCTGGGCGGCCGTGACCGCCGAGACCGACGAGGCGGAGGCCGTCGGGCTCTGGCTCGCGGAGACCCTCGGGCTGAGGCCCTTCTCGCTCGACGACGACGCGCGGACGCTCTATCACGCAGGCGCGGTGTTCGCGTCGAATTACCTCGTGACGCTCGAGCGCGCGGCCGCCGCCCTGTTCGAGAGCGCAGGCGCGCCGCCGGAGGCGCTCGAGCCGCTCATGCGGCGCACGATCGAGAACGGCTTCGAGCTGACGGGCCCGATCGCGCGGGGCGACTGGGAGACGCTGGACGCGCACCGCGCCGCGATCCGGGCGGAGCGGCCGGAGCTGGGCACGCTGTACGAGACGCTCGCGGGCGCGACGCTCGCGCTCGCGACATGAAGGTCGTCCGGACGATCGGCGAGCTCGAGCTCGACGGAGAGGTGGGCCTCGTGCCGACGATGGGCGCCTTCCATGCGGGGCACGTCTCGCTGTTCGAGGCGGCGCGTGCCGAGAACGACATCGTGGTCGCCTCGCTCTTCGTCAATCCGGCGCAGTTCGACGAGGAGTCCGACCTCGCGCGCTACCCGCGCGACGAGGGTCGCGACGCGGAGATCGCCGCCGCGACCGGCGTCGACGTCCTGTTCGCCCCTTCCGCCGACGAGATGTACCCCGCGGGCTTCTCCACCTGGGTCGATCCGGGCTCGACCGGCTCCGAAGGGAGCGCGCGGCCGGGTCACTTTCGCGGCGTCGCGACCGTCTGCCTCAAGCTCTTCAACATCGTGCGCCCGTCGCGTGCGTACTTCGGCCAGAAGGACGCGCAGCAGGTCGCGGTCGTGCGGCGAATGGTCCTCGACCTCGACCTCGGCGTGCGCGTCCGCGTCCTGCCGACCGTTCGCGACGAGGACGGGCTCGCGCTCTCGTCGCGCAACGTGCTCCTCTCGCCCTCCGAGCGCGAGCGCGCACTCGGCCTTCCCCGGGCGCTGGCCGGTGCGGTTGGGGCGGATGATCCGGTCGCCGCCGCGCGCGCGGCGCTCAACGGCCTCGAGCCCGACTACGTGGACGTGCTCGACCTCGGCGGGGCGAGGGTGCTCGCAGCCGCCGTCCGGGTCGGCTCGGTCCGCCTCATCGACAACGTGATCGTGAAAGGAGCGCTTCCGTGAGCGAGAGACCGAAGCCGCAGCGCTATGCGTCCTGGACGGCCGGGAAGCTGCCCCTCCCTGAGCTCTCAGAGATGAAACGGCGCGGAGAGAAGATCGTCATGGTCACCGCGTACGACGCGCCGAGCGGGAGGCTCGCCGACGCAGCGGGCGTCGATCTCGTCCTCGTCGGCGACTCGTCGGGCATGGTCGTGCACGGCCGCGAGTCGACGGTCGCAGTCTCCCTCGACGAGATCGTCTTCATGACGCAATGGGTGACGCGCGGCGCCAAGCGGCCGCTCGTCGTCGCCGACATGCCGTTCGGCTCGTACGAGGTGTCGGATGAGCAGGCGGTGCAGAACGCGGTGCGCCTCGTCAAGGAGGGTGGCGCCGACGCGGTCAAGCTCGAGCGCGGAGGCACGTCGGTCTCTCGCGCGCGCGCGATCGTCTCCGCCGGCGTCCCGGTGATGGGCCACGTCGGCCTGACCCCGCAGACCGCGACCGTGCTCGGCGGCTTCAAGGCGCAGGGGCGGACGGCGGAGCGCGCCGGCGCGCTCGTCGACGAGGCCCTCGCGCTCGAGGCCGCAGGCTGCTTCGCGGTCGTCCTCGAGGCGGTGCCCGCCCAGGTGGCCCGCATGGTGACGGAGGGGCTCGGGGTGCCGACGATCGGCATCGGCGCCGGCGCGGATTGCGACGGCCAGGTGCTCGTCTGGCACGACATGCTCGGCTTCTACGAGGGGCACGCGCCCCGCTTCGTGAAGCGCTACGCGGATCTCGGCGAGCTCATCACCGAGGCGCTCGAGCGCTTCGCCGACGACGTGCGCCGCAGCGCTTTCCCGGAGCCGCAGCACACGTATGCCATGCCCGAAGACGAGCTGGCCGCGCTCGAGGCGCTCAGACCTTCGCCGCGGCGACGATGAGCGCCGGGACGACGGCCGCGAGCGCGACGGCGGCGAGGGCGCGCGCGTACGTCCAGCCGTGGACGGAGCGGACGCCGACGATCAGGAGGCAGAAGCTCCACGCGAGCGCGGCGTAATAGATCGCGCCGAAGATCGTGTCTCCGCGGCCGTAGTCGTTGCCGCCCGTGCGGAAGAGATCCTGGCCGTAGACGGCGATGCGGACCGGCCACAGCGTGAAGAGCGAGAGCGCGACCGGCGCCGATGCGAGCCCGATCACCTGCCGCGAGCGACGAAACGAGCCGAGGCCGCCGAGCCGCCGCGAGGCGCCGTAGAGCAGGCCGCCGCCGAGCCAGTAGAGCGCGAGTGCGTAGACGACGCCGCCGAAGAACGCCCACACGGGGATGAGCGACACCGACATCGACGGATCGTTCAGGAGCTGGCGCGCGACCGGCGTCCCGAGCACCCCTGCGATGCCGGCGAGCCCCATCATGGCCGTGATCGGCTCCTGCCGCTGCTCCGCCGACTCGCGGGCCTCGTCGCGGAGCGAGACGAAGGCGGCGCGGGGCGCGACGAGGACGGCCGGCGCGCGGAGCCACCACGAACGCTCGAGCGCGTGATTCGCGGCCTCGGTGCTCACGAGGCGCAGGGTAGCCTCACCCCCGTGGAGGCCGCCGATCCCGATCTCACCGCTCAGGTGGCAGCCGCAGCGCCGTTCACGTCGCTCCTCGGCATCGAGATGGTGTCGGCGTCCGCCGACGAGGTTCGGGCGCGCCTCGCCTGGAGCGAGGAGCGCTGCACGGCCGGCGACATCCTCCACGGCGGCGCTCTCATGGGGCTGGCCGACAACGTCGGCGGCTTCTGCGCGTTCCTCAACCTGCCGGACGGGGCCGCCGGGACAGCCACGATCGAATCGAAGACGAACTTCTTCGGGCCGGTGCGCTCGGGGTACGTCCACGCCGTGTCGCGCCCGCTGCACACCGGTCGGCGAACGATCGTCGTCGACACCGAGCTCTTCGATGACGCCGGCAAGCTCGTCGCCCGCGTCACACAGACACAGGCTGTGCTCTGACCGGCCGGTACCAGGTACCCAAACGTCCTTGTGTCCACCGGCGCAGCGTGGCTCCGCCGCCCGTCACGGTCGCGTGAACCTTTCGCGTTGGTACCTGGTACCGGCCTCTAGGCTGCTGCGACCGTGGCCGCTGCAGGCAGCACGGTGCGGAGGAAGCGCCCGGTGAAGCTCTCCTCCACTTCCGCCACCTCCTCGGGGGTGCCGACGGCGACGATCTCGCCGCCCGCCTCGCCGCCCTCGGGGCCGAGATCGACGATCCAGTCGGCCTGCTTGATCACGTCGAGGTTGTGCTCGATGACGATCATGGTGTTGCCCGCGTCGACGAGGCGCTGCAGAGTCTCGAGCAACTTCTCGATATCGGCGAAATGGAGCCCGGTGGTCGGCTCGTCGAGGATGTACAGCGTCTTGCCGGTCGCGACCTTCGAGAGCTCTGCGGCGAGCTTCACGCGCTGCGCCTCGCCGCCGGACAGCGTCGTCGCCGGCTGGCCGAGCTTGATGTAGTCCAGCCCGACGTCGTGCAGCGTCTGGAGGCGCCGCCGGATCTTCGGGATCTTCGCGAAGAACTGGAGCGCTTCCTCGACCGACATGTCGAGGACATCTGCGATCGACTTGCTCTTGAAGCGTACTTCCAGAGTCTCGCGGTTGTACCGCGCGCCCTTGCACGTCTCGCACGGGACATACACATCCGGCAGGAAATGCATCTCGATCTTGATCTGGCCATCGCCCTTGCACGTCTCGCACCGGCCGCCGCGGACGTTGAACGAGAACCGGCCCGGCTTGTAGCCGCGCACCTTCGCCTCGGGTGTCAGCGAGTAGAGCTCCCGGATGTGCGTGAACAGGTCCGTGTACGTCGCAGGGTTCGAGCGCGGCGTCCGCCCGATCGGCTTCTGGTCGATCTCGATCACCTTGTCGAAGGCGTCGATTCCCTCGACGCCGTGGTGTGCGCCCGGCTTCACCCGCGCACGATTCAACCGGTTCGCGAGCGACTTGTAGACGATCTCGTTCACCAGCGTGGACTTCCCCGAGCCGGAGACGCCGGTGACGCAGATGAATTTCCCGATCGGAAACTCGACGTCGATGTTCTTGAGATTGTGCTGCGACGCGCCGCGAACGAGGAAACCGCCCCGCCCCTCGTCGCGCCGATCCGGGATCGGGATCGAGCGTGCATGCGAGAGGAATCGGCCGGTGACCGAGCGACGGTTGCGCGCGACCTTCGACGCCGGCCCCTCCGCCACGACCTCTCCACCGTGCAGCCCGGCGCCCGGCCCCATGTCGACGAGCCAGTCGGCCCGTCGCATCATCTCCTCGTCGTGCTCGACGACGACGACCGTGTTGCCGATGTCGCGCAGCCGCTCGAGCGTCGCGATGAGGCGCGCATTGTCGCGCTGGTGCAGGCCGATCGACGGCTCGTCGAGGATGTAGAGGACGCCGACGAGCTGCGATCCGATCTGCGTCGCGAGCCGGAGCCGCTGCGCCTCGCCGCCCGACAGGGTCGCGGCCGCGCGGTCGAGTGTGAGGTACCCCACACCGACGTCGTCGAGGAAGGTGAGACGCTCGCGGATCTCCTTGACGATGCGATGGCCGATCAGCTGCTCCGTCTCGGTGAGGCCGAGCTCATCGAGAAAGCCGAGCGCGCGCGACACCGACATCTGTGTGAAGTCGTGGATCGACCTGCGTCCGACCGTGACGGCGAGAACCTCCGGCTTCAGCCTCGCGCCCTTGCACACCGGGCACGGCCGCAGCGACATGTACTCCTCGATGCGCTCGCGCTGCTGCGACGAGTCCGTCTCTCTGTAGCGCCGCTCGAGGCTCGCGACGATCCCGTCGAAGGCGAGCATGTATTGGCGCCGGCGTCCCATCCTGTTCCGATATTGGACGTACACGCGCTCGCCGTCGGTGCCGTACAGGAAGCGATTCTGCTCTTCCTCGGCGAGGTCGTACCACGGCTTCGACGTGTCGATCTCGTATCGATCGGCGATCGCCTGGATGACCGCCTCGTAGAAGCCCGACGAGCCGCCGACCGACCACGGGACGAGCGCGCCGTCATCGATCGAGAGCGACGGATCGGGCACGAGCAGGTCGGGGTCGATCTCCTGCTGCGACCCGAGCCCGGTGCAGCGCGGGCACGCACCGTGCGGCGCGTTGAACGAGAAGATGCGCGGCTGAAGCTCCGGCAACGAGACGCCGTGGTCGGGGCACGCGAAGTTCTCCGAGAAGAGCATCTGCCCGTCGCCGTCCACCGGGTCGACGACCACGAGCCCGTCGGCGAGCCCGGTAGCCGTCTCGATCGACTGGGTCAGGCGCAGGCGGAGGTCGCCTTTCATCACGAGCCGGTCGACCACCACCTCGATCGTGTGCTTGAACTTCTTGTCGAGCGGCGGCACGCCCTCTTCCAGGACGTATTGCTCGCCGTCGACCTTCACGCGCGTGAAGCCCTCGCGCTGGAGCTCCTCGAAGACGTCCTTGTACTCGCCCTTCCGGTCGCGCACGACCGGCGCGTTCACGGTGAATCGCGTCCCCTCGGGGAGCGCGAGGACCTGTTCCACGATCGAGTCGATCGACTGGCCGGCGATCGGCTTGCCGCAGACCGGGCAATGCGGGCGGCCGACGCGGGCGTACAGGAGCCGGAGATAGTCGTAGATCTCCGTGACCGTGCCGACGGTGGAGCGCGGGTTGCGGGAGGTCGTCTTCTGATCGATCGAGATCGCAGGGCTGAGGCCGTCGATGTGGTCGACATCCGGCTTCTCCATCATCTGGAGGAACTGACGCGCGTATGCGGACAATGACTCGACGTACCGGCGCTGGCCCTCCGCATAGATCGTGTCGAAGGCGAGGCTCGACTTGCCGGAGCCGGAGAGCCCGGTGATGCAGATCAGGCGGTTCCGCGGCAGCCGGACCGTGATGTCCTTGAGATTGTGCTCGCGGGCGCCGTGGACGACGAGCTCGTCGGCAGCCATGGAATGGCCATTGTACTTCAGCGAACGTGTGTTCGGAAGGCCCTCTCCTTCTTCGGGACACGGTGCGGGAGAAGGCTCCACGAAGCGGTGTTCCTCGTGGAGGGGAAGATGTCCCGCCAGTCCTTGATCACGAGCCACGAGCCGGCCGCCGTCGCGGCGGCGGTCGTCCGGGTCAGCTCCCAGGCGCCCGCCAGGTCGCCGGCGAGGAGGGTGGCGAGCACGACGAAGCCGAGCGCGAACTCGTGGACGCGCAGCCCGAACACGAAGACGCGCGGGCCGAGGCGATGACGTTCCAGGCGAAGCACCTCACGGGTATGTCGGCAAAGTCAGGCCCCGCTTAAAGCCCGGCTCAGAAGCCCGTGGACCTCGCCCGGATGCGCGACGCACCTGATCTCGAGATCGCCGGCGACGACGGTTCCGTAGCCGAGGAGCCTGCCGAGCGCCGACTGCTCGATCTCGACCGTCTGGACGCGCGCGAGCCGAACGGCGGCGGCCCGTTTCCGGAGCGTGCCGTGCACGACGAAGAGCTTGTCGGCGGTGAGGACGACGCGTGTGCGGTCCCAGCGCCAGACGGCGATGACCGCGCCGATCGCCGCGATGCAGAGGAACGCTGCCCCCGCAGCCGAGACCGGCCAGCCCCCGAGGAAGGCGATCCCCCCGAGCACGGCCAGAACGAGGGCGCGTCCGAGCGGGCGCACGAGCACGACCCCATGTCTGCGGGCATCGACGTAGACGCGCTCTCGGTCGAGTTCGTCCATGGGTTTGCACCATTCGCTGCGAGGCGACAAACCCCTCGCCATGAGCGGAACTGCACGCCGCGCGGCGACCGCGACGCTCGTTGCGCTCTCGATCGTCGTCGCCGCACTCGCCCTGTGGAAGATCAAGGCGGTCATCGCGCTGCTCTTCCTCGGGTTCATCGTCGCGGCCGCGATGCGGCCGGGCGTCGAGTGGCTGAACCGGCGCGCCCGCGTCCCGCGGGGCGCCGGGGTGTTGATCCACTATTGCGCCCTCCTGGGCGCGATCGCGCTCCTTCTCTGGCTCATCGTCCCGCGCGCACTCTCGCAGGTGGAGCAGGCGATCGGAACCGTCCCGACCACGTCGAGTCAGCTCCGCCACCAAGCGAGCCACTCGAGTGGGATCAAGCACGAGATCCTCGTCGCGGTTCAGAAGCGCCTGAAGAAGCTCCCTTCGATCGGAGACATCGTTCACCCGGTCGTTTCAGCGACGAAGACTGCGTTCGAGATCCTGATCGGCATCTTCTTCATGTTCGCCGTCGGCGCGTACTGGATCTTCGAGCGCGATCGCGCGATCGGCCTCGTCCAATCGATGCTGCCGCGGCGACACAGACGTGTGACGCGCGACACCTGGCTCCTCATCGACCAGAAGCTCGGCGGGTTCGTCCGTGGCGAGCTCTTGCTGGTTCTCTTCGTCGCCGTCGTGCTCTCGTTCGCGTTCTGGCTCGACGGCGAGCCGTATTGGCTGCTCATCGGCGCGGCGGCGGGCGTATTCGAGGTCGTCCCGATCATCGGGCCGCTCCTCGTCGGGATCGTCGCTGTCGCCGTCGGCCTGACCGCCGGCTGGCAGACGGCGCTCGGGGCCGGGATTGCCGTCCTCGCGCTTCGGCAGCTCGAGGACCTCTTCATCGCGCCGCGGGTCCTCGGGCACGCGGTCGGCCTCTCGCCGCTCGTCGTGCTCGTCTCGGTGACGGCGATCGGGATCCTCTTCGGCGGCTTTTACGTCCTCCTCGCCATCCCGATCGCGGCGGTGCTGAGCACCCTCGTCGACGTCGTCGTGCGCGACGTCGATCCGGCCGAGGAGGACGTGCCGCCGCTCCTCTTCCCTGCGAAGGACGCCGAGGGCTGAGCGGATGTCGCGAAAGAGGCGCGAAGCCGCGTGCTCCCCGTCACCATTGAGGCTCCGGGGGAGGCTAGGCTCGAGCCGACGGGGCGGGAGGTGGGTCTCCCGGGAAATGACGCGTGTACCTGTTAGAGGAGACGGGAACCCGGCCTTGCGCCGGCGACCGCCTCGGACGCGCCTGGGCTAGGCAGGCTTGCGCCAGCGGCCGAACACGAGACCGCCGAGGGTGAAGCCGAGCCCGAACGTGCCGACCGCGAAGCCCCCGATCGCGACCGCCTTGCGCCAGGTCGAGAGCCGCTGCCAGCGGCCGAGCGCCTCCTGCTCCTCGGTGGTCAGCGCCTCGCCGCGCCGCTGCTTGCGGAGCGCGCCGCCGGCCCGAAGACCGAGGTAGAGGTCGTCGAAGATCTCCGCGGACTCGTCGCCCATATCTGAATCTATAGCCTCATTCGCCCGTGGCTGCATGCATCCTCCATGTTTCCGATCTCCACATCGGTACACGCGACGACCCCCAGGTCGCGGAGGCCCTCGCACGGCTGGCGCAAACGATACGACCCGAGGTGGTCGTCGCATCGGGCGACCTGACGAACCGCAATCGCAGGAGCGAGCATGAGCGGGCGCACGCGCTCCTCACCTCGCTCGGCGCCCCCGTCCTCGCCGTGCCCGGAAACCACGACCTTCCGTACAGCTTCCCCGCCCGCTTCACGTCGCCGTGGCACGAGTTCGAGCGGGCATGGGAGACGACCGAGCCGACGTACGCGTCCCCCACCCTCCACGTCGTCGGGCTCAACTCGGCCCGCCCGTATCGTCACCAGAGCGGCGGGATCCGGGACGGCCAGCTGCGGAGCGCGGCCGAGCGGCTCCGCGCGGCTGCGCGGGGCGCCTATCGCGTCGTCGTCCTCCACCACCACATGATCGGCGCGCCATGGCGCGCGGCCCGGAAGCGCCCCGTCGCCCGGCGGAACCACGTTCTGCGCGAGCTCGTCACGGCCGGCGCCGACCTCATCGTCGCGGGCCACATCCACCAGGCGGCGGTGAGCGAGCGTCACGAGTTCGAGGTCCTGGACGGAAACGTCCCCCGGGTGGTCGTCTCGATCGCGCCCGGCCTCGGCCGTCCGCGCCCGCGCCGCGTCGGTGAAGCGCGCGGCCTCCACGTGTACGAGATCGACGGGCGCAGGCTGACCGTCCGGACGCACATCTGGCGTGGGGACGACTGGGAGGCGACCGCGACGCGGATCTTCTAACGCGGGGGCAGCTGCCGCGCACCCGGCCCGGTCAGGGGCCTGCGCTGGACGAAGCGGCGGTGCAGGTACAGAAGAAGCGTCGCGCCGAGGATGGCGAAGACGATCCCGCCCGCGTGACCGAGAAAGACCCAGGCGACGATGCCGCCGAGGAAGGTGCCGGCGACGCCGAGCCCGATCGTCGCGAGAATGCTCATCGGGTCGGGGCCCGGGAGCGCGAGACGCGCCAGGCCGCCGACGATGAGACCTTCCAGCGCAAGCACGAGAATGAACCACACGACCATCGCAGCCTCCTAGTCTCGCAAGCTCTGGAGGAGGCGAGTGCGGGCTGCGCCGTACTCCTCGTCCTCGAGCACTCCGGCGTCGTGCAGCTCGTCGAGCAGCCGGATGAAGTGGGCCGGGTTATCGGTCGGCTCTTCCTGGTTCGTCGGTGCACGTGTCGCAGCCGGGACCATCGGGCCGGCGCCGATCCGGTCCGGATCGATGCCGGCGCGTTGCAACCGTTCGCGGTAGGCGTCGACGCCGATGCCGCGCTCGGGGAAGCGGTACGCGTCGCGCCCCAACACCGGCCGGCGTTGGACGAGTCGGCGGTACGCGACAACCAGGGCGATCGCCACTGCGAAGCCGACGAGGCTGATGACGTATGCGTTCCGCGCCCCCGCGGCGTAGGCGACGCCTCCGCCACCGAGCGAGCCGCCGAGCCCGATGAGGATCGTCAGCCACGCCGGCATGGGATCGGGCCCCGGCACCGCGAGGCGCGCAAGCGCGCCGGTGACGAAGGCCGAGATGAGCACGCCGACGACCTGGCCGAACGTGACCGACGCCAGGATCATGCGGGCGCCCCGACGGATTGGAGCTCGCGGCGCAGCTCCTTGATCTCGTCGCGAAGCTTCGCCGCGTACTCGAAGCGGAGCTCCTCCGCCGCGACGAGCATCTCTTCCTCGAGCGTGACGACGAGCTTCTCGAGCTCGGCACGGTCCATCCCCTCGACCTTCGAGGATCCCCGCCGACGGCGGGCCGGGACGTGCGGCGCCTCGAGCGCGAGGAACTCGGCGATGTCGGAGACACCCTTCGAGATCGACTCGGGTGTGATCCCGTGCTCCTCGTTGTACGCGAGCTGAATCGAGCGGCGGCGTGTCGTCTCGTCGATCGCCTCCTTGATCGCCTCGGTCTGCTTGTCGGCGTACATGAGCACCTTCCCGTTCACGTTCCGCGCTGCTCTCCCGATCGTCTGGATCAGAGAGGTTCGACCGCGGAGGAAGCCCTCCTTGTCGGCATCGAGGATCGCAACCAGCGAGACCTCCGGGAGGTCGAGGCCTTCGCGCAGGAGGTTGACGCCGACGAGGACGTCGTACTCGCCGAGTCGAAGCTCCCGCACGATCTGGATGCGCTCGAGCGTGTCGATCTCCGAGTGGAGATAGCGCGCCTTCACGCCGGACTCGAGCAGGTAGTCGGTGAGGTCCTCCGCCATCTTCTTCGTCAGGGTCGTGACGAGCGTCCGCTCGCCGGCCGCCTCGCGCCCGCGGATCTCGCCGAGAAGGTCGTCGATCTGGTTCCGCGTCGGCCGAAGCTCGACGCTCGGGTCCACGATGCCGGTCGGGCGGATCAACTGCTCGGCCGTCCGCGTCGCATGCCGCTGCTCGTACGGGCCGGGGGTCGCGGAGACGAAGACCATCTGCGGAACCTTGGCGAGGAACTCGTCGAAACGCAGCGGGCGATTGTCGAGAGCCGACGGGAGCCGGAACCCGAAGTCGACGAGGGTCTGCTTGCGGGACCGGTCGCCCTCGTACATCCCGCCGATCTGCGGGACGGTCTGGTGCGACTCGTCGATGAACACGACGAAGTCCGACGGGAAGTAGTCGAGGAGGGTATGCGGCGCCGAGCCCGCCGGTCGTCCGTCGAGGATCCGCGAGTAGTTCTCGATGCCGTTGCAGAAGCCGAGCTCGCGCATCATCTCCATGTCGTACTCGGTGCGCTGCCGGATGCGGTGCGCCTCGAGCATCTTCCCCTCGGACTCGAACGCCTTGACCTGCTCCTCGAGCTCGTGCTGGATCTCGCCGAGGGCGCGTTCGATCGTCGGCTTCGATGTCACGTACTGCGTCGCGGGAAAGATCGTGATCGTGTCGTAGCGCGAGAGCACCTCGCCCGTGAGCGGGTCGAAGTGTGTGATCTGCTCGACCTCATCGCCGAAGAACGACACCCGGTACGCGGTCTCCGAGTACGCAGGTTGTATCTCGACGACGTCTCCCTTGACCCGAAAGCGTCCTCGGCCGAGCAGCGTGTCGTTGCGCACATACTGGATGTCGATCAGCTTCCGGAGCATCAGGTCACGATCCTGTTCCTCGCCGACCGTGACGAAGACGACGCGCTCCCTGTACTCCTCGGGTGAGCCGAGGCCGTAGATGCAGGAGACGGAGGCGACGATGACGACGTCGCGCCGGGACAACAGGTTCGAGGTCGCCGAATGACGAAGCCGGTCGATGTCGTCGTTCCTCGACGAGTCCTTCTCGATGTACAGGTCGGCCTGCGGGACGTATGCCTCCGGCTGGTAGTAGTCGTAGTAGGAGACGAAGTACTCGACCGCGCTCGTCGGGAAGAACTCCCTGAACTCGTTGCAAAGCTGCGCCGCGAGCGTCTTGTTGTGGGCGATGACGAGCGCCGGCCTCCCCACCTCTTCGATCGTCCAGGCCATCGTCGCCGTCTTTCCCGTGCCGGTCGCGCCGACGAGCGTCTGGAAGCGCTCGCCCTCGCGAAGCCCCGCCGACAGCTCGGCGATCGCACGCGGCTGATCTCCCGTCGGGCGGTACACATCGGATGTTTTCAGGACGGCCACGAGAGACACAGGGTATCCGCATGCCCGCGACCGACGAAGCGCGCCGGACTCCACCGTACTCGGCCTATGCGACGATCCTCGCCGTCTTCGCAGGTGGGCTCGCGGTCGCCGGCGGGCTCGCACGCCTCGTCGGCCGCGACCCGGGCGAGGGCACGACGCTCGACTTCGTCGTGCTCGGCGCCGCGACGTTCAAGGCAGCGCGCACGCTCGCAAATGACGAGGTGACGAGCTTCCTGCGCGAGCCGTTCGTCCAAGCCGGGGCGCACACCGGAGACGAGCAGCCGAAGGAGACCGGCGACCTTCGCCAGGCGATCGGCGAGCTCCTGACGTGCAGCCGCTGCGTCGGGACGTGGGCGGCAGCAGGGCTCGCCACCGCGCAGGTCGTCGGACCGCGAGGTGGACGGATTCTCACGTGGACGCTCGCCGCGGGCGGCGCGAACGACTTCCTGCAGGCCGCGTTCGCCGCCCTGACGAACAAGAGCAACGAGATAGAACAGCGAATCCGCGCTACTTGAGCCCGAGCTCGCTCGGGTACGTCTTGCGGTAGATCCATTTCAACCGCTCGACGCGGTCGACATAGGCGCGCGTCTCCGGGAACTGCACGGGCTCCCGCTTGGCAAGCCAGCGGTCGACGTTCTCCTGGCCGGCGTTGTAGGCGGCAAGAGCATCTTTCTCGTTCCTGTACTTGTCGAGCAGGTCGCGCAGGTACCACGCGCCGTACCGAACGTTGATCTCCGGCTTGTACAGATCGGAGACGACGAAGCTCCTGCCGCCCGTGCGGATGGCGATCCCCTTCGCGGTCGCCGGCTGCAGCTGCATGAGGCCGATCGCGCCGGTCGGTGACTTCGCGTCCGGGTTGAACTTGCTCTCCTCCTCGATCACGGCCGCGAGCAAGGCGGGATTCAGGTGATAGCTCGCGGCGTGGCCGCGCACGATCGACGCGTAGCGAAGCGGGTACCACAGCCGCGCCCACCACGGCGGCTCCGTGCGCTGCAGGTAGATGAAAGCGCCGGCCGCCGCCGCGACGACGGCCCCGGCCAGCGTCAGGCGCCTCAGGATGCGCACAGCGTGTCGATCACCGTCTGCACGAACGCATCCAAGTCTTCCAAAGACCCGTCGTTCACGAACACGAAGTCCGCGCGCTTCGCCTTCTCCTCGTCGGAGACGAGCCTGTCCTCGCGTTCCGGCATGGCGGCCCTGCGCGCTTCGCGCACAGCCGCTGGTGCAGTGATGACGACCACCTTGTCGAAGCGGCCCTCCCCTTGCGTCTCGTACAGGAGCGGGACCTCGACCGCCGCGAGCGGCTCCTTCACGCGGCCGAGCCACGCGTCCGCAATCGCCCGCGTCTTCGGATGGAGGAGGCGCTCGAGCCAGTCGAGCTCGACGCGGTCGCGAAAGACGATCTCCCCGATGCGCACTCGGCTACCGACGGCATCGGCGCCCCAACGCTCCGCGACGGCACGCCGGACGTCCTCGTCGTTGGCGAGCAGATCGTGGACGACCGCGTCGGCCGAGAGCGTGGGCACGCCGTGACGCCCGAAGGCCGCGAGAGCTTCGCTCTTCCCCGCCGCGATGCCTCCGGTGATCGCGACCGCGAGCGGCCGCGTCGCCACTACTCGGCGGCCGGCTCTTCTTCCGAGGCCGGCTCGGCCGGCGCCTCGGGTGCGGCCGGCTCTTCCGTGAACACGTCCTCGGAGAGGTCGATCGCGGGCGGAGCCGCCTCGTCGCCGGGTTTCGGCTGAATCGGCATGCCGTCCTCGACCCGCTTCAGCGACAGGGACAGGCGCCTGCGCTCGGCGTCCACCTCGAGGATGCGCACGTTCACGATGTCGCCTTGCGACACGACCTCGCGCGGATTCTCGACGTGATGCTGTGCGAGCTCGGAGATGTGCACGAGGCCCTCGACGCCGGGAAGGATCTCGACGAACGCGCCGAACGTGACGACCTTCGTCACGGTGCCCTGCACGACGTCGCCCTCCTGATAGCTCTCGAGCACCTGCTGCCACGGATCCGTCTGCGTCTGCTTGAGACCGAGCGAGATCCGCTGGCGCTCGCGATCGATGTCGAGCACCTTCACCTGCACCTTCTGGCCGATCTCGAGCACCTCGGACGGATGGTTGACGTGGCTCCACGAGAGCTCGGAGATGTGGATGAGGCCGTCCATGCCCTCGAGATCGACGAACGCGCCGAAGTCGACGATGTTCGAGATCGTCCCCTCGACGACGTCGCCCGGGTTGAGCCGGTCGAGAATCGCCTGGCGCATCTCCTTGCGCTCGTCCTCGAGGACGGCGCGGCGCGAGAGCACGACGTTGTTGCGCGAGCGGTTGAGCTCGATCACCTTGCACCGGAGCTCCTGGCCGAGGTACTCGTCCAGGTCCTGTACGCGACGGATGTCGACGAGCGATGCGGGCAGGAACCCGCGCACGCCGAGATCGAGGATGAGGCCGCCCTTGACGACCTCGATGACCCGGCCGTTCACCGCCTCGCCTTGCTCGTACGCCGCCTCGATCGCCTTCCAGGCGATCTCGAAGCGGGCACGCTTCTTCGAGAGGATCAGACGACCCTCGGCGTCCTCCTTCGTCATCACGAGCGCGGCGATCTCGTCGCCGACCGAGACCTCGTCGGCCGGGTTCACCGACCGGCGGATCGACAGCTCGCTGACCGGGATGACGCCCTCGGACTTGTAGCCGATGTCGACGAGGACCTCGTCCTTGTCGACCCGGACGACGGTCCCGTTGACGACCTCGCCCTCGTTGATCGTCGGGAAGGTCGACTCGTAGTCCGGAATCAGCTCGCCGTCCGGACCGGTGGTCCAGACGCCTTCCTCGAGCCGTGGATCGTTGATCGTGTCGTTTGTCATGGAGGGCGGGAGTATAGCCCCATGGTCATAGACGCCCTCCGCGCGGGCTTGTTAGGCATACCCTGGCCGCGTGGACGAGCGCTATCCGATCGGCGAGACCGAGTCCGTCGCGGTCGCGGTGCTGCGGCACGACGGCGGCGAGGGGTACGGACGCTGGACCGTTGCCGTCGGTCTACGCGGCGGTGAGGCCACCGTTCACGTCCCCGGTCACTATCCCAGCGTCCTGGCCGGCCGCTTGCGCGCCGCCGACGGGCGATTCCTCGCCGGCGCACGCCTCGGCCGAGACGAGTATCTCGATCTGACGGCACTCGTCCGCGACGGCGAGGAGACCCTGGCGCTGTCGTCGAGTGCGCGCCTGCCGGTCCGGGTGACCGTCGAGGTCCCGCGCGAGCAGCTCCTCCTGCTGTCGATCCTCCTGGACGACGCCCAGAAGCTGATCGAGGAGCTGCGCCAGGGGCTCGGCGCAGTGCCCGACTCGGTCCCGGACGCCTTCTAGTCCTTCGCCTCGTGCCAATCGTCGCCGGCGCCGACGTCGACGGCGAGCGGCGGGTCGAGCGGGTACGCGCCGGTCATCTCCGCGCGCACAAGCTCCTTCGCCGTCGAGACCTCCGCGTCGGGCGCTTCCACGAGCAGCTCGTCGTGCACCTGGAGGACGAGCCGCGAGCTCCGCCCTTCGTCACGCATGCGCCGGTAGATGTTCACCATCGCGATCTTGATGATGTCCGCCGCGGTCCCCTGCATGACCGAGTTCACCGCGAGGCGCTCGCCGAGCCCGCGGGTCTGCCGGTTCGACGCCCGGATCTCGGGCACCGGCCGGCGGCGCCCGAGCAGCGTCGTCACGTAGCCGTCGCGCTCGGCCTGCTCGATCGTGCGCTGAATGAAGTCCTGAACGAGCGGGAAGCGCGCGAGGTACGTATCGATATACCGCTGCGCGTCCTCGCGCGGGATCTCGAGGTTCTCCGACAGCCCGAACGCCGAGATGCCGTAGATGATCCCGAAGTTGACCATCTTCGCGACGTTGCGCTCGTCCTTCGTCAGCGTCGCCTGGTCCTTGCCGAGCACCTCGGCCGCCGTCGCCGCGTGGATGTCCACGCCGCGCGCGAACGCGTCTTGCAGCTTCGGCTCGCCCGAGACGTGCGCGAGGATGCGCAGCTCGACCTGGGAGTAGTCGGCGGAGACCAGGCGGTGTCCGGGCTCCGCGACGAACGCGCTGCGAATCTCGCGGCCGAGCTCGGTGCGGATCGGGATCGCCTGCAGGTTCGGGTTGGACGTCGACAGCCGTCCCGTGGCGGCGACGGCCTGGTTGAAATGCGTATGCAGGCGCCCGTCCGTGCCGATGAGAGCAGGGAGCGGACCGAGATACGTATTCAGCAGCTTCGTCAGCTCGCGCCACTCCTCGATCACCCCGACGATCGGGTGCTCGTGCCGGATCGTTCGCAGCACGCGTGTGTCGGTCGAGTAGCCCGTCTTGCCCTTCCGTCCGGGCGTCAGCCCGAGCTGCTCGAAGAGAACCCGCGCGAGTTGCTGCGTCGAGCCGAGGACGAACTCCTCGCCCGCGAGCTCGTACGCGCGCGACTCGAGCTCCTCGACGCGGTCGGAGAGCCGAGCGGTGATCTCCCCCATGCGGTACGTGTCGATCTTGATGCCCGCGTCCTCCATCGCCGCGAGCACGGCCGTGAGCGGCAACTCGATGCGGTCGTACAGCTCTTCGCTGCCGCGTTCGCGCAGGCGCGCTCGCAGAAGCGGCGCAAGCCGGCGCGGCACCTCCGCCGCTCGAACGAGCGCCGCTGTCTCCTCTTCGGCGGCGGGCTCCGGAATCGCCTCGACGCCGTACTCGGCCGCGAGGTCGTCGAGCTCGTAGGCGGGACGGCCCGGCTCGATCAGGTACGCGGCGATGAGCGTGTCCTCGGCCGGAAGCTGCGTCAGCTGCGGAAGAGCCTTGTAGTCGTGAGCGACGATCGCCGCGCCGCGAAGAGCCGATGCCATGTCTCGTGGGAGTGGAGCGACCAGGACCGGCTCGCCCTCGCGGGCGACCGCGACGCGATCGTCCGCCACCGCGACCGCTACGACACCGTCGAGCTTCGGGAGACCGCCGACGGCCTCCCATCGGGCGCCCGTGCCGGCAACGATCCGCGCAGCCGCCGGAACCGCCTCGTCGAGCGTGTCGATGCGGTTGAGGAGCCCGCGGAACTCGAACCGCCGGAACATCTCGCGCAGCTCCGAGCGGTCCGGCGGCGCGAGAACGAGCTCGGCCGGGTCGCAGTCGAGCTCGAGGTCGCGCCGCATCGTCGCGAGCTCTTTCGAGGTGCGCGCGTCCTCCTCGTGCTCGAGCAGGTTCTTCCGCCGTCCCGGCGAGAGCGCGTCGACGTGCTCGTACACGCCT